>NZ_JAHWGL010000113.1 GCF_019334315.1 Hymenobacter profundi
CAGGCTCAGGATGACACGCGAAGGCTTAACAGACAAAATGGGAAATTATTTCCCTTAAACAGTTGCCGCTTCCTGCTTCCCTAATACCGCGGCCCCCTGCGGCACGTCCTTAAACGCCTTACGGGGCTTCAGGCCCAGCAGCTCAAACATCTGCTTATCAGCGTCGAAATCGGGGTTGGGGGTAGTGAGGAGTTTTTCGCCGGAGAAGATGGAGTTGGCGCCGGCCAGGAAGCAGAGTGCTTGCTCGGTTACGGGCATTTCCTGACGGCCGGCCGAGAGGCGCACAATGGTTTTGGGCATCAGCAGGCGGGCCGTGGCAATCATGCGAAGCATTTCCCATACACTCACGCGGGGCTGCTCGGCCAGGGGCGTGCCCTCTACCGGCACCAGCGCATTCACCGGCACCGACTCAGGGTGCTGGGGTAGGGTAGCCAGCGTGTGCAGCATGGCCACGCGGTCCTCATCCGTCTCGCCCAGGCCGATGATGCCGCCCGAACACACCGAAATACCGGCTTTGCGCACGTGCTCCAGCGTGTCGAGACGGTCGTCGTAGGTGCGGGTGGTGATGATGTCGTTGTAGTGCTCGCGGCTGGTGTCGAGGTTGTGGTTGTAGGCGTAGAGGCCCGCTTCTTTCAGGCGCTCGGCCTGGTACTCGTTCAGCATGCCCAGGGTGCAGCACACTTCCAGGCCAATATTGTTCACTTCGGTCACCATGTTCAATACCCGGTCAAAGTCGCGATTGTCGCGCACCTCGCGCCAGGCGGCGCCCATGCAGAAGCGGGTAGAGCCCGAGTCTTTGGCGCGTTGGGCCGAAGCCAATACTTCGGCATCGGGGAGGAGCTTGTGGGCCTGCACGCCGGTGTGGTAGCGGGCGGCCTGGGGGCAGTAGGCGCAGTCCTCGGGGCAGCCGCCAGTTTTCACGCTCAGGAGCGTGCATACCTGCACCTCGCCAGTAGCCTGAAACTCGCGGTGCACAGCCGCAGCCTGGGCTACCAGCTCCAGCACGGGTTGGTGATAAATAGCGTTTACTTCGTCGAGGGTCCAGTCGGTGCGCAGCATAGGAATTGCCGGTTGTGAGTTGCCAGTAAGTCAGATTTTAGAACGCTTCGTCACGTGAAAGTGACGTTTGAGCGGTTTGCAAGATACAAAGTAGTCGGTTTTGCGCGACTTTTCCGCAGTATTGGGCTTGCCCTGGCGCTAAACAAAACAGCCCCAAGCAACTAGTGCCTGGGGCTGTTCAACGATTTGCGTGATCCCGCTGGGATTCGAACCCAGGACCCGTACATTAAAAGTGTACTGCTCTACCAGCTGAGCTACAGAATCAGAAGAAATAAAAGCTCTCATGCTGGTGCCGATAGGGCTGTGCCTACCTTCATGAGAGACGAAAAAGCCCCGCCAATTGCGAGGCTTTGTGTGATCCCGCTGGGATTCGAACCCAGGACCCGTACATTAAAAGTGTACTGCTCTACCAGCTGAGCTACAGAATCAAATTGCAATAACAGGAGCGTTTTCCGTTATTGTGGCACAAAAGTAGGGAGTTGACTCCTGATTGTCCAAATATTTTGTTGAAAAAGGCCTTATTTTTTTCATTTCTGGCGCTGCTGGGTAGCCAACCAATTCTGGCTCAAAAAGATACTGAGGCGCTGCAAAAGGCAGATTCTTTATTCGCCGCCGACTCGATAGAGGCTGCCTACCCTTTTTACCGGCAAGTGCTGCGGCAGCAAAAAGTCTACTCGCCCCGCATGTTGCTGCGCATGGCCTATGTGCAGGAGGGGCTAGGGCACTACCCAGCGGCCCTCTACTACCTGAGCCTGGCACAAGCCCGTCAGCCCCGGCGCTCTACTTGGGCCAAGATGGCGAGTCTGGCCCAACGCCACCGCCTCACGGGCTACCCCGATTCTTGGCGGCAGCAATTGCGCATCGTGTTTCGGCGCTACTACTACCGTCTGTTGCAAGTCGCATTGCTAGTGGCGGTGGTAGGCGGCACTGTGTTGTGGCTGCGGCGCCGCGAGCGGCGGGGTTGGTGGGTAGCCTACGCCGCATACGTGCTGGCCACGGCGGCTTTCCTGAATCTGTTACGCCCTGAACGTAGCGGCCTAGTGGCCCGGTCGCGCGCGGCCCTCATGGCAGGCCCCAGCCCCGGCGCCACGTGGCTGACTACCGCCGCCGTCGGAGACCGACTGGTTGTGCTGGGCAAGCAAGACGTATGGTACCGTGTGCGCTGGCAGGGCAAAGACGCCTACATCCGGCAGCACGACCTGCTGGAAGTGCAGTAGGGTAGAGATACAGGGAAGTGTGTCCTCCTGAGCTTGCGAAGGGCCTTATCACGTGAGAGCGAACTATTGGTACGCTCGTTGTTCTCCTGTGATAAGGCCCTTCGCAAGCTCAGGAGGATACACTTCCTTGTAACTGCTCTATAAAATTACAGCGAAAAATCAGCTTCTTCCTTGCGGAAGTGATTGAGCACCAGTTTATCAGACAAGCCGGGTAGGATCTTATTCAGAAAGACCGTGAGCTTGCCCATACTAGTGAGAACCAGGTCGCGGCGGCGTTGCTGCACGGCGCGCAAGATATGACGGGCCACTTCTTCGCTGCTCATCATCTTCTGCTCATCGCGGGGCGACTCGCCTTGGGCAGAACCATCGGCGGCCAGGGCGGTCTGGCGAATGTTGGACGCCGTGAAACCGGGGCAGGCCACTAGCACGTGCACACCCTGGGGTAGCAATTCTGTGCGCAAGGCTTCCAAAAAGCCTTGCATAGCGAACTTAGAAGCCGAGTAGCCCGTGCGGCCGGGTAGGCCCCGGTAGCCGGCAATGCTAGAAATACCCACAATAGAGCCTTTGCTAGCCACAATGTGGGGTAGGGCAAACTTAGTGGTGTATACGGTGCCGAAAAAGTTGGTCTGCATCAGGCGCTCAATCACGCTCAAATCAGCATCGGCAAACTTGGCTCGCATGGAAATGCCGGCGTTGTTGAGCAGCACATCGAGACGGCCGAACGCAGCTATGGCTTCGTCTACGGCGCGAGCGGCATCGGCCTCCACCCCTACGTCGGCGCGCACGGTGCGGTGCGTAATGCCCAACTGCGTGAGCTGCTGCGCAGTGTCAGCGAGGCGGCTTTCGTCGCGCCCGGTTACAACGATGCTGGCGCCAGCCTGCCCAAACGCCACGGCGCAGGCCCGGCCAATGCCGGAAGTGCCCCCGGTAATAAGTACAACTTTTCCTTTCATAACAGTCAACCAAAAACGGCGGTGGATATGGTCGGCAAAGCTACTGCTTTCCGGTGGGAGGGGCGGCTGGGCGAGTAAGGAAATAATCCGGTCGATTCTGCGAGGAAGGAGCAGGAAAATGTCTCTACTTTAGTCCGTACTATCGGCGAGTTAGGCCGATTCTTTTATTTTCACTTATACCGTATGCGTTCAAGTTTACTGTGGGTAGTATGGCTAATGCTGGTGCTGGTGGGCACAGCCGGGCAATCTGCTCGGGCGTCGCACCTGTTGGGCGGTGAAATCAGCTACCAATATTTGAACACCAGCGGCCCGGCAGCTACGCCCTATCAGTACCGGTTGTCGATGGTCGTTTACTTTAATGCTGATGAGCAGACCTCACAGGTACCGGGTGGACGGGTGTCGGAGTTGGTGGGCATCTACAGCCGCACGACAGGGCTGCTTGTGCGCTCCATCACGCTACCCCGTACACAGAACACGCTTATCAAGCCGGCCAGTAATGGCTCTTGTACCACCGCGGGCAATACGGCGGTGAAGATTCGGCTTAACCGCTACGAAGCCACAGTGGCGCTGCCCGCCGATGCCCGTGGCTACTATGCGTTTTTCTCCGAAACGGCCCGCAACAACGATGTAACCAACATCATACGGCCCAACAACGAGGGCATGACGCTGTATGCGGATATGGCGCCGCCCAGCATTCCCAATAGCTCGCCCAACTTCTCAGATACAGCTGTGGCCGTTGTCTGTCAGGGCGATACGTCCATCATCATCAACAATGCCTATGACCCGGACGGCGACCGGCTGGAATATTCCTTTGGTACGCCCTACGGCGGTACGTATCGTACACTGCCTACCTTCTTCGTCCCGCCGCCCCAGCTGATTACCTACCCTGCGCAGTACAGCGCGCAGCAACCTTTTGGACCGATAGCGGGCAGCTACGCGTTTCTGGATAAGAATACGGGCCTGAGCCGCTACGCGGCGCCCGCGCTGGGCAAATACGTTATAGCAGTGGATGTGCGTGAGTATCGCCGCATTGCCGGGCGCGACAGTCTGGTGGGCACTACCCGGCGCGACGTGCAGCTGGTAGCCCGTGCCTGTGAGCCCAACAAAGCCCCCGAGTTTAGCGGCGGCAGTGCTACAGCGCAGGAATACACTGTACTGGAAGGTCAGGCGTTGACATTGACCACTACCGCTACTGACCCGGAAGACCAACGTATTGTCCTGCGCGCTGCCAGCGTGCTGCTGGATGGTGCCGGGGGCTTCGATGCTACCTTCAACAATGACCCCGGCACGGTGGTTACCCCCGGTGGCACGGGCAGGGCTGTAGTAACCGGTGCGGGCAGCGTCACGGGTACGTTCCGCTTTGTGCCGGCCTGCGGCTCGGCCCGCACCGAGCCGTACGACGTGATTGTAACGGCCACCGACAACGCCTGCAACAGCAAGAGTGCGGCGGTTATTTACCGCGTGCGGGTAGTGGCTGCCCCGGCCGTAACGGCTGGCCCCGACCGCACGGTGTGCTCGGGCGAGGCAACGCAGTTGGGCGCCGTGGCCGTGGCGGGCATCAGCTACCAGTGGAGCCCGGCCGCCGGCCTCAGCAGCGCCACCGCCGCCAACCCTACCCTCACGCCTACGAACCCCGGCACAGTACCTATTATAGTGCCGTATGTGCTGACGGCTACCTCTGCCAGTGGCTGCACGCAGCAGCGCACGGTGCGCATAACGGTGAACCCCACGCCGGCGCTGGATACCATTAGCGGCAGCCGCTCGGTGTGCCCCACGGTGCAGGGCGTCACGTACAGCGTCCGCAACCCGCGCAACGCTACCTACCAGTGGACCGTGACGGGTGGCACCATTGCCAGCGGCCAGGGCACCGGCAGCATTTCGGTGAACTGGGGAGCAGCCAATGCGAATGCCAGCGTGCAGGTGCTGGGTACTACGGCGTATGGGTGCCCGGCGCAACCAGTTACGCTGCCCGTGGTTATCAATCAGCAATTAGCTACTGAAACGCCTACGGGGCCGGTACGGGTGTGCCTGGGGAGCACCTACACCTACCAAACACAGTATACCAACGGCTCCAGCTACGCCTGGCAGCTTACAGGCGGCACGCAGGCGAGTACCGATCGGGCTACCGTGCAAGTTACCTGGACGCAGCTGGGCACTACCCGGTTGCAGGTCACGGAAACCAGCAACCCCGGTGGTACGGTGCGGTGCCTGGGCGTGAGCGCGCCTTTGGAGGTGGAAGTGGTGGCGCCACCCGCTACCACTCTGACCATTGCTGGCCCCGACCGTGCCTGTGTGGGTAGTAGCCCTGTCACGTTTTCGCTGCCGGGTTTTGCTACCTCTACCTATCAGTTTACGCTGCTGAACACGGCTACGCAACAGTCGACTACGCTCACGCCAACGGGCAACAGCACCACGTTTGCGGTGCCTGCCGTGGGCACCTACACGCTTACAGCCCTCGAAACCAGTGCTTGTGTGGGGCCGCTTTACGCCAAGCAGTTTGTAGTAGATCCGCTGCCGGTGGCGGTAGCTATTGCTGGCCCTACCCGCGTGTGTCCCGAGAATCTAACGGGTCTGCGCTACTCGCTGACGGGACTGGCGGGCTCTACCTACCAGTGGACCGTAACGGGCGGCACCATCACCAGCGGCCAGGGCACCGGCAGCATCACCGTCGACTACCCGAACAACGCCAGCGTGAAGACCGTGCAAGTGCTTGAAACCTCGCAGTACGGTTGCGCTGGTCCGGAAAACACCCTGCAAGTGCGCCCCGACAACGTCAGCCTCGATCTGCAAGTAGCCAGCGTGAGCCTAACGGACGACCGTCAAGTACAGCTCACGTTCCAAGCGCCGATAAATGCTGATAATGCTCAGCGGATCATCATCCAGCGCCGTACAGCCGGCACCACCGGCAGCTTTGTTCGGGTAGGCGATGTGCCCAACACTGCCACTACCTACACCGATGCCTCCGCCGATACCGATACGCAGGCCTACGAATATCGCTTGGCCCTAGCCAACGCCTGCGGTACCGAACTCACCAGCCCGGCGCATACCATCATCCACACCACCGCTGTGGCTACGGAGGCAGCCGGCGGCCGCGCCGAGGGCTCGGTGCTGGTGCAGTGGAGCGCCTACCAAGGCTTTGCTGTGCAACAGTATGAGGTGTACCGCGTAGCCGACCAGGGTGCGCCTACCCTGGTAGCTACCGTGCCGGGCGCTACTCTGCGGGCGTCGCTTGCGACCAGCGCGGCGGGGTTCAATCAGTGCTTTCGGGTGAAGGCTATTGGGGCGGGTGCGCTGGCCTCGTACTCCAACGACGCTTGTGTGGACTTCGCCAATAAAATCCTGCTGTACAACATCATCACCCCCAACGGCGACGGCCTAAACGACGTGTTTTTCGTGGACAATGTGGCCCTCTACCCCGGCAACACCCTCACTATTTTCGACCGATGGGGTAAGGAAGTGTACTCCGCCCGCGACTACCGCAACACCTGGGGCGGCGAAAAAACCGGTCCTGGCACGCATTACTACCTCTTCAAACTAGCCGATGGCACGCAGTACAAAGGGTGGTTTGAAATTGTGAAGTAAGCTCACGGACTTTAGCGAGTTAGACGAATTGATCGGATTTTGTAGGCGGGCCTGTTATCCCAGGGCTGAAGCCTTGGGCTACTGAGCATCTACCGTTACGTTTCCACCAATTAGCCCAGGGCTTCAGCCCTGGGAGGCGGAGAAATCGTTCACAAAATCCGTGTAATCCGGAAAATCCGAGCGAATCCGTGGTTCAGACGAATTATCTTTGCCCTTGTGAACAAGACTGCAAAGAAAATTCCGGCGGAGGCACTCCGCGAAGTAGAGATTCAGGACATGGTGGCCGAGGGCAAGTGCATTGTCCGCCACGAAAACCTCGTCATATTCGTGACCCAGGTAGCACCCGGCGACGTGGTGGACCTGCGCGTTACCAGAAGCAAAAAGAACTTCCTGGAAGCCGTGCCCACGCACTTCCATAAGTACTCTGACCTGCGCGTAGAGCCGTTTTGCCAGCACTTTGGTACTTGCGGGGGCTGCAAGTGGCAGCACCTTGGCTACGACACCCAAACCAAGTACAAGCAGCAGCAAGTGGAAGACACCCTGCAACGCATTGGCAAGGTGCAGATTCCGGAAGTGCTGCCCATCGCGCACTCGCCGGCCTTGCAGTACTACCGCAACAAGCTCGAATTCACGTTCAGCTTTATGGGCTGGCTGACGGAAGAACAGATCAAGAGCGGGGCCGATTTTGACCGCCGCGCCCTCGGTTTCCACACGCCCGGCCGCTTCGATAAGATTATCGATGTGGAACACTGCTGGCTACAACCCGAGCCCAGCAACGCCATCCGCCTCGCCATCCGCAACTACGCGCGCGAAAACGAGCTGCGCTTCGGCAACATCATCAAGCAAACCGGCTTGCTGCGCAACCTCATCATCCGCACGGCCGAAAGCACCGGCGAGCTGATGGTGATTTTGCAGTGCTACCGCCAGCACCAGGCCATAGAGCCGCTGCTGGACTACGTGTACGAGAAGTTTCCGGAAATTACCTCGCTCAACTATGTCCTCAACGACAAGGGCAACGAAACCTTCCACGACCTGGAAGTAGTGTGCTACAAAGGCAAGCCCTATATTGAGGAGGAGATGGAAGGCCTGCGCTTCCGGGTAGGGCCGAAGTCGTTTTACCAAACCAACTCGGCGGGCGCCTACAACCTCTACAAGATTGCCCGCGACTTCGCGCAATTATCTGGCAATGAGTTGGTATATGACCTTTATACCGGCGCCGGCACCATCGCCAACTTCGTGGCCCGCCAGGCCCGGCACGTGGTAGGGGTAGAGTACGTGGAGCAAGCCGTGCAGGACGCCCGCGTGAACTCCGAAATCAACGGTGTGACGAACACCGAGTTCTACGCCGGCGACATGAAGGACGTCCTTTCCGCCGACTTCATCCAACAGCACGGCCGCCCCGACGTGGTCATCACCGACCCGCCCCGCGCCGGCATGCACGTAGATGTGGTGCAGCGCCTGCTGGAAATGCGCGCCCCACGTATCGTGTACGTCAGCTGCAACCCTGCTACCCAAGCAAGAGATTTGGAACTGCTGGACGAGGCGTATAAGGTGGTGAAGGTGCAGCCAGTGGATATGTTCCCGCATACCCACCACGTGGAGAACGTGGTGCTGCTGGAGCTGCGGTAGTATGGTAATGTTCGGAGTGGAAGATTGGAGTTCCGGCGTAACCAGTGGCGTTCCACAATTGCTTTGTCCGGTAGAATTGGTTGCCTACTGGGAAGGAATTAATTCCCCTTCAAATGGGCGGATTGTTGAATCTAGTTTCCGAGCTTCAAACGATCCTAAGGAACCTGCTACTGATTATGACTTGGCTTGCGCCATTTCTATGCTTCCTCAAGAAGCTGGCTTGGTTCCCATTGCAAACGGTAAAGCACTAGTGATATGCGGCGAAATTCCTTTTGCTGCTTGGGTTTCAGCAACTGATTTTCTCGGTGGTTACATTTTGGTCCCAGAGTTTTGGACAGAAGCAGAACCAGATTGCCAGTCTATTCTACTCACAATCCATCCTAATGCGTATTCAAATACGGGGCTAGAGCTAGTTTCCACTGAAGGATTCGTTCTGTTTGCCGCAACAGATTGTATGCGAGATTCAGATTTTGAAAGTATTAAAGCCGATTGTCCGGCAGGTACATACCAAGTAGGAGCATGCTTGTATGATACTGCTGAGTTTCAACTTCGAATTATCCGCGTGAAAGCGGCCTGAAATCAACCACACTGAATGGACTACGCCAACGACCCCGAACTGAACGGCAAATACCTCGGTACCATCACCAAGGATTTTGCCGCTGTTTCCGATACGCTGCAAGAGGCTTCCTCTCAAATCCGGAAGCGCGATATTTCCAAATACCCGGTGTTCATTTTTGCCCGGCAAGAGGTGCCGCTGGGAAGCTTGCTGGTGAATGCTGACGAGGCGGGCCTGGAGTGGCACGTGTTTGCTTCCTACCTGGAACTGCTGGTGCAGCAGGGCATCGTGGGTGCGGAAGGCATAGAAGCGTTCCAACAGACGTACAAAGACGCCGACGAATTTTGCTGCTTGTTTGTGGTGGATGAGGAGTTCACCAATTTCGTGTTCATTCCCTACCCAGAGGATTAGGGTAGGAGTGGCATCATAGAAATATAGTGTCATCCTGAGCAGCGCGAAGGACCTTCTCACGGCAGAACAAGTCGTTGATACGTCTATCGTTCTGCCGTGAGAAGGTCCTTCGCGCTGCTCAGGATGACACTTTTTTTGAACAGCCTGCCTACCTCTCTACCACCTTCCGCAGCACCCGGCAGGGGTTGCCCACGGCCACTACGCCCGGCGGCACGTCGCGCGTGACTACGCTGCCCGCGCCAATGACCGAGCCCGCGCCAATCGTCACGCCAGGCATCACGAGCACCCCAGTGCCGAGCCACACGTTGTCGCCGATGGTGATGGGGCGGGCAAACTCCCAACCGGCAATGCGCGGCCCTACCTCTACGGGGTGGCCGGCAGTGGTCAGCACCACGTTGGGCGCTATGAACACGTTGTCGCCGATGGTGACGGGGGCGCAGTCTAGTACCACCAGGTTGTAGTTGGCATAGAAATTCTGGCCTAATTGGATGTTGTAGCCGTAGTCACAGCGGAAGCTGGTTTCGATATGAGCGTTGGTTTCATAGCCAAGTAGTTCGGCTAGTATCTGCTTGTTCAACTCTATCGGTTCCTGGTTGTAGCGGTGACAAAGCTGCTTGGCGCGGAGGCGTTCGGCTACCAGCTCGGGGTCGTTGGCCTGGTACAACTCGCCGGCCAACATCTTTTCTTTTTCGGTGGGCATGGGGGAGGGGATAAGGGGTAGCCAATAAAAACGGGCCACCCCAGGGTAGGAGCGGCCCGTTTTGCAAAATGCGGAAGGGGATTAGCCCAACGTATGGTACACGGCCTGTACGTCGTCGTCCTCCTCAAACCGGTCGATGAGCTTGAGCACTTCCTCGGCCTGCTCCTCGTCCAACGATACGGTGGTGTTGGGCACGCGCTGCAACTGCGCGCTAATTACGTTAACGCCTTTTTCTTCTAGTGCCTTTTGCAACTGGCCGAAATCGGGGAACGCGCATTCCACCACCATCAGGTTGGTTACGTGGCCGTGCTCGTCCTCCTCCTGGTCTTCGTACACGTCTTCGGCGCCGAAGTCAATCAGCTCCAACTCAAGCTCGTCGCGGTCGAGACCCTCGGCAGCCAGCTTGAACACGCCCTTGCGGGTGAAGGTGTAGTCGGAAGAGCCGGAGGTGCCCAGTGTGCCGTTGCCGCGGTTGAAGTACATGCGCACGTTGGCCACAGTGCGGGTAGGGTTGTCGGTGGCAGTTTCCACCACAATAGCCACGCCGTGCGGTGCGTAGCCTTCATATACAACTTCTTGATAATCTTTTTCTTCGCGGCTGCTGGCCCGCTTAATAGCGGCGTCTACCCGGTCTTTGGGCATATTCACGCCCTTCGCGTTCTGAATGGCTGTGCGCAGGCGGGAGTTGGTATCGGGGTTGGGGCCGTTTTCCTTCACGGCCATCACGATTTCCTTGCCGATACGGGTGAAATCTTTGGACATCCGGTCCCAGCGCTTCATTTTGCGACCTTTGCGAAATTCAAATGCGCGTCCCATCTATAGTGAAATTATGAAATGGTGAGTGGTAGATTTTTGCGTTCGATATGAGGTCGAACGGGGTTGCAAGTTAGCAGAAAGCCGGGCGGGGCGCAATGTTGGGCGTAGGTAGGCGGCGCAAAGTAGATGCTCAAACTGACTGCGCTACCGCTGGCAGGGTAGGGAGAGGCACGCAAGAAGAGTCACCAATACGGCCCAACGGCGCAGCCGCGGTTAGTACACCACAGCTGCGCCGTTGGGCCGTAGCAAGCCAGCAACTCCTATTCCCAGGTGCTGGCGCTTTGGCGCCGGAATTTCTTGGGCGTTTTGTGTGTGGGACTTTCCGGTTTCACCCGCTTGGCTTTTTTCTTCTTTTTGTCGAACAGGAACGTGAGGCCGACGGCTAAAAGGCCTGCACCCGCTACGGCAATCAGCTTTTTGGGGAATTGGTCGGGTGGGGCAACGGGCAGGTGGGCCACCCCGTTCTCGTCGAGGCGGGCAGGCGTGTAGGCATAGCGGCCATAGAGCGGCAGCGGAAACTCATCGGCCAGGCGTTGGAGGCCCATGGTGGCTTCCAGACCCGTAATCACTGGGCCGTGGCCGCAGCCGATGGCTTGTGGCTGTAGCTCCGCTAGTTGGCGCACGGAGTCGCGCACCTGTTGCCAGTCGTAGTTGAAGGGTGCGCCGGCCACACTGATACAGGGTCGTTGCAACAGCAGCGAGGGCACCGACTCGTGGTTGGCCGTCGCAAAGGCATCGCCGCCAAGCAGGGTACGGTCTTTTTCGCGGAACAAGGCTACCTGACCGGGCGCATGGCCTGGCACGTGGTACCACTGCCAGTCGGGCAGGAAGGGTGGGTCTACGTCGTTCTCGGGTAGAGCTTGCACGTTGGGAAGGTGGAACGACTGCGGCGGGAAAAACCGGCTGACGAAGGCCAGCGAGCCGCCCCCTTCCACGGTAGGATCGGCGGGCGGATACACAGCTTTGCCTGTGAGAAACGGTAGCTCCAACGGATGGGCCAGCACCGGCACGTTCCAGTGTTCCGACAGCGCCTGCGCCGAGCCAGCGTGGTCCATGTGGCCGTGGGTGAGGATGATAGCCTCGGGGTGCGTGCCGGGGTAGAACAGCTTATCAGCCGCTTCGATAATTGCTTGTTTAGAACCGGGTAGGCCGGTGTCTACCAGCACCCACTCGCCGGGCGTGCCGGTTTCGACAAAGTATAGATTAACGAAGCGTTGGATGGTAAGCTGGTGTACACCAGGGGCTACTTGTTGCATAACAGTCAGGAAAGAGATGAATGGGAGGTACCGTATACGGAAAGTTGCTGAGCAGGGTAGGGATATACAAGAAAAGCCCCGCCCTGCTTTCACACTGGAAAACAGGACGGGGCTGTAAGGGCGTTGTCATTTCGAACGCAGTGAGAAATCTAGTATCAGTTAACCAGATTTCTCACTGCGTTCGAAATGACACTACTACTGCGCTACGGCTTCCAGCTCCAGTACCTCGCTGGTTTTGGCCCGAAGCTCCTCGCACAAGGCTGGGTTGCTAGCCAGCTCCTGCCCGAAGGAAGGAATCATGGCTTTGAACTTCGCCTGCCACTCGGGGGTAGCAGCTTGCTCGGGGAAGCAGCGCTGCACTAGGCCCAGCATAATGCTTACGGCTGTAGAAGCGCCGGGTGAGGCGCCCAGCAACGCGGCAATGGAGCCATCGGCGGCCGCCACTACTTCGGTACCGAACTCCAGAACGCCGCCTTCTTTAGCGTCTTTCTTGATCACCTGCACGCGCTGGCCAGCCACTTCCAGCTCCCAGTCCTCGGCGCGGGCGGTGGGCAGGTAGTCGCGCAGGGCGTTCAGGCGGTCTTGTGGCGACTGGCGCACCTGCTGAATCAGGTAGCGGGTGAGGGGTAGGTTTTTGGCCCCGGCAATCAGCATGGGCCGCACGTTGCCGGCCCGGATGGACTTCAGCAAATCCAGGTAAGAACCCTTCTTGAGGAACTTGGTGGTGAAGCCGGCATAAGGACCAAACAGCAACTCCTTGCGGCCGTTGATCTGACGCGTGTCCAGGTGCGGCACCGACATGGGCGGCGAGCCCACGGCGGCTTTGCCGTATACTTTGGCGCCGTGCTGGGCAATTACGTCGGGGTTGGTGCACTTAAGCCACTGCCCGCTCACCGGAAAACCGCCAAAGCCGTGGCCTTCCGGAATATCCGATTTTTCGAGTAGGGGGAGGGAGCCGCCGCCCGCGCCAATGAACACGAACTTACCGTATACCTTGCGCGAGGTATCGGCGGCCCGGTCACGCACGCGAATGCGCCACGTGCCGTCGGGCTTTTGCTTCAGTTTCTCTACCTCGTGGTTGAGGTGAAACGATACGCCCGGCATCTCTTGCAACCGCTCGAACAGCGTGCGGGTGAGGGCGCCGAAGTTGACGTCGGTACCAATAGGCATATAGGTAGCCGCCACGGGCGTCTGTGGGTCGCGGCCATCCATCACCAGTGGCATCCAGTCGGCCAGCTGCTGGCGGTCCTCGCTGTATTGCATACCCGCAAACAGGGGCGACTTGATAAGCGCGTCGAAGCGCTTTTGCAAGAAGTCCACGTTGTTGCTGCCCCACACGAAACTCATGTGCGGCACTTGCTGAATGAATTCATGCGGTTCGGGCAGCACGCCTTTCTCTACGAAGAAAGACCAGAACTGCTTGGACTGCTCAAACTGTTCGGCAATTTTCACGGCCTTGCTGATGTCCACGGAGCCGTCGGGGCGCTGGGGGGTGTAGTTCAGTTCGCAAAAGGCCGAGTGGCCCGTGCCGGCATTGTTCCAGGCATCGGAGCTTTCGGCGGCCACCAAATCGAGGCGCTCGAAGATGGCAATGGTCAGGTCGGGTTGTAATTCCTTGAGCATCGTGCCCAGTGTGGCGCTCATGATGCCTGCGCCAATCAGAATTACATCAACAGAAGAAGTTGGAGAGAGCGAAGGGCTCATAGATAAAAGGTACAGAGCGAGAAATCAGGTAGAAAACGCAAAAGTATCCGAGTTGTTCGGTTTATGCACACGAAAACCTGTTAACCACGGCAGTACGGCCTACCCCAAACGGTGCGCTAGCAGCTCAACAATACCCCAAGCAAACGGTTGAAAACGAACATTTTTCCCCAGAGACGTGTATTAAGCACGACATTACAACATTAGCTTGGTTGCGCATGCCCCTACACTATATTGTCTACACGAGTGTGGCCGAGAAGCCTTTCACCCCGGCAGAGTTGGAGCAGATTCTGGTCCGGGCGCGGGCAAAAAACCACACGCTCCGCGTGACGGGCATGTTGCTGTACAGTGCCGGCCAGATTTTGCAGGTGCTGGAAGGTCCGCCCGAGGCCATCGAGCAGCTGTACGGTACCATTGCTACTGACCCCCGCCACTACCACGTTGCAACGGTGGCCGAGGGTACCAGTGAGCGACGCCTGTTTCCGGACTGGAGCATGGGATTTGGCGAGGCTTCGGCGCCGGAATTTGCCCGCTTGGCTGGCTACGTCGACTCCAGCCGTACCACTTTTTTGCTGCCGCGCGCCCACAATCTGCCCGTAGAACTGCGCGATATGCTGGTGCGTTTTGTGAGTAAGTCAGGCGAGGCATAAATAGTTTTGTGTTTGTGTTTAAAATATTGATTTATAATAACTTGACTATGTATAGAAAGCTGCTTCTAATAGGCTGATAAGGATCTTTCTACCCTACGTTGGTGTTGTGCTAAGTGATGATCGACTTACCGCAACTTCCGCTTTTCGATACCGCTCCCGTTCGTACGCACGCGGCCAAAATCTGGCTGCCCAAGCGCGTAGTATTCACCCCCGATGCCCTCGACGAAGAGTTTGGCCAGCAGATTTTGAGCCGCGTCGAGGCCCACGGCCTGGAGGTGGAGCTGCTGAAAAGCAACCGCATCACCAACCTGCGCGGCGCCGATACCGCCGATACCTACCGCCGCGCCAAGAGCACCCTGGCCGTGGTGAAAGCCCCACCCAGCGCCCTGCGCCTGCAACCCACGCCGCCCTCCGCCGACTGGCAGATGAACCTGGCCGAAGGCTGCCCTGCGCACTGCCAGTACTGCTACCTGGCGGGGTCACTCTCGGGGCCGCCGGTGGTGCGCGTGTTTGCCAACCTACCCCAATTGCTGGAAAATACGGCGCAGTACGAGCAGGCCGGCCGCCTCACCAGCTTCGAGGTGAGCTGCTACACCGATGTGCTGGGCATTGAGCACCTGACGGGTAGCTTGGCCGAGTGCATCCGCTACTACGGCCAGCGCGAGGGCGCCCGACTGCGCTTCGTAAGCAAGTACGACCATGTAGACTCGCTGCTTTCCCTACCCCACCAGGGTCACACCCGCGCCCGTTTCAGCCTGAATGCCGAGCCGATAGTGCGGCGGCTGGAAGCCGGCACGGCCTCGCTGGAAGCGCGCCTGCAAGCCCTGCGCCGGCTGGCCCTACCCGTCACCGAAGGTGGCGGCGGCTACCCAGTAGGGGTGGTGCTAGCCCCTATTATGCCCATTCCCGACTGGCAGCAGCACTACACCCACCTGCTCGACCGCTTGGCCGCTACCCTCAATTTCGACTGCGACCTGACAGTGGAGTTTATCAGCCACCGCTTCACGCCCGGCTCCAAAGACGTGCTGCTACAGTGGTACCCCAATACCTCCCTGGACTTCGACGAGGCCACCCGCGCCGTGAAGCGCAATAAGTTCGGCGGCCACAAGTACGTGTACCAGCCCGACGATATGCGCACGTTGAAAGAGTGGTTCTACCAGGAATGGCAGCGCCGCTTCCCACACGCGCCTATTAAGTATTGGACTTAAGGAGATGGTGAAGTGGTGAGGTTGTGAGTAAAAACGCGGCTGTCATCCTGAGCTTGCGAAGGACCTTCTCACGTCAGAACGACAAGTGTAACAACGACTCGTTCTAGCGTGAGAAGGTCCTTCGCAAGCTCAGGATGACAGCCGCGTTTTTACTCACAACCTCACCACTTCACCATCTCC
>NZ_JAHWGL010000114.1 GCF_019334315.1 Hymenobacter profundi
GTCGTTCTCACATGATAAGGTCCTTCACTGCGCTCAGGATGACACACGCTTTTTTCACTACTTCACAAACTCACCACTTCACCGCTTCTGCTCTATCAACTCATACCCTTCATCCACCAGTAACTTCCCCTGTGTAGCACTCCACACAGCTAGTTGGTCGCAACGCTCGTTTTCGGGGTGGCCGTTGTGGCCGCGTACCCATTGGAAGCGCACGGTGCGCTGGCGGTACACTTTCAGGAAGCGGCGCCAGAGGTCCTCGTTGGCTTTTTTGCCGAAATCAGGCTTGTTGGCCCAGCCGAACACCCACTTTTTCTCCACGGCATCCACCACATATTTCGAGTCGGTGACGACGGTGATGGGCATTTCTGGGCGTGTGACGGCTTCCAGGCCCACAATCACGGCCAGCAGTTCCATGCGGTTATTGGTGGTCAGGCGGAAGCCCTGGGTGAGCTCCTTCTCGTGCGGCCCGAAGCGCAGAATGGCCCCGTAGCCGCCCGGCCCCGGGTTCCCCCGCGACGAGCCATCGGTATATAAGTGAATCATGCGGTGATTAGTAGGGTCTTGGGAGCTTGGATTGATGTTCTAAAGATGATCCGTTGAACATCAGCCAAGACCCTAAGACCCCTTTAAAAATTACTCTTAAACAGCTTGATGGCAATGGCCAGCAGAATCACGCCGAACACGCGGCGCAGAATGTCCTCGCCGGCCTTGCCGAGCTTGCGCTCAATCCAGGCCGAGCTTTTCAGCACGGCGTACACAAACACCAAGTTCAGCACAATGCCTACCAGCACGTTGGGTAGGGAATAGGCCGCCCGCAGGGAGAGCAGCGTAGTCATAGTGCCGGCGCCCACGATGAGCGGAAACGCCAGCGGCACAATAGAACCCGACGAAGCCGCCGGGTTGTGCCGAAACAGCTCAATTCCCAGAATCATCTCCATACCAATGAGGAAGATGATAATGGCACCGGCCAAAGCAAACGACTGGTAGTCAACTCCAAAAAGCGACAAGATACTCTGCCCCAGAAACAGGAACGCCACCATCAGCAAGCCCGCCACCAGCGTGGCCTTCTCCGAGTGAATTTTCCCTTCGCGCTGCCGAATTTGTAGGATAATTGGCACCGAACCCAGAATGTCGATGATGGCAAACAGGGTGAGCGTAACGGAGAATATTTCTTTTAAACTAAACATCAGCAGACTACTGAATGATGAAGCGGCGAGATGATGAAATAGCTGGTTATCAACCCAACAACTCACTATTTCACCATCTCACTACTTCATGGTTAGGCAAACTCGCGGGCGAAGAACTGCACCAGCTGCTCAAACGCCGCGTCGGGTACGGCGGGGAAGTTGGCGATGCGCAGGGTGGTGGGTTTCCACTGGCCGTAACCGCTGCCGAGTTGCATGCCTTGCTCCAAGGCCTTGCGCTTCACCTCGTCAATCAGGGCAGGCGGACCTTGCAGGCCGATGACGGTGGTAGAGCGCGTTTCGGGGTTCGTGACCATGGGCTTAAGCTGGGTGGCCTGGTCGAAGTAATCGTAGAGCTTGGTGGCGCGGTCCAGCAGGTGTTGGTGCACGGTTTTGATGGGCTCCCGGTCCTGCAACACTCGGCTCAACAGATAGAGGTTGAGCACGTTGGGCGTGTGCGTGGTTTGGAAGTTGAGCATCTTCTCATACTGCGCCGTGAGGGAGTTGTAGTGGCTGCTCTCGTTGATGTGCCGGAAGCGCGCCACCGCCCGCGGCGACAATACCATGATGCTCAGCCCCGCCGGCAACCCGAAGCACTTCTGCACCGAAGCATACCAGATGTCGCCCTTGATGAACTTCAGCTGCACGCCCGCCATCGAGGAGGTAGCATCCACGGCCAGCAGGGCATTGCCGATCTTGTTGAACAGGTTGAGAATGAAGCCGTCGCGCAGCTGGGTGGCGTTGCTGGTTTCGTTTTGGGTGATGCACACCAGGTCCAGCTCATCGTCGGGGAGGGGTAGGGCGGCCACGTCGGGCAACTCATCGATGCCGAAGGGGTAGCCCACGCAGGCCGGGCGCAGGGCCTTGGCGTACTCGTACCACTTCTCCCCGAAAGCACCGCTGTACAGGTGCAGGCTCTTGCGCGGCGTGAGGCTTTGGGCCAGTACCTCCCAGCACTCGGTGGCCGAGTTCATGAAGAAAATGGTGTAGTCCTGCGGAATGTTGAGCTTGGTCTTGAGGTCGGCTACAATCTGGCGCATCAACGTGGTAAACCGCTCGCCCCGGTGCTGGGCCGACAGCCAGCCCTGGTCATACGCATCGGTTAAATATTGCCGCACTGCCGGATACACAGCGGCCGGCCCCGGATTGAAAGTATACATAGGAAGGAAAGTCAAAAAGTGAGGAAAAACAAAGGTAGGGAAAGGGGGAGTTGATGAGATAGTGAAGTGATGAGATGACGAGTTTTCGTGCTGCCATCCTAAGCCGTCTGTTATTTCGAGCCGTCTGTCATCCTGAGCTTGCGAAGGACCCTCTCACGCGAGAACGACAAGCGTACCAACGACTCGTTCAACTGGCAGAAGGTCCTTCGCAAATGCAGGATGACAGACGGCTTTTTTACTCATCATTTCACCATTTCACCTCTTCACACCCGAAACCCTACCCGCTTAGGCCGTAGTCCATCAAAGTAGTACAGGGCCAGCTTGTAGCTGTCGAGCTTGAAGCCGGCGATGCTGCCCACGCAGTTTTTGCCGATGAGGCTTTTCTGGCGGAATTCCTCGCGGGCGTGCAGGTTGCTCAGGTGCACTTCCACCACGGGCGTGTTAATGGCCGCAATAGCGTCGGCGAGGGCCACGCTGGTGTGCGTGTAGCCGCCCGCGTTCAGCACCGCGCCGTGGTAGGTGAAGCCGATTTCGTGCAGCTTATCAATCAGCTCGCCTTCGTGGTTGCTCTGGAAATACTCGATGGTCAGGTTCGGGAAAGCCTCTTGCAGCTCGGGCAGGTAGTCGTCAAACGAGCGGGTGCCGTAGATGCCCGGCTCGCGCTGACCCAGCAGGTTGAGGTTGGGGCCGTTGAGAATGAGAATTTGCATGAAAGAACGCGTAAAACGAATGGAGGCAAGCGCCAAAAATCAGTTAGCAAGGTAGGGAAGATGCCGCACGATAAAAGCTGCCGAATAAGGCTATAACTGACGGCAACGGGATTTGTCACGAACAAAGTATAGCATGCATGAAAGGTGCTGCAAAGCACTGGTATAAATAATATTCAATTTTATGCATGTCGAATGGTGAAGCTGATCTGTTAGGGTAGACCTGTGAATTTTATTTAAAAAATTATAAAACATACTTTTTTAAACATCTTATAAAGCTGAATTGTGCTACAAAAATTGCAATAAATACCTGGGTCGTATAAAGGCCTTGGGCAGATGTTGCACATTTTTAGTAGCTGAGTCGTTGAAGAAATTTTACCTTTTTATCTGCTTGTTATTTTCTCTTCGGGCAGGCGCGCAAACGGGTGTGGCGGTATCCGCCTTTCAGCCGTTTGACCGGGCCATGCAGCAGTTTATGCAGCGCTGGGGTATCCGGGGTGCTTCGGTAGCGTTTGGCGCGCAAGGGCGCGTGGTGTATGCCCGGGCTTTTGGCACCTCCGACGCGGCGGGCGCACAGCCCATGCAGCCCTACCATCTGCTGCGTGTAGCTAGCGTATCGAAACCAGTAACCGCGTTGGCAATCATGCAGCTAGTAGAACAAGGGCGCTTGCGCCTGACCGATAAGGTATTTGGGCCGCAGGGCTACCTGCAACGCCCCTACTATACGGAAGCCATCCGCGACCAGCGCATCTACGACATCACCGTACAGCAGCTGCTGGAGCACACCGCCGGCTGGGACCGCGACACCAACTGCGACGGCCAGGACGGCTGCGACCCCATCGACTTTCCCGTGCACGTGGCCCGCACCCTACACGCCCCCACGCCCGTAGCCGACTCCACCCTAATACGTTTCTTGCTAACCCGCGGGCTGAATACCGCGCCGGGCACGCATTACGCCTATTCCAACATCGGCTACCTAGTGCTGGGCAAGCTACTGGAAGCCATAACGGGCGAGTCCTATGAAACGTGGGTGCGCCAGCAACTATTGGAGCCAGCTGGCGCCCTCGAAGCCCACCTAGGCCGCAACCTGCCCGCCGATAAGCTGGAGCGCGAAGTGGCCTACGAGAGCCATTACCAAACCGAGGCCTGCGACGGCTCGGGGCTGGTGGTGCCCGCGGCGTACGGCGGCTTCAATCTGGAAGCCATGAGTGCCCACGGCGGCTGGGTGTGCTCGGCCCGCAGCCTGGTGCAGCTTCTGCAAACGGTGGAGGGTAGGGCTGGGCAGCCGGGCTTGCTAGCGCCCGCCACGCTGGCTACTATGGCGCGGCCATCGGTCGTGAATGCGCACTATAGCAAAGGCTGGATGGTAAACGCCGCCGGCCACCGCTGGCACCGCGGGGAGATGGACGGCACCGGCACCTATCTGGTGCGCACGGCCGGCGGCTTCACCTGGGCCATTCTGTTGAATGCCCGCCCAACCAGTGAGATGTGCTGGAAAGAGCTGGACCAACTGGGCTGGGTAGCGGTGCAACGCGCGGCAAGCCTACCCGCCCACGATCTGCGGCCACCTACCCGTAACGCGTCGGAACTCACGGCACTACCCGATTCAGCGGGCGTGATGCTGCGCTGGCAGCGCGGCGCCGGCACGCGTTGCCTGGTGCTGCTGCAAGCCGATCAGCCAATTGCGGATTTCCCGCTGGATGGCATTCGCTATACGGCTGCTACCTGGGGAGAAGGCCGGGCTACCTTGGGCACGGGCACCTACGTGGTGGCCAACGCGGCTACAGACTCGGTGTACGTAAGCCACCTTGACCCGCGCCGCCGCTATTACGTCCGGGTGGTAGAGTACACAGAAGATGCTTCTACCGGTTTTCAGCCTATGTATGCGCTCGATGGTAACCCCACCCTGGTGTTGCCTGCTACCGGCGGGACCGAGCTGGCAAATAGAGCGTCAACCTTATCACTCTACCCTAATCCGGCCCGAACAGAATTAGTGGTGACGGCTGTGGCGCACCCGCTGCCTTATGAGGTAACCACGCTGCTCGGGCAGCGGCTGCGGGCGAGCGTGCTAACACCCGGCCACACCATTCCCGTCAGCAATCTACAGCCCGGCAACTACCTGATTCGGTTTCAATTGCCGGAACGTATGGTATTCAGTCGGTTTGTGAAGGAGTGAGCAATAGGAAACCCACTACTCGTGGTTGAACTCGCCAATGTGCCACAGAATACCGGACGGGTCATACACGAAACCCTCTTTGCCCCAGGCTTCCTGCCGGATGGGCGTAACCCGTACGCCCTCGTACGTGCCGGGCAGGTCCAGCGCCGCAAGCTCAGCCCAATACTGCTCCACATCCGCTACTTGCAAAAACAACATGGAGTTGTCAACCCAATCTTGCACGTAGGCGTCTTGCAAATAAAAACCTATGCCTTGGAGAGAGAAATAGGATAAAGCCGGCGAGATAACCACTTCACTAAAGCCGAAGGCGCGGTAGAAACTACGCGAAACGGCAAAGTCTCGGGCGCCGATGAAGGCGCGGATAGACAGAACAGGTGAGGACATATGGTTGAAAATGAAATGGTCTTGTGCTAATAGCGGGCATTGCAGGGCAAGATGACGCATTTCTTGCTACTTAGGCGTCTGGAAGTTCGATAATGTAGCGCAGCTATCAACAACAGACGAGGTGCATTTGCCATGATTGGGGGAGTCTAAATGGGAGAACCTACAAAAAGCACCGACCTTTACCCTCCCCAACCCCACAACCCAGTCCCCTATTCCATGACCTGGCCACTCGCGCAAAAGCAATTCGATGGCTATCTGCGGCTCGAAAAATCCCTGGCCGGCAACTCGGTAGAAGCCTACTCCCGCGACGTAAGCAAGCTGCGCCAATACCTGGAGTTGCACCAGCTGCCCATCACGCCCGAGCATATCACCCCCGAGCACCTGCGTGCTTTCCTGACATGGCTGGGGGCACTGGGCCTGAGTGCTACCTCCCAGGCCCGCACGTTGTCGGGTATCAAGGCTTTCTATAACTTCCTGATTATGGAAGACTTGCTTCAGCTTGACCCCACCGATACGCTGGAAGCCCCCAAAACCGGCCGCCACCTCCCCGACACGCTCAGCTACCCCGAGATAGAGCAACTGCTGGCGGCCATCGACTTGAGCACGCCCGAGGGCACCCGCAACCGCGCCCTGCTGGAAGTGCTCTACTCGTCGGGCCTGCGCGTATCGGAACTCACGGAGCTGCGCCTTTCCAATGTATATGTAGATCAAGGCTTTGTGCGGGTGGTGGGCAAGGGCAGCAAGGAGCGCCTGGTGCCCATTGGCCGCGACGCGCTCAAGCACCTGGGCTTCTACCTCAGCGGCATCCGCGCCCACCTCGATGTGAAGCCCGGCGACGAGGACATTGTGTTTCTGAACCGGCGCGGCGGCAAGCTGTCCCGCGTGATGATCTTCCACATCATCAAAGCGCTAGCCGAGCAGGCGGGTATTCGCAAAAGCATCAGCCCGCACACATTCCGCCACAGCTTTGCTACCCATCTCATCGAAGGCGGCGCCGACCTGCGTGCCGTGCAAGAAATGCTGGGCCACGAGAGCATCACCACCACCGAAATCTACACCCACCTCGACCGCGACTACCTCAAACAGGTGATTACGGAGTTCCACCCGCGAAGCTGAGTTGAAAAGCATTCCTACCGTTTCTGACAAGACCGGAGCCAGTCTTCGGCGGCAGCTACAGTTTCAAAAAGCTGTACTTCAAATTGGTCCTGAAACGGATGATGCTTGTCTAAGACTGCCAGCTCACTGCGCAGCCGGTGCGTGACGTGGGCCACGTAGCGCAGACCAAGCCGACTGGCCTGGGGCCCCCATATCCGCTGCAACCACTCAATCGAATCGAACCACGGTCCTACAAGCTGGCTGTTGTCATTCAATAGATACGGGCAGCTGAAAGTTTGCATGGAAGTGAGGTAGCTATCAGCACCTTTCGTGGCTTCGCCTGTATCAACAAACCCTTTCCAAGTAGCACGTAACCATTGGTTCACTTCGTCGAATGTGAGGACGCAGGAGCTGCCGTCAGAGGGGTCGGTAGCAGATTTTAAGAGCATGACAAAAACGAAAACCGGGAAAAGTGATAAAGGTTGAGTGTGCGAAACTGGGTAGATTTCCTGCGAATAGCAACCTGAACAAGAACTACGGTTGGTACAAGATATTTTTGCCTTCCTATTTGATTCACATCGTATGCCCGCCCTTTTCCGGTTTCCTACCACTCCACTTCGCCAGGCGCTGCTGGTGTTGGTGCTGCTGCTACTGCCCGTGTGGTTGCTGGGCGAACACGCCTACCTGTCCATCAACGACAACCTCGATTCGGAGCTGGTAGCGCCCTACTTGCTGCCCCGCCTTGGCGTGCTGCTGGACTACCGCTCCACGGCGGTGGTGCCGCCCCTGATGGACGGCCTACCCCGCAATGCCCTGCGCTCCGGCCTGAGCGTGACCATGCAACTGTTTGCCGTGCTGCCCCCGCTGCCGGCCTACCTGCTGCACGCGCTACTGGTGCGGCTGGTAGCGTTGCTGGGCTTCTACGCGCTGGCCCGCACGCACTGGCTGCGTAAGCCCGAGGATACCGAGTTGGCGGCGCTACTGGCACTGGCCTGGGCCACGCTGCCGATGCATACCATCTACGGGCTGTCGGTGGGAGGGCAGCCATGGGTGCTGTGGGCTGTATTGAATCTGCGGGAGGGTAGGCGGCGCGGGCTGAGCTGGTTGACGCTGGCGGTGTTTCCGCTGTGGTCGATGTTTGTGTATGTGGGGCCGTTTTTGCTGGCGGGCATAGGCGGGCTGTTGGCGTGGGACTGGTGGCACGGCCGCCGCGCCCACCTGGGCGCGGTGCTGCTGGGCGCCGGGCTGTTGCTGGCGAGCTACCTGGTGGTAGAATACCCGCTACTCTACTCTTTGCTGATAGCCAAGCAGTTCGTGTCGCACCGGGTGGAGTTTGATATCAGTCAGCTGCTGCCCATAAGTTTCTTGAACGGGCTGAAAAGCACCCTGCACTACCTGCTGATGGGGCAGTACCTCCCCGGTCTGTTTTTTCGGGGCGTGATCCTGGCGGCGGTGGCAGTGGCACTAACTAAGTGCGAGCCAGCAACGCGCCGGGCGCTTGGCCGGCAGCTGCTGCCATTGGGAATCGTGCTGGTGCTAACTGCCGTCTTCTGCGGTTTTTATCCTCAACTGCTCACAGCGTTGCAGGCATACATACCGTTGCTGCGCACTTTCAACATTGGCCGTTTTCATTTTCTGACGCCGCTGCTCTGGTTTGTGGTGCTGCTACTGAACCTGCGCGCCCTACCCCTCGGCCGTCTGCAGGTAGGACTGGCAGTGGCGCAGCTAATCCTTGGCCTGGCCATGAACACCGAGTGGACCACCAACCTACGCCACCTGGCGGGCGTAGCACCCGCCACCGAACCCAGCTACGCGGCCTACGTGGCACCCCGACTGTTTGCGCGGGTGCGGGCCTTGCTGCACGAGCGCACCGGCCAGGAGCCGCCCGCCTACCGTGTGGCCTGCCTGGGCCTACCGCCCAGCGTGGCCCAGCTCAACGGCTTCTACACCCTCGACAGCTACCAGAACAACTACCCCCTGCGTTATAAGCACCAGTTCCGGCCCCTTATTGCCGGCGAGCTAGCGAAGAACTCCGCCCTGCGCGCCTACTTCGATGCCTGGGGCAACCGCTGCTACCTGTTCTCGGCCGAGCTAGGAAGGAACTTTCGGGTAGGCGCTGCGCAACGTAGGGTAGTGCAGCACTGGGCCTTCGATGCCGCTGCATTTCGGCGGCTGGGCGGGCGCTTTGTGCTCTCGGCGGCGCGCCTGGCCCGACCGCAAGAGAGCGGCTTGCGGCTGCTGGCCGTGCAGGCCGATGCTGCAGCCTACTGGCAGCTGTTTGTGTATGAGGTAGCGTTGCCGAGTGAGTGAGTGAGTGAGTGAGTGAGTGAGTCGAAGGTAGGAGGGTAGGAGGGTAGGAGGGGCATCTTCGCCGCACTCGCTCGGCTCGGCCGAGTGAGGACTACGCCCAAGCAGCTCTGCTGCGTGCGCCTGCATCACGTTAGGCCTGCCTCGGGCAAGCGACGCGGACGGATTCGGAGCACAGTCCCTCAAGCGTAGTCCTCACTCGGCCGAGCCGAGCGAGTGCGGCGGCGACGGAAAGAATATGCAAACAAATCGAGCAGTGGAAATAGTATCTTCACTGCTTCACCGTTTTACGGTTTTGGTACCCCCGTTTCCCCCTCAAAATTGCTAGATTTGGCTTTTTAGTGAGCATCCGAATGGCAAAGAATACATACAAGCAAACGAATACTGCTCCGGCTTCCCGTGCCAATGAGCAGCGCCCGGCGCGGGCTTCGGCTCCAGTAGCCGACGAGGTAGCACCCGCCCGCGAGCAACCCCGCCGCGAGCCGCGCAACAAGGAAAAACCGAAGGCCGCGCCCCGCGCCGCTCGTCCGCCCATGCGCTTCCCCACGGTACGTCTGGGCGGGGTGCTGGGCTTCCTGCGCGACCGGCGCTTTCAACTGTTCCTAGGCTTTTTCTTTCTGCTCAGCTCCATCTACCTTACCATTGCCTTCGTGTCGTTCCTGTTCACGGGGCACGCCGATCAGAGCGTGGTGGAGAACCTGGCCAACACACCGGTGAAAGAAGCTGGGCAGGAGTCCAGCAATCTGCTGGGGCTGGTAGGGGCCTGGGCAGCACAACTCCTGATTTACAAGGGCTTCGGCATCGCGGCCTTTGCCGTTATTCCGGTGGTGTTTTTCTTGGGCTACAAAATTGTGTTCCGCCGAGCCGATGTGTCGGTGAGCTACGTGCTGGCGCTGTCCCTGTTTACAATGCTGTGGCTGAGTGTGTTAATGGGCTACGTAGTGATCAGCATGCAGGACCCCGAAGCGGACCCCAACTTGGCGCATCGCCTCGATTTCCTGAGCGGCGGGGTAGGCTACGAGGCAGCCCTGTGGCTGAGCAGCCTCATTGGCTGGGGCACGGTGCTACTGCTGGCGTTCCTGCTGATTTCCTTCGTGGTATTCTTTTTCAATGTGACTACCCTGGGTCTAGGCCGGGGGGTAGGGGAGGAGGCCGTTCCTGCCGCTATGGCTACACCGGCTGCTGCGGCCAATCGGGCCGGTAATGCTCCGCGTTTCTCGTCAACTACTGAGGAAGAGCTGGAGCAAGACGACGCCCTGGAACCAGAAGATGACGACGACGATGAGGCGTTGAACATCACTCTGCACGACCGTCGCCCAGTGGCTGCTACCCCCGCTCCTGCCGAGCCAGAAGTGGTACATACGGGTGCCGTGGCCGGTGGTGCCGTGGCCCTGAGCGTAGCCCCAGCAGCCGTTGCGGCGCCGGCCGTTGCTGCCTCCGCCGGAGCGGCGGCTACCGTGGCTGGCGCGGGTGCCGTAGCGGCCAAAGCGGCCGCCAGCGGCCCCAGCTTCTCCTTCGAAATGCCCACCGCCGAGCCGGAGGTAGCGCCTACTGCCACACCCGCATCGCGGGTGCCAACCCCGCTTTCCCTGGCTGACCTCGCCGACGCTGATGCGCCGCTGCCAGCTGCCACGGCCTCGGCACTGCCACTGACCGTAGAGCCTGCCAAGTCCGAAGCACCCTTCGAAATTGAAGATAAAACCGGCGAGCTAGATCCTTCGGCTGGTGCCGATATGGCCGTTATTGCCGAGGAAGACGAGGACGCCGAGGCCATGCCCGCCGTCAACTACGACCCTACCCTCGACCTGCCCCGCTACCAGTACCCTACCCTGGAGCTGCTCAACGACTACGGTGCCCCCAAAGCCCAGGTAACCAAGGAGGAGTTGGAGGCCAACAAAGACCGCATCGTGGAAACGCTGGGGCACTACGGCATCAACATCGCCAGTATCAAGGCCACCATTGGGCCTACCGTCACGCTCTATGAGATTGTGCCGGATGCGGGCGTGCGCATCTCCAAAATCAAGAGCCTGGAAGATGATATTGCCCTGAGCCTGGCCGCGTTAGGTATTCGTATCATTGCGCCGATTCCGGGTAAAGGCACCATTGGTATCGAGGTGCCGAATACCAAAAAAGAGATGGTGAGCATCCGCTCGGTGTTTGCCACCGACAAGTTCATCAACACCGAAATGGACCTGCCGATTTCCTTCGGCCGTACTATCACCAACGAGGTATTTGTGGTCGATCTGGCCAAAATGCCCCACTTGTTGATGGCCGGTGCTACCGGCCAGGGTAAATCGGTGGGCCTGAACGTGATTCTGGCTTCCCTACTCTACAAGCGCCATCCCTCGGAGCTGAAGTTTGTGCTGGTTGACCCCAAGAAGGTGGAACTCAGCATCTTCAACAAGATTGAGCGCCACTTCCTGGCCAAGCTGCCCGATACCGAGGAAGCCATCATCACCGACACCAAGAAGGTAGTGAACACGCTCAACTCCCTGTGTATGGAGATGGACCGGCGCTACGATCTGCTGAAAGACGCCGGCTGCCGCAACCTGAAGGAGTACAACCGTAAGTTTGTGGAGCGTCGCCTCAACCCCAAAAAAGGCCACCGCTACCTGCCCTTCGTGGTGCTGGTGATAGACGAGCTGGCCGACCTGATGATGACGGCCGGTAAAGAGGTAGAGACGCCTATTGCTCGCCTCGCCCAGCTGGCCCGCGCCATCGGTATTCACCTGATTGTGGCCACCCAGCGCCCCTCGGTGAACGTAATTACGGGTATCATCAAGGCCAACTTCCCGTGCCGCATCAGCTTCAAGGTGACCTCTAAAATCGACTCGCGCACCATCCTGGATGCGGGCGGCGCCGACCAGCTCGTGGGCCAGGGCGACATGCTGATTTCGCAGGGGTCCGATATCATTCGGGTGCAGTGCGCCTTCATCGACACGCCCGAGGTAGACCGCCTCTGCGACTTTGTGGGCGAGCAGCAGGGCTACCCCGACGCCTACCAGCTGCCGGAGGTAGCGGGCGAAGACGGCGGTGGCAACGGTGGCGAGGACTTCGACCCCGCCGACCGCGACTCGATGTTTGAGGAAGCTGCCCGCGTGATTGTGACCCACCAGCAGGGTAGCACTTCGCTCATTCAGCGCAAGCTAAAGCTGGGCTACAACCGCGCTGGTCGTCTCATCGACCAACTGGAGCATGCCGGCATTGTGGGGCCTTTCGAGGGTAGCAAAGCCCGCGAAGTCCTCATCCCCGATGAGTACAGTTTGGAACAGTTGTTGAATACTATGCAGAAATAGAACTTAGCCGAGAGAAAATAAGAGCATAACGTTGTTCTACTTTTAGTTTTCTCCGTTTAAACCTTCGCAGAGTAATTCGCTCTACCATCCAAGCTCGCTACACCAATTTCTGCAATGAAAAAATTTCTCGCTCTGCTCGCTTTGTCTGCTTCGTTTATGCAATCTGCCAGTGCACAGCAGGACCCCAAAGCCGGTAAAATCCTTGATCAAATGAGCGCCAAGTATCAGGCGATGAAGGCGTTCCGGGCCAACTTCACCCAAACTCTGGAAAATGACAAGGCCAAGGTGAAGGAAAATATCAGCGGCGATATCATCGTGAGTGGCCCCAAATTCCGGTTGAAAGTGAACGGCCAGGAGGTCATCAACAACGGTCAGACAATGTGGACCTACCTGAAGTCGGAAAACGAGGTGAATATTTCGGATTACGAGCCCGATGATCAGGAAGTGTCTCCTTCTCAGATATTTACTCTATACAAGAAAGGCTACAAGTACACTTACGTGCAGGAAGCCAAGGAAGGCGGCCAGGCTATCGACATCATCGACTTATCGCCGGAAGACCGCTCCAATGCCGTATATAAAGTGCGTATCAAGGTAGCCAAGGCCGATAAATCGGTGAAAAGCTGGCAGATGTTCAAAAAGAACGGCAACCGCTACACCTACACCATCAAGCAGTTCCAGCCCAACCCGCCGGTAGATGCCACCACCTTCAACTTCGACAAATCGAAGTACAAGGGCGTGAAGGTGGTAGATTTACGCTAACTGGCAGCCACGCTGCCGTTTTGGCCGGCCCGCTTCCGAGAGGAGGCGGGCCGGTTTTTGCTTTGTGGGGAGACACGTACAAGTTTTGGTTGTAAGCCTAAAAATCGTCTGTTATCCTGAGCTTGCGAAGGACCTTATGCCCGCAGAACGACATTCTTAACAACGACTCGTTCACGCGTGAGCAGGTCCTTCGTCGCCGCTTGATGCGCGGAATGCTCAGGATGAGAGAAGAAAATAGATCTTGATTAGTTATCCATGTGCTTTTATACTTGCTATGAAAGAAGATTTCCTCCACTACGTCTGGCAACAGCAATATTTCGATAAAACCAATCTGCGCACTACCAGCGGCGAAGCCATTACCATCCTCAAGCCCGGCTTGCACAACCACGATGCCGGCCCCGATTTTCTGAGTGCTCGTCTGCACCTGGGCGAAGTAGAATGGAACGGCGCCGTGGAAATCCATCTGCGCGCTTCCGACTGGCACCGCCACCAGCACCAGCACGACCCCAAGTACGACCAGGTGATTCTGCACGTGGTACTGCACGCCGACGAGCCCGTACGTCGCACCAATGGCTCCGAAGTGCCCGCGCTGGTGCTGGAAGGCCGCCTAGCGCCGGAGCTATTGGGCCGCTACCAGCAACTGCTCACCGATACGCCCGTCCTACCCTGCGCGCCGTTGCTAACGCAGGTACCTGCTATTGCGCGGGTGATGATGGTGGAACGCACCCTGCTGGAACGCGTGGAGCAGAAAGCCGCTACCCTCGAAACCCTGCATCAGCATCTCGGCGGCGACTGGGAGGCCACCGCCTACCATGCCCTGCTGGCAGCTTTCGGCTTCAAGAAAAATACCGAGCCCTTGCAGCGTCTGGCCAAAGCCCTGCCGCTACCCGTATTGCGCCGCCATCGCCACGACCGGCGCCAACTGGAAGCCCTGCTGTTTGGGCAAGCCGGTTTCCTCACTGAAAACGACGAGAACCGCCACGACCTGTTTGTGGCTGATTTGCGGGCTGAATACGAATTCCTAGCTCATAAATACCAACTAAAAGCCGCCGCTCTAGCCCCGCACGACTGGAATTTTCTGCGTTTGCGGCCGGCCAACTTCCCACCGGTGCGGCTGGCCCAGTTGGCGGCCGTACTACACGCCCGCCCCGCCCTATTCGATGCCCTGCTAACCGCTCAGGACGTGCTGACGCTGGAACAGTTTTTTGCCGCGCCAGTATCGGAGTATTGGCGGAGGCATACCCGGCCGGGTAGACCGGGCAAGGTGCCGCACCAGCTGGGTAGGAGCAGCGCCCATCTGCTGATAACTAACGTGGTAGTGCCCTTGCGCGTAGCCTATGCCCACCACGTCGGCCAGCCGGAGCTAGTGGAGCAGGCCGTAACGCTACTCACGCAACTGCCCGCCGAGCGCAATGCCATTACGGACGCCTACGATCTGCTGGGCTTCCAGCACCGCACTGCCGCCGACTCGCAGGGCCTGCTGGCGTTGCACCACGGCTACTGCCAGCCACGCCAGTGCCTGCGCTGCGCCATTGGCAACCGCATTCTACAACCCAAACCCGTGCTACGTTGAGGATACTACTGGCTGTTGGACTAAATACTGGCCTGCTGTGGCTGCTGTGGCGCTGGGTGCGCCAGCAGCAACAGGCAGCGGGGGTAGGGCAATTTATCTTACCATTATTGGCCCTGAAGCTGGTCATCACGCTGGCAACCGTTGTGTTGCTGACCGAGGACGCCCGCTATTTTCAGTACTGGGGCATTGCCCTCACCGACCAACTATGGACTGCACCCACGGCCTGGGTAGGTACGCTGCTGGGCGATGAGTTTCACGCGCCGGACCGGCAGCTGATCTACCACGGATACTCCAACACGTTCTTTCTCATTAAGATACTGTCGGCGCTGAACCTGGCTTCGCTGGGTAGCGTGTGGCTGAATGCGATGTATCTGTCGGTGTTCTGCTTTGTGGGGTGTTGGCAACTGGTGCGGAAGCTGCCGCCTCTATTCCCCGATACGCCGATATTGGCTGTGCCTATTTCCTTTCTGTTGTGGCCCAGCGTGTTGTACTGGACCTCGGGGCTGACGAAGGAGAGCGTATTGGTAGGTACGCTGGCATGGCTGACGGCGCTGGTGCTGGGTTGGCTTTATGGAGGGCGGCCCGTGCACGCGTGGTCGGTAGTAGGGGCGGTGGTGCTGGTGGTAGTGGCATTCAAGATGCGATATTTCTTCGCGGTGCTGCTGTTCGTGGCATTGCTGGGGCTGGCAGTTATCAGGGTAGGGGAGCGGCTAGGCGTGCGGCGGCGCGGGATGCAGGTAACACTAGTAGTGCTCCTGTTAGTAGGCGGTGGCTTTGTGCTGAGCGAAGTGAACTCCATCTTTCGCTTCAATAGATTTAGTAGCCAACTACTGCGCAATTACTACAGCATGTTGGAGCAGTCGCGTCACAAGCCGCACATCGAGTATGAGCACCTGGCGCCTACCTGGCAGAGCGTAGTCACCAATGCCCCAGCCGCTGCCCTGAATACTGTGGTGCGCCCGTGGCCTTGGGAAAGCCTGCGTTGGAATTACCTAACGGTGAGTCTGGAAAACCTCGTGCTACTGGCGCTGCTGCTCACGGCAATGGCTGCCGTAGCACGAGGTAGGGGAGGGCGCCTACCCTTCGCGCTAGTGCTGGTGCTGGTAGTGTATTGCCTGGGCCTGGCCATTCTGTTGGGGTTGACTACCCCTAACCTGGGCACCCTTAACCGCTACCGCACAGTGCTGCTGCCGTTTCTGCTGCTACTGCTGTTGCAAAACGACTACGTGCGGAGAGTATTAAAATGGTGAAGTAGTGGAGCGTTTGTCATCCTGAGC
>NZ_JAHWGL010000115.1 GCF_019334315.1 Hymenobacter profundi
TTTTGTTTTTTGGTACAATGTAAATCGCCCATAAAATTCGCGTAATCCGAAAAATCCGAGCGAATTCGTGGTTCAGACGAACTTCATCCTTATTGATGGTTCTCCAGCTTTTTGATGGTGGCGCTGATGTTTTCGGTGAAGATGCACACCACAGAGCCAGGGCGGGCAGTGTAGAGGGCGTGGTCGATGGCGTCCAGCTCGTTTTCGATGTAGGTGATGGGAATCTCGGGCTTGTCTAGTTGCAGCCCGCTGGTCATTAGCTCACGTAGCTCCTCAGCAGTTTTACCGCGTAAGTCACGGTCTTGGCGCAGGATTACTTCGTCGAAAATCTGCCCGGCTATGCGTGCGAAGCCCAACGTATCCTCTTCCCGCCGGTCGCCCAGCCCCGACACGATGCCTACCTTATGCGTGGCCTCGGTAGCATTCAGAAAATCAGCAAACTTGGTGATACCTGCTGTGTTGTGGGCGTAGTCCACAATCACCTCAAACTGCGGGTACTTAAACACGTTCATGCGGCCCGGCGTTTTGCTGGCCGAAGGCACAAACGTGCGCAACGCCGTTTTGATATCGTCCTTATCAAACCCGGCCAGGTAACCGGCTAGCGCCGCCGCCAGGCTATTCTCAATGTTGAAGCCAGCTCTACCCCCAAACGTCACCGGAAACTCCACGGCCCGGTCGATGCGCAGCTTGTAGCTGTTTTTGTAGATGGTGATGTAGCCTTCCTCGTACACCGCCGCCACGCCGCCGTCCTCCACGTGCTCCAGAATGCGCGGGTTGTTCTCATCCATACTGAAGTAGGCCACACGGCAGTCGAGCTTGTGGCCCATCTGGTACACCAAATCGTCGTCGGCATTCAGCACGGCCCAACCGTTTTTGCGCACGGTGCGGGGTAGCACGCCTTTCACAGCAGCCATCTCCTCCACGGTGTAAATATCGCGCAGGCCCAAGTGGTCGGCGGCTACGTTGGTGACAACGGCAATATCGCAGGAGTGGAAGCCCAGGCCAGAACGCAACATGCCGCCGCGGGCGGTTTCCAGCACTGCATAGTTCACGGTGGGGTCCCGCAGCACAAACTCGGCGCTTTGACCACCAGTGCAGTCGCCTTTTTGCAACTGCACGCCTTGGATGTAAATCCCGTCCGTCGTGGTGAAGCCTACCTTGTACCCTTTAGAGGCCACCATATGGGCAATCAGACGCGTGGTAGTGGTCTTGCCGTTGGTGCCCGTCACGGCAATGATGGGGATGCGGGTAGGCACACCGGGAGGAAACAGCATATCCACCACAGGCGCTGCCACGTTGCGCGGCAATCCTTCGGTGGGTGAAATGTGCATCCGAAAGCCGGGCGCGGCATTCACCTCAATTACGGCGCCGCGAGTTTCGTTGAGCGGCACCGCAATATCGTCGGTGAGCAGGTCGATACCGCAAATATCAAGGCCGATGGTGCCGGCCACACGCTCGGCCAGCAGCACGTTGTAGGGGTCTACCAAATCAGTCACATCGGTAGCCGTGCCACCGGTGCTGATGTTGGCTGTGCTTTTGAGGTAAATTGTCTGGCCAGCCAGCAGTACCGAATCCAGTGTCAGCTGCTGCGCCGCCAGGATATCCAGCGTGTGCTTATCGGCTTTAATAGCCGTCAGGACTTTCTCGTGGCCAATGCCGCGGCGGGGGTCGGTGTTGACTTGATCAATCAATTCCTGAATGGTGTGCATGCCGTTGCCCGTTACGGCGGCGGGCGTGCGTTTGGCCGCAGCTACCAGCTTACCGTTCACTACCAGCAATCGAAAGTCGGCACCCTCAATATATTGTTCCACAATCACGGCGCGAGAGTATTCCTGCGCTGCTTTCAGGCCCACCACGGCATCTTCCCAGTTCTGAATCTTGATGGTGGCGCCTTTGCCGTGGTTGCCATCCAGCGGCTTAGTCACAATGGGAAAGCCCAACTCGTCAATAGCATCCCGCAGACCCTCTTCCGAGTACACAGTGGTACCGCGGGGCACGGGCACGCCCGCGTTCTTGAGCATGGCTTTCGTGCGGTTTTTGTTGCCCGCAATTTCTACACCCGCATTGCAGGTATAGGTAGTGGTAGTGGCCCAGATGCGCTTCTGGTTCACGCCGTAACCCAGCTGAATAATGTTGCTGTTCTCCAGCTGGATATAAGGAATATTGCGCGAAGCCGCTTCCGACACAATACTCTGCGTGCTGGGACCGAAGTATTCTTCTTCCCGAATGTCGTGCAGCTCCGCCAGCATGGGCTTCAGATCCACCGATTGGCCTTTGCAGAGGGCGTCTAGTAGTTCCACTGCGTATTCAGCGGCTTGGCGGCCAGCGCGCTCTTCGCGGTAAGCAAACACCACTATCTCCATCCCTGCTTCGTGCGCGGGGTAGGACTTGCCCCAATACACCGGCATGCCGGCCTGGCGCTGCAAGGCCAGTGCCATGTGTTGCAGTACATAAGCCAACGGCTCACCATCAGCTAGCTGGTCGCGGGTGAGGGGCGGATGCTTGATAGCCTCGGCAGAATGGTGCGGATTGGGCATACCCAGGTTCGGGAACAGATCCGCTAGTTGTTCTGGTAACTCAGACACGCTATTCGACCAGGTGCCGGCCAACTCCCCAAAGTCAACTTTCATGACAATCAGGCGAGTGTGTTTAACAGACCAATAGCTAGGGCCGCGCATGGTGCGCAGGTCGACAATCTTCATACGATAAGCGTGGGTGAAAAACGGAGTATGCCCGCACTATACGCAAGACAAGGCCAGAAGGTAGGGATAATGTCGGGCTTACAGCTGGTTTTGCCGGAATAATTGCCCGGCTTTATCTTCTATCTACTTAGGTAGTAAAACGCAAAAAGCCCCGGTCGGGGCTAATCGACCGGGGCAAGCAAGCAAAACAGGAAGAGGTGACGGGCGGATTCGAACCGCCGTAGGAGGTTTTGCAGACCTCTACCTAGCCACTCGGTCACGTCACCGGATTGGGAGCGCAAACATACGCCAATAATTGACTTTTGCCAAATAGAAGCACTTCTTTTCTTGTCTTTATTCACTAAACTTCTGTATCATAGCAGGTTTTATTACGCACAAAAAAGCCCCGGATTGCTCCGGGGCTTCTTGTTTCCAACTTAGAAGGTCAGCTTACGCTTTGTCTTCTTTGTTGGCTTCATCGTCCGAGTCAAGCAGGTGCTTGGCGCGGTCTACTACGTCTTCGGCAGCGTGCGTTACGGTGTCGATGGCGTCGGAAGCGGCTTTGGTTACGCGGGCAATCAGGCCCTCTTCTTCAGCGGGAGCTTCAGCTTCGGCAGGAGCCTCGGCAGCAGGGGTAGCCTTTTTGCCGGCTTGCGACTGCAACTTCTGCTCACCAGCCTCACGCTCCGAGCCCATCATCCGGTCACGCAGGGCGCTCAGTGCGTCCAGGTCACCCAGCGTTGATTTCTCAGCGGGCTGTGCAGTTGCCTTCTTCACGTCGGCAGCATTCGAAGTCGAAGCACCACCAGCCGTAGTTGGCGTCTTCTTCTTGAACTTAGAAGCACGGCTCTCCTCTTCTACCGACTGGTTGTACACAGCGGTGTGCGAGAGAACAATGCGACGGTCGTCCTTCGAGAATTCTACCACGCGGAAGTCCAGCGATTCGCCGTTCTCAGCCTGCGAGCCATCTTCTTTCTGCAACGACTTGGGGTAAGCGAATCCTTCGATGCCGTAAGGCAACTCCAGCACGGCACCACGGTCGTTCTTCTCGGTGATGGTAGCGCGGTGTACCGAACCAGGGGTGAATACCGTCTGGAACGTATCCCAGGGGTTTTCCTCCAGCTGCTTGTGGCCCAGGGCCAAGCGACGGTTAGACACATCCAACTCCAGAACCAGCACGTCCAGACGGTCGCCCACCTTCACCATTTCGGATGGGTGCTTGATCTTCTTGGTCCATGACAGGTCCGACACGTGCACGAGGCCGTCTACACCTTCTTCCAGTTCTACAAACAGACCGAAGTTGGTCAGGTTACGCACCAGGCCGTTGTGCTTGGTGCCCACGGCGTACTTCGTACCGAAGTCGCCACGAGTCCATGGGTCTTCGCTCAGCTGCTTGATACCCAGGCTCATCTTGCGGTCTTCGCGGTCCAGCGTCAGAATCTGCGCTTCTACCACGTCGCCCTGCTTGATGAAGTCCTGCGGGTTGCGCAGGTGCTGGCTCCAGCTCATTTCTGAAACATGGATCAGGCCTTCTACGCCAGGGATAATTTCCATGAATGCACCGTAGTCGGCTACGTTCACGATGCGGCCCTTCACTTTCGAGCCTACGCCCATGTCCTCGGGCAGCGAATCCCATGGGTGCGGGGTCAGCTGCTTCAAGCCCAGTGAAATACGCTTCTTGGCTTCGTCGAAGTCCAGTACTACCACGTTCAACTTCTGGTCGAGTTGCAGCACTTCCGAAGGATGTGCAATGCGGCCCCACGAGATGTCAGTGATGTGCAGCAGACCGTCTACGCCACCGAGGTCGATGAACACACCGAAGTTGGTCATGTTCTTGATAACGCCCTCCAGGATCTGGCCTTTCTCCAGGTTGTTGAGGATGGCTTCGCGCTGCTTCTCGAGGTCTTTCTCGATCAGGACTTTGTGCGAAACTACCACGTTGTCGAAAGCAGCGTTGATTTTCACTACTTTCACTTCCATGCGACGACCTACATAGATGTCGAAGTCACGGATAGGCTTCACGTCAATTTGCGAGCCGGGTAGGAAGGCTTCTACGCCGTCCAGGTCCATGATCAGACCACCTTTGGTACGACGCTTTACTACGCCTTCCAGAATGGTATCATTCTCCAGGGCATCGTAAATGGCTTTCCAAGCCTGCTTGATCTTCGCCTTCTTGCGCGACAGGATCAGCTGGCCGTTGGCGTTTTCCTGCTCCTCGATGAATACTTCCACCTCGTCGCCGGGCTTCAGGTCGGGCAGGTCACGGAATTCCGACACGGGCACCAGTCCGTCGGACTTGAAGCCAATGTTCAGGATAACGTCGCGGTCGGTGATGCCTACCACTACGCCACGTACTACTTCTTCTTCCTGGACGGTCGTCAGCGTGTCGCTGTACATTTCCTCCATCCGGGTGCGCTCCTCTGCGGAATAGTTACCGCCGAAGCCGCTGGCTCCAACATTATCCCAGTCGAAGTTGTCTACTACTTCTGCCATATTAGCTAGTGGCCCTCCTATACACGTTCGGCGCAGGGCCCGCCTCCGAATCGCGTTTTTGCTTGATACACAGCGCCAAAGCGCCGGCCCACCACCCTGGCGGGGGCGCAAAGATACGGAAAGTTACGCGCAAGTAAAACAGGACATTACCTCGCATTTGCGCACCTAGTCCTCGTCTTCATCATACCGCTCGAATGATAACTTATGCAGGAAGTTAAGAAACTCCTGAAAGCTTTTTCCCAGATACACCGCATACTCGTCATCAAAGACATCCAACTCAACAAAATGTCCTGTCTCCTTTTCGATGGCATAAGTGAAAAGACTACCATTAGAGCCGATTAGCCAATAATAGTTGATAAAATGCTCTTCGTAATCTGCATCCTTCACCCACAACGCGTTTATATCGAGTGCATCTGCAACGGAGTAGAGCGAAAACCACCCTCTGCCCAACCAACCGCCACCACCATTATGCCTCGCTAGGAATTCTAGATAACTGGGTGGGTAATCAAAGTCCATCTTTGCTTTGAGGCGGGCTTGTTCCTCTTGCGTTGCTCCTACCTTGAACTCCGGCTCTGTTATCAGTTCCTCAAAGGTCTTTTCTACCATTGCAGTCAGTTAGGTAATAGCGATAAAAACTCCTGCGCTGATAGTACCCGCACAGCAGGAAACTTAATCTTGATAAGTGCTTTAAAATGCGAATCCTCGGTAACTAAATAATCTGCTTGTCCAGTTACCGCGCAATCAGCAAACTTTTCGTCGTCCTGATCAGTCGGGATTAATTGGAACCGATAATGAGGAATGACTTCGCGGACGTTGCTAAAATTTTGCAGGGCATTGAGAAAGTTGGAGGCCACTTCTGGACTACTACGCAACCCTATTATCTCTTCATATTCAAGCAAAATACTGCTCGTTACTAATAATTCGTAGTGTTGCTGCTGTAGCGCTTCTATTATGGGTCGATAAATGGACCGACGGCTTATAGATACCAACAACACATTGGTATCGAGTACCACCTTCATGAAGCTTTACGACTGGAAGAACGCATCTTTTCACGCAGCCATTGTTGCATCGTTTCGGCTGTCCAGCCGTTTTCTTCCCATAGTGCATCCATAGCAGCGGTGGCTTTTTCCGCATAATACAACCCAATCAAATGGCGGATATCCGCTGCATCTTTTGCGGGTACCTGTACTGCTTCCGAAGCAGCATCGTTACTGTCAGCCTTAGCGGGTGAGTCACGTTCAGAAAGTTTTTCCAATAGCAACGCTTGTAATTGCTGCTCAGTAAGTTCAACTGAGTCAGGAAGTTGCACATGCAAAACGACAGTCTTCATAGCTAGAAATAAAAGAGAGTTGCGGCAAATACCGCAACTCTCCAAATATACAAAATCAGTGGATGGCTATGCCCGCCTACCCAACTCGCGCAAATGTGCCACGTGCGAGGCTACGGCGTAGCGCATTTTTGGATACTCATTATACGTGATGCCAAACTCCTCGCACACCTGCCGGATAATCTTGTTGAGGGCTGGGTAGTGCACATGGGAAATGGTAGGGAACAAGTGGTGCTCTACCTGAAAGTTGAGGCCACCAACCAGCCAGCTAAGTAGCTTGTTATCAGTAGCGAAGTTGGCCGTAGTCTTAATCTGATGAATGGCCCACTCGTCTTCCAGTTTGTTGGTGGTAGCGTGCGGCACTGGAAATTCGGCGTGCTCCACGGTGTGAGCCAGTTGAAACACGATGCTGAGGGTGAAGCCGGCTACGGCCATAAAGAGCAGGAACCCTACCAGCCAGCTTACAAACCCTACCATATAAATAGGGAGGGCCACAAACAGCCCCAGATGTAACGCTTTGAAGCCCCAGAAAACACCCTGGTCCGACGCGTTCATCTTCTTGATGGGCATCTCCCCAATTTTGCCCCGGAAATACTTCTGGTAATCCATATAGAAAATCCAGGCGATGAACAGCAGGGCGTAGAAAAACCAGAAGTACAGGTGCTGGAATCGGTGCAGGCTACGGCGTGGTTGGCCGGGGCTAAGGCGTAACCAGGGCTGCGCATCCAGGTCATCGTCCACGCCGTCGATGTTGGTGTACATGTGGTGGATGAGGTTGTGCTTCATATTCCACATAAAGCTGTTGCCGCCCATTACATTCAGCGTAAACGCGGCAAACTGATTCACCCAGCGCTTTTTACTGAATGAGCCGTGGGCGCCATCATGCATCACGTTGAAGCCGATAGCGGCGCCAATTGCACCCAGCAGCAAGCACTCTGCAACGGCCAGCCAGGTAGGCGGCGTCAGGAAAACCAGATGCACGTAGACTGCCACAAAAGCGGTAGTCAAAATCAGGGCTTTGATAAACAAGGAGTTGCCACCTGTGGTGGCTTTGCCAGCCTCGGCAAAGTAGGCGTTGGTGCGACGCTTCAGCTCCTGATGAAAAGAGCGCGAAGCCGCGAATTTGGGTGCGTGCATGAAGAAAATGGGATAAACAGGAAAGCAAAGATACCTCTTCCTGTTGAGGGGACAGCAGGTGACTGTCGTGCAAAATTGCGTACCCTACCCGCCCAACCTGCATCGTACGCCGATAGTTCCTCTCCCCTACCCGCCGTATCTTTGCTGGGTGCTGACGACGAACTCACTGGAGCCCGAAACCCGCAAGATTATTCACCTCGACATGGACGCTTTCTACGCGTCGGTGGAGCAGCGTGATAACCCTGAATTGCGCGGCCGACCACTAGCAGTAGGCGGCGCCCGCGAGCGGGGCGTGGTGGCCGCGGCCAGCTACGAAGCCCGGAAGTTTGGCGTACGCTCGGCCATGCCCGCCACCACGGCCCGGCGCCTGTGCCCGGAGCTGCTGTTTGTGCCGCCGCGCTTTGAGGTGTATAAAGGCGTATCGCGACAGATTCACGCCATTTTTGCTGATTACACAGAGCTGATTGAGCCGCTTTCACTGGATGAGGCCTACCTCGATGTGACTCAGAACCGCTATAACCTACCCTCGGCCACACGCATTGCGGAGGAAATACGGGCGAAAATCTTGGCGCAAACGCAGTTGACGGCCTCAGCGGGCATTTCCTACAACAAGTTCTTAGCGAAGCTGGCGTCCGATTACCGCAAGCCCAACGGGCAGTTCGTCATTCGGCCGCACGAGGGGCTGGCGTTTGTGGAGCAACTGGCAGTAGGGCAGTTTCACGGCATCGGGCGCGTGACGGCGGCGCGCATGGAGCAGCTGGGTATTCGTACGGGTTGGGATTTGCGCCAGCAGTCGGAGGCGTTTCTGCGGCAGCACTTCGGCAAGGCAGGCTCGCACTACTTTGCTATTGCGCGAGCCCAGGACCATCGCCCCGTGGTGGCCGACCGGGTGCGTAAATCCATCGGCGCCGAAACCACGTTCGCCCGCGACCTCACTGCCCTACCCGACCTCACTGGGCACCTGCAACCCTGCCTGGAAAAGGTGTGGACGCATTGCGAGCGAACCGGCCTGCGCGGCCGCACCGTCACGCTGAAAGTGAAATACGCCGATTTTCAGCAGATTACCCGCTCCCGCAGCTTCCCTACCCCCCTGACCGACGTGGCCACGGTGACCCGCATCAGCCACGAGCTGCTAACGGCTCTCCTACCCCTACCCAAAGGTGTGCGCCTGTTGGGCGTTTCGTTGTCGGGGCTGGAGACGGAGGCCGATATGGTAGGGCGGCAGCTAGGATTGGGGTTGTAGTGAAAACGTAGGCGCGACCTTGCCCGGCTGCCATTTATCCGGGCCTGTTAAAACTTGCTTTACGGTGTAGCGCTTCGCTTCTTTAGCGGAGAGCTGGTGCGCCCACACCACACGCTGCTGCGGCTGAGCACCGGGCCCAGTGCTACGGTACTCGAGGTAGGAGGCCGTTTTTTCGTTGTCCGGATTTTTCCAGTTGTCCCAGCCTGCCGGGCGAATGTGCCGGCCCATTTCTGTGTAGAGGTAGGCCACACGGGCATGGGGCCGCCACGGTCGCCCCAGCGACACATTGGTTGCCAGCGTAGAATCGGCCAGTAACCGGCAATGCAGAAAAACGAAGCCGTAGGGCTGTCCTTCCGGCGTGGAAGCGGCCGTGATGTGGGAGTTTTTCTTGCTGATGATGGTGCACTCCTCAAACACGGCCGTGCTGGCACCAAAAATGAAATCGGTAGTACCCTCAATGGTGCAGCGGTAGAAGTACTGCCGGGTATGACCAGCCGCTAAGAACAAAGTATCCTGGTCGCCGAGGATGCGGCAGTTACGGAATACGCACCGGTCGGCCTCTACGTGCAGCGCCACGGCCTGCCCCGCCGTACGGCCCGCGGTGTTCTGAAACGTAATGTTTGCGGCCTCAAAATCATTGCCCTGAATCAGCACTGAATGTGAGGAATAGGTATCGATGCCGTTACTACCCGCGTGGTCGTCGAATGTGATAATGGTAGTAGCGGGGTCGTCGCCGAGTAGGGAAATATGGGTTTTGAGGGTAGGCACCACCAGTTTTTCGCGGTAGGTGCCGGGCTTCAGGTGAATTACTACCCGCTGCTGCGACTGGTTGGGCACGGCATTCACGGCTTCCTGAATGGTGCGGTACGTGCCGCTGCCGTCCGATGCCACCGTTATTAGGCTAGGGGCTACGGCGTGGTGTTGCGCCCACGCGCCTACCCGCAGCAACAGCAACAAGCTAAGTACGACGCAGAGTATCTTATGATGCATAGCCAGTGATAACGTAACCTTAGTCCTGGGTAGGGTCCCAGCCCCGCAACACAGTAGCCAGGGTGTACTGCCGGGCCTCCTGCTCGGTGAGCAGGTGCGCCCACGGCACACGCTGTTTGGGCGCGGCGCCAGGGCCGGTGCTTTGGTACTCGGCGTAGTAGGCGGTGCGCTTGTTTTCCTCCTTGCCCCACGGGTCCCAGCCTTCCGGCTTAATGAAGTTGCCCAGCTCGCAGTGCAGGTACACGGTTTTGGCGTAGGAGCGCCACGGGCGACCCAGGGCGTAGCTGTTGGCGGGGGCGTTGCCAGTCAGGCGGCAGTGGTTGAGCACGTAGCCGTAGCGGGTGGTATCGGGGGTAGAAGCAGCCGTGACGAAGGAGCCACCTTTCTTGCAGAAAATCTCGCACCGCTCAAACCACGCCGTGCTGGAGCCGAAGATGAAATCGGTAGTACCCTCGATGTAGCAATCCTGGTAGTACTGCCGACTCCCGTAGCCATAGGTGTAAAGCGTGTCCTGAAACCCCAGAAACCGGCAGTTTTTGAACCGGGCTTTGTCGCCGGCTACCCACACGGCCACGGCCTGCCCCACCGGCCCCGACGAGTTCTGAAACGTCAGGTTTTCGGCCGAAAAATCGGTACCAAAGACATAGATGCTGGCCGAGCCCGAGGTGCCTTTATCCTCGCCAAAGCGGTTCTTTTTCTGGTTATAGTCGTCGTAAGTGAGGATGGTAGCGCGAGCATCCTCCCCAATGAAATGGACGAGATTTTTAGTACCTGCCAGCACCAATTTCTCTTTGTAAGTGCCCTTTTTGATGAAGATAGTGGTGACTTTCTTCCGGAAATCCGGCACGGCATCAATAGCGGCCTGCACCGTGCGGAACTGTCCGCTACCATCTTGTGCCACCACGAAATCGTAGCCAAAGGCCCGTTGGGTTAGCAATACAGTGCACAGGCAAAACAGTATAATCAGGTACTTCATGGGGTAGTGGGTTGCGTATCGGGGCCTTTGGCGGGTGGCACCGCGTTTTTGGGTAGGGGCCGCGCCAGGTGGTCGGCCAGTGGGATGCGCTGCGTCTTCAATTCACTCACCACGAGTTGCGCCATTTTGCGGGCACCCAGCTCCGAGAAGTGCGTGTTGTCCTGGCGGCCGTAGGGGTAGTTGGGGTGGTCGCCGGGCGCGAGTTGCAGAAAGAGCAGCTTGCTGTTTTCTTCCCCAAACTGCTGCACCAGATCCCGGCTCATCTTGTCGAGGTCGATGAGCGGCACTTTTTGCGCCTTAGCCACCTCCTCAGTAACAGCCGAGTAAGCTACGTGGGTTTCCTGCTGCTTTCCCTGCGTGAATTTGCGGCGCGTGACGGGCGTAATCAGCACCGGATACGCCTCTTTGCGGCGCGTTTCGGCCACAAATTTCAGCAGGTTTTTGCGGTAGTCGGCGGGTGGGGTATAGCGGTCGGGGTAGTTTTCGGCCTCGTCGTTGTGCCCGAATTGAATGAATACGTAGTCGCCGGGCTGCAAGGCCTCTACAATGGGCTGCCAGCGGTTCTCCGCCAGAAACGTGCGCGTGCTGCGGCCATTCTTGGCATGGTTGGCCACTACAATTGTCGAGTCGAAGAAAGTAGGCAGCGGCATGCCCCAGCCGGTTTCCGGGAAAGTCTGTGGTATTTTCTGGGCGATGGTAGAATCACCAATCAGGTAGACGGTGGTTCTGTGGGTAGGCGGCAGCCGAAAGGCAAGCAGCCCCAGCAGGAACAAAAGCCCAATACTTTTCACGTATGACATGCTATTGTATTTACTTATAGTTGTATATCCCTACCGTGCCTGCGCATCCACGGTCTTTTTGGATTCGCGCTGCACAATGCGGTCGGCCAGTTCCAGCTTCAGCCCCCGAATATCGGCCAGTACCAGCTCGGCCATTTTGCGGGCGCCCAGCTCCGAGAAGTGCGTGTTGTCTTCGCGGCCATCAGGATAATTAGGGTGCTCACTAGGCGCCAAGTGGTTGAATAGCAGCTTGCTGTTTTCTTCCCCAAACTGCTGCAACAGCGCCTGACTTTCGCGGTCCAGATCAATGAATGCCACTTTTTGTTCCTGCGCAATGGTCCGCACCAGGGCCGAGTAGGTGTCGTGTGTGCCTTCAATCTTGCCATTTGCGTCGAACTTGCGGCGCGCTACGGGCGTGAGCAGCACGGGCGTAGCCTTGCGGGCGCGGGTTTCGGTGATGAAGTGCACCAAGTTGGCGCGATAGTCGGCTTCGGGTGTGTAACTCTTCTTCGTCGGCACCTCGTCGTTGTGGCCGAACTGAATGAACACGTAGTCGCCTTCTTTGAGCGCGGCGGCCACGGGCTGCCAGCGGTTTTCGGTGAGGAAGGTTTTGGTGCTACGCCCGTTCTGCGCACGGTTGTCCACGGTTACGGTTTCATCGAAAAACACCGTAAAGGGCATCCCCCAACCCGTTTCGGGGTAGGCCTTGCGCTCCTTGATCGACATAGTAGAGTCGCCGACCAAATACACGGTGATGTTCTTTTTGGGTGGCCCAAAGGCCAGCAACGCCAGCAGCAGCAAGGCTCCCGCGAGCCGAAACAACGGATGATTCATAGGTGGGAGATGGGTAGGACGAGGTACATACTACCGGTTTGCCCTACCTTTCCCAAGCAGCACGCCGCTTTTTTCTACGGGAACGTTGCCAAACGCAGTATTTTAGCGCACCCTGTGTCCCAGGGGCTACGGATCGGTTTCATACCAACGTCCCGGTGTCTAGCCCAGGGCTTCAGACTTGGGACACAGGATGTGCAAAACAGCCTGCCCTGCCCTTACCCTCGTATAGCCAACAACCCTACCCGAGCCATTATGCCCGATTCCAGATACGATGCCGTAGTAGTTGGCTCCGGTCCTAATGGCCTGGCCGCCGCCATTACGCTCCAGCAAGCCGGGTTGTCGGTGCTGCTGATTGAAGGCAAGAGCGAGTTGGGCGGTGGCCTGCGCACGGCCGAGCTGACGCGCCCCGGTTTCCGCCACGACATTTGCTCAGCCATCCATCCGCTGGCTGTTGGCTCGCCTTTCTTCCAGACCCTACCCCTGGCCCACTACGGCCTGAAATATCTCACGCCGCCCGTAGCCGCCGCTCACCCCTTTGATGGCGGCACAGCCGCCGCGGTCTACAACTCCCTGGCCGATACGGCACGCCACCTGGGCCAGGACGAGCAGCGCTACCGCCAGCTCCTGAAGCCGCTGGTCGCTAGCTGGCCCGCCATTGCCAACGACGTGCTGGCTCCGCTGCATTTTCCTAAAAATCCGCTCCAGATGGCGCAGTTTGGCGCGCCGGCCATGCTACCGGCCTCCGTGCTCACCAGCTATTTTCAGCAGAAAGAAGCGCGGGGCTTGTTTGCCGGGATGGCCGCCCACGCCATTCAGCCACTCAGCAACCTCACTACCTCGGCTATTGGACTGGTATTGTTGATAGCGGCCCACCGCGGCGGCTGGCCCCTACCCCAAGGCGGCTCGCAGTCCATTGCCGATGCGCTGGTGGCGCACTTCCGGGCGCTGGGCGGCACGGTGGAAACCGGCACCTTCGTACGCTCCCTCGACCAGTTGCCCCATGCCCGCACCGTGCTGCTCGACGTGACGCCCAAGCAGCTGTTGCAGATTGCCGGTCACAGCCTTTCCGCAGTGTATCAGTGGCAGTTGCGGCGCTACCGCTACGGCATGGGCGTATTTAAGGTAGACTGGGCCCTGGATGCTCCTATTCCCTTCACCGCCCCCGAGTGCCGACAAGCCGGCACTATTCATCTGGGAGGCACTCGCGAGGAAATTATTGCTGGCGAGCGGGCCACGGCCCAAGGCCACCACGTTACGCGGCCGTTTGTGCTGCTGGCCCAGCAAAGCCTCTTCGACCCTACCCGCGCCCCGGCCGGCAAGCACACGGCCTGGGCCTACTGCCATGTGCCCAACGGCTCCCGCATCGACATGACAGCCGCCATCGAGCAGCAAGTGGAGCGCTTCGCCCCTGGCTTCCGCGACCGGATCATCGGCCGCCACACCTTCGATACGGCCCAAATGGAAGCCCACAACCCCAACTACGTGGGCGGCGACATCAACGGCGGCGTGCTGGATATCGGCCAGCTCTTCACGCGCCCGGCCCTACGTGCCTCCCCCTACCGCACGTCCGCCAAAGGCCTCTACCTATGCTCCTCGGCTACCCCTCCCGGCGGCGGCGTGCACGGCATGTGCGGCTACCACGCCGCCAAGCAGGCGTTGCACGATGTGTTTCAGTTGCCGGCTGCGCCGTTGTATGAGGGGTGAGGTTACTCCTTTAGTTAAAACAAGATTTTATTGATCAATTCAATATAAAATCATTCTTCCTTATCCTATATAAAATAGTCCCCACTTACTGTTTCATATGCTCATCATATTCTTCTTTTGACAGAACTCTTGTTCCTTGTCCGGCAACAAAATACCATTTGCCATTTTGTTTAATATAGGTTTCTGTCCGAACAACTTTTATCGGAAAATCTCCTTTTTTTGTATCGAAAACGACATCCAGCACAAAATTCTTTACTGCCGCGTCTCCATTATAAATTCTCAGAACAGTGCTACCAGCAACGGGCCTAGCTGACTTGAAGGTTGCTCCCGCTTCCTTGAAGCCTTTTTCCCATTCACTGTATCCATACGATATCCTTCCCTCTGGGCCAACTGCTATATAATCATCGTTGTTAAACCTGGTGTTATCGTTTTTTCTGCTTAATGCCTCAATGGCTTTTCGGTCTTCAGGATAAGAGGAGGTATCATATTTATTTGTGGGCGGGATTTGAGCATAGACGTTTGACTTGAATAGTAAAACAACGATTGCTATAATCCATTGCCACTGCATCCTTTGTACATTCTGTGCCATTGTACGCAACTTTTTATTTTGAAGAAAAACCTACGCATAGCAATTATATATTATTCTTTGTAAACATTTCAACTATTTACTAATTTCCATAATCATACAAAAACCAATAAATACAATTATATCTCGCTCAGTTATATCTAAAATAACTAATACAGCGTAAACAAACAAAAAAAGCCTGACCATTTGGTCAGGCTTTTTATATAGATAATAACCGCTTACGAACTAGCTTTCGTCAGGACTTCTACCATTTCCTCCGAGATGCCGGTGGTGCTGAAGCCGCCATCGTGCATGAGGTTTTGCATGGTCACGTAGCGCGTGAGGTCCGAGAACAGCGAGATGCAGTAGTCGGCGCAGGCTTCGGCGGGAGCGTTGCCGAGGGGCGAGAGTTTGTCGGCGTAGTCGTAGAACGCGTCGAAACCACTGATGCCGGCGCCGGCCGTCGTCTTAGTAGGCGACTGCGACACGGTATTTACGCGCACTTTTTTCTGCTTACCCAGGCGCTGGCCGTAGCTGCGGGCAATGCTTTCGAGCACTGCCTTAGCCTGCGACATATCGGTGTAGTCGAGGAAGGCGCGCTGGGCGGCAATGTACGACAGGGCCACCACCGAGCCCCACTCGTTGAGGGCATCCTGCTTCTCGGCCACGTGCAGCATCTTGTGCAGCGACAGCGCCGATATATCCAGCGTTTTCTGGAACCAGTCGTAGTTCAGCTCGCCGTAGTGCTTGCCCTTGCGGATGTTCGGCGACATGCCTATGGAGTGCAGCACGAAGTCAATCTTACCGCCCAGTTGCTCCTGCGCGCCCGAGAACAACTTTTCCAGGTCTTCCACCGAGGTAGCATCGGCCGCGATAATGGGGGCATTGCACTCCTCGGCTAAGGCGTTGATTTCGCCCATGCGCATAGCCAGCGGGGCGTTGGTCAGCACGAAGCGGGCGCCCTCGGCGTGGGCTTTCTGGGCCACTTTCCAGGCAATAGATTTTTCGTTGAGGGCGCCGGAGATAATGCCGACTTTGCCAGCGAGTAGATTAGGCATGAGGTGAAGTTGGGTAGTATGAGGATTCAGAGTACAAAGGAGGTAAAAAAAATAAGAACGTCATGCTGAGC
>NZ_JAHWGL010000116.1 GCF_019334315.1 Hymenobacter profundi
ATTTGCTGCTGGCCGAAGCTATTCTGCGCAGCACTACGTAAGTAGTAAAAATCCCACCCCCCGACCCCCTCCCCTCCTGAGAGAGAGAGCCGAATGGTTTAGCTGTTAGCTAATAGCTCTTATCCAATGAAAAGCTAATAGCTAACAGCCATTATAATGGCCCCGGAAAAGGCTCCCCCTCTCCCGGAGGGGAGGGGGTCGGGGGGTGGGGTCAACGCCCGCACGAAAACCCTGCACCCTTTGCAACGATGAGACACAACAGATTGTGTCTCTACACTGTGTATAGCCCTACCCTACCTCTTCACCATGAAAAAGCTGCTCGAAAAGCACCCGCTGGCTATCCGCTGGTTTCACTGGATCAACTTTCCGGTGCTGGCTATTATGATGTGGAGCGGCCTGCTGATTTACTGGGCCAACGATGTGTACCGCATTGGGTGGGGCGACACTACCTTGCTGAAGTTCTTCCCGAAGTCGTTTTATGAGGCCCTGCACGTGCCGTTTCAGTTGGCGAAGGGCATGGCTTGGCATTTTGTGGCGATGTGGCTGTTTGTGCTGAACGGCATAGCGTACGTGCTCTACACGCTGATTTCGGGTGAGTGGCGGTACTTGGTGCCAGGCCGACACGCTTTGCGCGAGGCGTGGCAGGTGGTACTGCACGACTTGGGCATTCGCAAGGCACCGCTGCCGGTGCGCAAGTACAACGCGGCCCAGCAGATTGCCTACTCCGCCGTGGTGCTGATGGGCGTAGGCTCGGCCCTTACCGGCTTTGCCATTTACAAACCCACCGAGCTGGCAGGGCTTACTACCCTATTGGGCGGCTACGAGTGGGCACGGGCCGAGCATTTCATCCTAACGCTAGGCTACGCGCTGTTCTTCGTGGTGCACGTGGCACAGGTGGTGCGCGCCGGCTGGAACAACTTCCGCTCGATGATAGCCGGCTTCGAACTGGTAGACACGCCTACTTCCTCCTCCAACTCTACCCGCCCATGACCTCTCCCCAACGCCCTACTCCTACCCCCAACGACGAAGCTGTGGAGCAAGAGGCTGCCCGCCGCTCCCGCCGGGCTTTCCTGACGGCTGGCTTGGCCTCGCTGGCGGCGCTGGGCGGCTGGCGCTGGCTGGCAACGCGCCCCACCGACGACGGCGCCCTGTGGCCCCTGCGTCGCGTGCTGGACGTGAACGGGAAGATTTCCAAAGAATTTCTAAGCAACGCCGACCTGGCCCCGGTGTTTCCGCGCAGCCGTGCCAAGGAGCCGCGTATTAACGGCAGTCTGGGTCTGAAGAGCCCGCTGGATACAACGACTTGGCAGTTGCAGGTGCAGGGTTTACGCGCTGATAGCCCCGCGCCGGTACGCACGTTTTCGCTGGCTGATATTCAGGCCCTACCCCGCGTGGAAATGACCACTGAGCTGAAGTGCATTGAGGGCTGGAGCGTGGTAGTGAACTGGGCCGGAGCGCGCTTTTCCGATTTTGTGACACACTACCAACTAGCATCGGCGGCCGACTTGGCGCCCTACGTGCACCTCGTGACGCCCGATCGGAAATATTATGTGGGCCTAGACATGCAGAGTGCCTTGCACCCCCAAACCCTATTGTGCTACGAGATGAACGGCCAACCGCTAACGTTGGAGCACGGCGCACCGCTGCGGCTGGTAACGCCCCTGAAATACGGTATCAAGCACATTAAGCGCATTGGCAGCATTGCGTTTACCGCCCAGCGCCCGGCCGATTACTGGGCGCAGCGTGGCTATGACTGGTATTCAGGCTTGTAACAACACAACCGTAGTAGTCCACATCGGTTTTGCCTCAAGGCCCGAACCAAACTACCACACCCAGAGGTGCGTATAGCAGGGCATGACTCTCCCTACCCCCCTCCCACGCCATCGTCGTTTGCTGTGCCTGCTTGTGGTAGGCGGCTGCTTCGCGTCGCTTAGTGCCTGCTCGCCGGGTACCAACAGTGACAACCCCGTAGCCGCGGCTCTTGCGCAAAACGAAAAGCGCATCGACGACCTCGATATCACCGAAAAGCAAAAGCAGGACGCTGAGTTCATGGTAAATGCTGCGGCCGATGGCATTCTCAACCAGCAACTGGCCACTGTGGCGCTGCAACGCGCCGCTACCCCCAGTGTACGAAACTTGGCGCAGACCCTGCTTAACCAGTACATCAAAATGACTGGGGAGTTGAAAACGCTGGCTGGTCGGAAGGGCATTACGCTGCCTGAGGCCCTAGGCTCGGAGCGCAAGGAACAATACGATAATATATCGGCCCTCACGGGCACTGCCTTCGACAAAAAATACAGTGCGGCTATAGTCGATGGCCAGAAGAAAGCCGTAGACTCCTACGAAGATCTCAGCGAAGACGCCTACGATGGCGACATCCGGGGGTTTGCCGCCAAGTACTTACCCATGCTGCAACAGCAGGTGACCCAAGCCCAGCAGGTGCAGGATGAGGTTGAAAAGCTACCGTAATTCCATTCTACCCTCCGCTCTTTTCCACACCATTTCACTTTTCTTTTCTGATGACGTACCGTATCCTGACCGGCCTAGCTTTGGCCGCTGCTCTCTCCCTCTCGGCTTGCAACGACGCCGAAAAACGCACTGATGGCACCGCCGGCGAAGCGGTAAGTGACATTGATAAAGCTGCTGAAGAAGGCGGCGTGCAGGCCGATGCCGTGGTAATCGACGATAACGCTGGCCCTACCGTTACACCTTCGGCCGCCGACTCGGCCGCGCTAGATAAGAGCGGCACGACGCAGCCCTAAGCTACCCTTCCCCTCCACCTATTCTTTTCTTTCCGATGAAACGCATATTGCTAGCTCCGCTTTGTGCGGTGGCTTTGCTGGCAGCTATGACCAGTTGCACATCCAACGGCGACTCCGTAGAGCAAGCTCAGAAAACCAACGAAGCCCGGCACGAAAATGCCACTGCCAACACGGACATGGGCGACATGAAACAGGATAAGAAGGATTTCGACTCCGATTTCATGACCAAAGCGGCTAGTGGCGGCATGTTAGAGGTGGAATTGGGCCGTTTGGTGGCCCAACGAGGTGCTACCCCCGAAGGCAAGCAATTTGGTCAGCATATGGTGGATGACCATAGCAAAGCCAACGAAGAACTGAAAGCCCTAGCTTCCCAAAAGAACATCACGCTTCCCAGCACACTCGGCGAAGACCACCGTGAGGTGCTGGATGATGTGACCGACGAGAAAGGCGTGGACATGGACAAGAAGTATCTCAAAGAGATGGTGAAAGACCATGAGGAGGATGTAAAAGAATATACGGAAGCCTCCACCAATGCTAGCGACCCAGATATTAAAGCTTTTGCGGCTAAAAATGTCCCCATTCTGAAGCAGCATTTGGCGATGGCTCAGAAGATGTACGCAGCCGTAGAGCAAAGAAAATAACGATACTGAGAGCGAAGCCTACATTGGTTATCCATGGGTAGGCTTTGCACCAGTGTCTTTCTCACCAGCCCTATTCCTTCCTAATCCTATATGAAAACTTCCTTTCTAACGCTGACCTACGTTACTGCTTTAGTAGCGATGTCGGCGTGCAGTCAAGACAACACGGCCACTACTGATACAGCCGCCGAAAACGTGAGCAACACGGACTCGGGTCCTATGACTATGCACGTCCCTGATACCAGCAATACAGACGTTACTACAGCGGCGGAGGCTCGTACAGCACCACCCATGCTCAACGGTTCTACCATCACGGGTAAGGATTTTGTGCTGAAAGCAGACCAAGGCGGCCACAATGAGATTGGACTGAGCAAGTTGGCCCTAGAAAAAGGCGTTACCGGCGATGTAAAAGCCTTTGCAACCAAAATGATTGACGACCACACCAAGGCCGGCAATGAGTTGAAGGCGGTGGCACAGAAGAAAAACATAGCTCTACCGGGAGAAATGGACCCGTATCACAAATCCCTTTACGACCAGATGAGCAAGATGTCGGGCAAGCAGTTTGAGCAGGCCTATGTAAGCCAGATGGTAAAAGACCACCAACAGACGGTGGATTTACTGAACGGTGAGATTCAGGCTGGTTCTGATCCAGATGTGAAAGCTTGGGCTCAAAAAACGCTACCCGTTGTGCAACAGCATACAACGATGGCGCAGCACAACGAAGGCATGAACATGTAACAACGCAGGGGTGTAGAAGGCCTACTTCTCTGTAGTGGTTTCGTATTGCTTCTGTTACTACCCTATCCATATATCAACATGGTAGGCAAAGACTTACTTTCCTTTTCCAATAACTATTCTTTCTCATGAAAACCATTTTCCCTAGCCTGCTATGCGCGGGCGTGCTGTTGTTTGCTACATCTTGTGGTAACGACACCACTTCGAACAACGAAACTGCAACTGCAGCTACTGATTCCGTGGCTACTGAAAACACCATGGAGTCAGCAGACGCCCCGGCCATGAACATGGCCTCCGATACGGCCACTGCTCCCCACGCCACCGACGAAGAGTTTATGAAATCGGCCGCACACAGCGACCAGAACGAAATTCAGCTTAGCAAATTGGTGCTTGAGAAAGGCGTAACAGGAATGGCCAAGGACCACGCCAACCAAATGGTAACAGACCACACCAAGTCGACGGCCGATTTAAAGGCCATTGCGCAGAAGAAAAACGTAACCCTCCCCACGGACATGGACGCTGCGCATAAGGCTATAGCTACTACCATGCAAAAGCTTTCCGGCAAAGACTTGGAGACGCAGTATATGCAGCAGATGGTATTAGATCACCAGAAAACGCTGAACACTATGCAGGCCCACGACAAAATGACGCAGGACGCTGATCTGAAAGCATTCATCGCTAAAACAGCACCTGTGGTACAGAATCACCTGACCATGTTTAAGCAACACGCTGACACCGGCGCAATGTAAGGCTGTCTAACCGATGCTTTACAGGAGAAGCCGCTACCATCTGGTAGCGGCTTTTTTGGTTAGAAACAATTGTGCTTGGCTGACGCGTAGCGCGTATTCATATACTAATGATTTGTCATTCAATTATTTATAAATCAATTAATCAAATCATGTTGCAACATATATTAAATACGATCAGTATACTTTAGCTGTTGTATGCTACCATGCAGGTAGCAACACCCTTTTCAGTTGCACATGAAATTGACTACAAAATATATTCTTGGAGCCCTTCTAATTGGCTCTTTCTCTTTTGCTACCACTCCGGCAGCTCAGGCGCAAAAGAAGCCGGTGAAAGAGGCAGAAAAAATCAATAAGAAGCGCAACCGGCTAAAAGCCGATTCCTCACCTTACTCCAAAGATCAGCTGCAATACGATGCTGAGTTTGCCGTAGCGGCTTCTAGTAGCAACATGCTGGAAATAGCCTTAGGCAAGCTGGCTCAGCAAAAGGCCATTGCCACGGAGGTGAAAGCGTGGGGCAAACGCATGGAGCAGGAGCACGGCCAGGCCGAGCAGCAGCTCCAGGCCATTGCCGAGCGCGCCCGCATTACTCTACCCCAGATGATGGGCAAAGATGACCGCGGCATCTACGACGATATCGACGACCGGAAATACTTCGGCTTCGACAAAAAATACATGCGCGACCTACAAGAGCTGCATGAGCGCACCATCGCCCGCTTTGCGGATGCGGCTGCAAAAGCATCCAACCCAGAACTGCGCACCTACGCCGCCGAAATGCTACCCAAGCTGCGAGAGCATGAAGAAATAACGGCCCAGTTGTTTGAAAAAGCCAGTGATAGAAAGTAAGTAGCGTAGCGTATCCTTTCAGAAAATCATGCACGACCCTAGCAATTCTGTTAGGGTCGTGCATGATTTTCTATTGATATTGAAATCGGTAGCGTAACCCTACACTAACCCCTGGTTCGAACCCGTAATGATTACTAAACAAGGGTTTGATTAGAACCGCTTCCGCCGTGGCTTGCACCCGGCGTGTACGACCGAAACCGTAAGCCCCTCCTATTCCCACCATAGAATTAACGCCAAAGCCTTGGTCTCGGCCTTCCTGTTCACTGATTTGATGGTTATATTGGTTATAGTCTCGTCGTTGGTAGCGCGCCCAGGCCGCTGTTAGGGTAGCACCAGCTAACACATCTATTTGAATATGCTGTTGTGGTAATTTCGTAATAGTATAGCGTAGTAGCGCAGGCACTGCTACAAAACGTTCGTTCACCTCATACTTGTAATGAGAGTTGAACAAGGTGCCATAGTAGTAGGAACCTTTGAATGAATGGCGGCGGCTGGCTTGCATTCCTAGCTGCACAGCCAGTCGGGGTTTCAAGTAGTAGCCAGCATATAGGTAGGGTACAGCCCAGATTTGGTAATTAGACGTAGCCTCCGCCTCATCATATCGTACTCCGTACCCATAAACTCCGGCTTGTACTCCCAGGTACGCACGTGGTATCAGCATACCTTCTGTTATTGGAGGCACATAGGCACGCGACGCAGTGGACCCTTCCAGGAGAAAGCCTACCCGTACGCTACCAGTTATTTGTTGGAACCTTTGCCTATCTAGCATTTTCGCAAAGCCTACGTTGACATCAAAAAAGCCGTGGCGCCCTAGGCGTCTCTGCATACCGTATAGTAGAGCGGCTTGAACCCGCACCCAATGCCTATCTGTAGCGGCTAAATAAAAGGGTAGATCAGAGTAGTGTCCGATACCGGCACCCAATGCTACCGAAAAGTAGTTGGCAGAGAAGTTACCAGCGTTACGTCCTTGCCGTATGCGCCGCTCCAGGTTATAGTAGTAGCGCCCCGCCAGTTGCGTCCGCATACTAAAATGATTGCCTGAGAAACGCAATAAACTAGGGCTCATCTCACCCATAACCGACCAAGCTGGCCGCCCTACTTTACGCTCATAGATAAGGTGCACGCCATAGCGCTGATATCCTCTCAATGTAATATTATTCAATCCCAGCTTCCACAAAGCGTGGTCTTCGCGCTGCACGCGCAGGGCTGCGGTATCTACCCTCATCGGTTGACTGACAACTTCTTCGCTGTAGCGAAGGCGGGTAGAATCGCTAGTAGTTTGCGCGAATACTAAGTCAGGCAACAGCAATAAGCTGAACAGCAGGAAACAAAATAGAAGCGGAAGGGCGTAGCGCATAGCTATACAGAAATAAGGCAATTAAGGATGAAGGACGAATGCCTGTGTTTGCAGCGTTAGAGACGCGTAATTGGTACTGACGCGCACCAGCGGACGCGACGAAGCAGATGTTACAAACGTGCTTCGTCCCCCATTTGCACGTCTGGCCGATTGATAAATCTGAGGTACACTTAAACTACCTTGCTGCACGCTTAGCTGATAGCTAAACTGCTCTGGTTGTGGTGCACAGATAACTACTTCGGTGCGGTCAGCCTCTACAATCAGCTTCGTTAGAGCAAGACCCGGCTGCACACGTATGTTGCCAAACTGATTGTGCACCACCACACTTCCGCCCACACGTAGCAATTGCACCGCCGATTTATTTGCCTCACATATAAAATGGGCTTCTACATCAGTGGCCGTTACATCGGCATAGCGGGCGGTAATGGCCACAATACCTTGTAGCTTTTGCAAGCTAATCTGCCCGAAGTCCTGCTCCAACTGCTGCCAGCCAATCAAGTTACTCAGGCTGGTTTGACCGTAAGTGTTGGCCACTACCAAGTGATTACCAGCGGGCATCATCACCGTGTATTCGGCGCGTAGGTCGCTTTGCACGGTTGGTACCCCAGTAGGTAAGGAGAAAAAGTTGATTAGATTAATGGTACTCGCGTTTTGCTGCAAACGATACTGTGCCGCTGCTAAGTCGCGCTCGGCTACCGCACGATCGGGGTGGCGGGCGCTTAAACGTAGCACCACCTCCACAGTAGGTTTATCCCAGCCCTGCACCCGTAAAGTGGCTTTTTCGGCACGAATGCGTACTAGCGTATTAGGTTTGCACACCCACCGCTGTTCCAGCGTGCGGGTCACTACCTGCACTTTTTGCTGTGCCTGCGCGCCGAGGCTACTCAGTAGCCAAAGCAGCACCAGCACGCCCACCCAACAACGATTCTGCACAATGTTGCTCATGAGATAAGAAGTTGAACCAACTCGCGGGTGATTTCTGCCCGTAGCGTGGTTAGCTGCACCTGTTGTCGAACCACAGCCGGCGACGCGCCAAACCGCTGTGCATCCAGCCGGAGCCGCCGCTCCTGCTTCTCTACCTCTGATAGTTGCGTCCGTAGCTCCTGAAACTCATCCGACTGGCATACTGTGGGCAATGAAGTGCAATGCGCATCAATAAAGGCCTTCCCCTCCTGCGCCAGCGGATCGGCAGGCGAGGCAAGCCGTACAGTAGCGACTGGCGCGGCTACCTCTTCTTCGCTGAACGTAATGGTTTCGTGGGGAGCTGCTGCTACTTGCTTGTCTAGCGCAGCAGGTCGTAGCCACCACATACCAAGCAGCAGCAGAATAACAGCAGCTATACTTGCTACCCGACGCCATACCGCTGTAGGCCACATTGGCCGGAATACCACAGCGGCTGGTGCTTCCGCTTCATCGAGCCGACCAGCAATAGCGTTCCATAACGCTACATCGGGCTCATGCGCGGGCAAGTTGGGTATAGCCTGGGCAATAGCCTGCTCAGCGTCCAGCTGCGCCACAACGCGCAGCCAGGTAGCCACTTCGGGCTCGTGCGAGGGTAGGTCGGCTATGGCCCGGCGCAGGTGCTCACGTCCGGCTTCTTCGGGTGGTTTAGAAAAATCACTCATCGGTACAAATGCTGAAGTTTGCGTTGCAGCAGCCGCTTGGCATGGTACAGCTGCGACTTGCTGGTGCCCTCCGTGACGCCCAGTAGCTCGGCGGCCTCGCGGTGGGAGTAGCCCTCTACCTCTAGCAGGCAGAAGGTGGCGCGGTAACCGGCTGGCAACTCGCCAATAGCCTTTTCCAGCGCCTCGCCGGTCAGGCTGTCGTGCCAGGCTACCAACGGCTCGGGGTGGCTATCGGGGTCGTAGAGTTCCATGCGCTGCTCGTGCCGGAGCGTGAGTAAGGCCCGCCGCACCACAATGGTGCGAATCCAGGCACCCAGTGCCGACTGCTGTCGGAAGCTGCCCAACTGCTGAAACACCTGCACGAAAGCGTCCTGCAACGCATCCTGCGCCAAATCCCGGCTGTTCAGAATGCGCAGGGCACAGGAGAACATGGCGGTTTTGTAGCGCTGATACAGCTGGTACTGCGCTTGCCGGTTGTGGGCCAGGCAGGCCGTAAGCAACTGTTCGTCGGTGAGCGGCAAGGTAGGGGAAGCTAGCACGGGGCGGATAGTTGCCCTAAAGTGCTGCGCCGCCGGGAGAAGGTTGGTTAGGGCAGGAAAATTATTTTTTGGGGTATAGCCGTGGCAGCAATTGCTTTCCCTATTTTCCGGCCATCACTCTATTTTTCAGCCATTTATTCGATGAAGAAAATCTACTTACTGCTGGCTATTTGTGGTGCTAGTCTGTCGGCGCGTGCCCAACTCAATGTGGCGTATCACCAATCAGGCCTACCCTTCGCGTCCATTTCCTACGACTTTGGCCGCTTCCACCCCGATTTCCGGGTAGGCACCGACGCCTTCACTTCTAGCCTAGACCCAGAGTTGACGCTGAATTATAAATTCGTGAACAAAGAAGATTACTACGTGTATAGCGGCCTTGGTGCGCGCACCAATAACGCTTCCGGCATTGTAGTGCCGGCAGGTGTCGTTGTATTTCCGTTTGCCAAGAAGCGTTTGGGCTTTCATACCGAACTGGCTGTTATCGGCATTGGCGATTATGGCACTGTGCTACGGGGCAGCTGGGGCATCAAGTTTCGCTTTGGCCGCTCTGAAGAAGGACCAGGCCTTTAGCAAGCAGATAGAGGCTATTTAACACGAAAGCGCCCACACTGTAGTAGTGCGGGCGCTTTTGTATGAAAGTTTAAGAACTAGGCTAGACTACCTCCGCATATTTACTCGTCCTCAACTCCTCAGCCAGGAACTTGCTCGTATAGCCTTTCTTCGACTTGGCTACTTGCTCGGGTGTGCCTTGGGCCACGATGGTACCGCCGCCGGCGCCGCCCTCGGGGCCGATGTCGATGATGTGGTCGGCAACTTTAATTAGGTCGAGGTTATGCTCGATGATGAGGACCGTGTTGCCCTTATCGACTAGCTTTTGCAGCACGTCAGAGAGGTGGTTGATGTCCTCGAAGTGCAGACCGGTGGTCGGCTCGTCGAGGATGTAGAATGTCTGGCCGGTGTCTTTCTTGCTGAGCTCGGTGGCCAGCTTCACACGCTGGGCTTCGCCGCCGCTGAGGGTAGTGGCCTGCTGGCCCAGCGTGAGGTAACCCAGACCTACATCATTCAGCGTCTGAATCTTACGTAGAATACGTGGCTGATACTCGAAGAACTCCACGGCCTTTTCCACCGTCATATCGAGTACGTCGGTGATAGATTTGCCTTTGAAGCGCACTTCCAGTGTTTCGCGGTTGTAGCGGCGGCCTTTGCAGGTTTCGCAGGGCACGTGCACGTCGGGCAGAAAGTTCATTTCGATGGTGCGCAGGCCCGCGCCCTCGCAGGTTTCGCAGCGGCCACCCTTCACGTTGAAGGAGAAACGGCCGGGACCGTAGCCGCGGATTTTCGACTCGGGCAACTCGGCAAACAGCTGGCGGATTTCGGTCATCACGCCGGTATAGGTAGCCGGGTTGGAACGCGGCGTGCGACCAATCGGCGACTGGTCTACCTCAATTACCTTGTCGATAAAGTCCAGACCCTCAATAGCATCGTACTTCAGCGGCTCGCGCTTGGCATTGAAGAAGTGCTGGTTGAGGATAGGGTAGAGCGTGTCGTGGATGAGCGACGACTTGCCCGAGCCCGATACGCCCGTAACGGCAATGAGCTTGCCCAGCGGAAACTTAGCCGTTACGTTTTTGAGGTTATGCCCTTTGGCACCTTTCAGTACCAATTCTTCACCGGTACCATCGCGCTTTTTCTTGCGTAGCTCAATGTGCTTTTGCCCGCTGAGGTACTGCGAGGTAAGGGAGCCGGAGTTGAAAATCTCGGTGGGTGAGCCTGCGGCCACAATGTGGCCGCCGTGGATGCCGGCGCCAGGGCCAATGTCAAGCACATGGTCGGCATGCATGATCATGTCCTTGTCGTGCTCCACCACAATCACCGAGTTGCCGATGTCGCGCAGGTGCTGCAAGGCCTTAATTAGTCGCTCGTTGTCGCGCTGGTGCAGACCGATGCTGGGTTCGTCCATGATGTACAAGACGCCTACCAGCTGGGTACCAATCTGGGTAGCCAGACGGATGCGCTGGCTTTCGCCGCCGCTCAGCGTCCGCACCGAGCGGTGTAGGTCGAGGTAGTCGAGCCCTACCTCCAACAGGAAGCCAATGCGCTTGCGGATTTCCTTGAGCAGCTCGCGGGCAATCAGGTTCTGGCGCTCCGAGAGGCGGTCTTCCAGCCCCTCAAACCACGCAGATAGCTCCTTCACGTCCATCACCGACAGCTCCCCAATGTGCTTATCGGCAATCTTGAAGTGTAGGGACTCCTTTTTCAGGCGGTAGCCGTGGCACTCGGGGCACTCCTTGGCTTGGGTGTACTGCTGAATCCAGTCCCGGATATTATCGGAATCAGAATCCATCTGCCGCCGCAGAAACGGGATAATGCCCTCAAACGGCTCCGTGTAGTTGGCCTTGGTGGTATCGGCGTCCTCGTCTTCCGGAATGCCGTGCAACAGGCGTTGCACTAGGTCTTCGGGCAGCTTCTGAATGGGCGTACTCAGCGAAGCTTTGTGCTTTTTGAGAATGAGCTGGAGCTGCTGAAAAATCCAGATGTCGCGGTACTCGCCCAGTGGCGCAATACCGCCCCGGCTGATGCTCAGCTTCTTATCCGGCATTACGGTTTCCTCCGTAATTTCCTGCACCTCGCCTAAGCCATTGCACACGGGGCAGGCACCGTAGGGCGAGTTGAACGAAAACGTATTGGGCGCGGGGTCGTCGTAGGCGATGCCGGTGGCCGGGTCCATTAGGAAGCGGGAAAAGAACTGCGTGTTGTCCTTCTTCTTGCTGTCGGGGTCGAGCACGAGCATGGTGCCTTTGCCCTGCGTGAGCGAGTTTTGCACCGAGCCAGCCAAGCGGTGGCGGTCTTCGGCTTTCACCACCAAGCGGTCAATCACGATTTCGATGTCGTGAATCTTGTAGCGGTCTACCTGCATCTTAGGCGTGATGTCGAGCAGCTCGCCATCGACACGCACTTTCGTGAAGCCCGACTTGGCCACCTGCTGAAACAACTCGCGGTAGTGGCCCTTTCTACCCTTCACTACGGGTGCCAGCACTACCAGCTTCTTGTTGTCGTAGTGCTTCAGGATGTAGTTGATAATCTGGTCGTCTGACTGCCGGATCATCTTCTTGCCCGTCACGTAGCTGAACGCCTCGGCGGTGCGGGCGTAGAACAGGCGCAGGAAGTCGTAAATCTCGGTAATGGTGCCGACGGTGGAGCGCGGGTTGCGCGAGGTGGTTTTTTGCTCGATGCTAATCACCGGCGACAATCCTTCGATTTTATCCACATCGGGCCGTTCCAGGCCGCCCATAAACGAGCGGGCATAGGCCGAAAACGTCTCCATGTAGCGGCGCTGACCCTCGGCGTAAATCGTGTCGAACGCCAACGACGACTTACCAGAGCCGGAAATACCAGTGAATACCACCAGCTTGCCCCGCGGAATCTGAATAGAAACGTTTTTCAGGTTGTGCTCGCGCGCGCCGTATACTTCGATGAACGGCGCCTCGGCAGCAGCCGGGTTGGGGTGGGCGTGGCCGTTGGAGGGTAGGGCTACGGCCGCGGCCGTCAGCTCGGCCTCCGCCGTGGCTACTTGGGAAAGGGGAGAAATCGTAGCGGCCGCAACGGCCGGGGCTTTTTTCTTAGCCATGCAAAGCGGATCGAATAAGTCTGCAAAGGTACGCAAAACGCAGCCGGATGGCTACTCCGAATAGCTTCTTAGCCAGTGGCATTAGCGAATAACGAAGCGGTCGAAGTATGGATGCGTTTGTGGCAGATAGGATACAACAACGCGCTGCCCCGAAATGTCCCGCTTTACCGAAAGTTCTTATCCGGGACCGTAGTAGGATTATGCTGTGGTGAACTTGGCCTTGTTCTTGTCAAAAGCCTATGAAATTGATTCGTTTTCTCCACATCCCACTGCCTCATGAAAAGATTCACAACTTTCGCTTTCTCGGCTCTCTTAGCCCTGGCTTTCTCGGGACCATCTGTACAGGCACAACAAGTAACAATCAACATTAATACACCTTCGTGGGGACCTGCGGCTCCGGCGGGCTCGCAGTACTACTACATCCCGGAGGTAGGCGGCTACTACGACCTGCGCGACCAGAATTACGTAGTAGAGCGCCAGGGCAAATGGCAGCGTCTGAAATCCATCAGCGGCTACGCGCCCAGCAGCTTCCACCCTGTCGTGATTGATTACCGCGGCGCGCAGCCCTGGGTGCACATTGGACGGCACCGGCAGCTCTACCCCGTAGCCCTACCCCCCGGCCAAGTGAAGCGCCTGCAAAACGGCAAGGGCCTACCCCCCGGCCAGGCCAAAAAGCTGTACGGCGGCAACGGGCACGGGAAAGGCAAAGGCAAGCATTAAGCAGCAATAACTTAAAAAGGGCGGCACGAAGTACGTGCTTCGCGTCGCCCTTTTTAAGTTATTGATTGGCAAGCTTTTGCCAGTTAGTTTCCTCACTGATATCAGCAGGGGCAGGCATTTTATTGGCGGCTAACAGGGCTTCTATGTAAATCATGTCCGGGTCGTGGTTCATGCCGGCGGCGGCTTTCACTTTTCCTTTCTGTATGTAGAAGGCCAGGAAATCCTGCTTGGCTACGTCGCATAGGTAGTGGATGTCGTCCCACTGCTCGGCGTGGCCGGCGTAGCGCAGGCTCTTGCCGTATTGCTGGGTCCAGAAGTAGGGCGCGGCGGTGTAGGGTACTTGCTGGCCCATCAGATTACGGGCCGCCAAGCGGCCATGCTGCTGGGCTACGCGCCAGTGCTCAATGCGCAATGTGTCGCCGGTTGTGGCTGGAAAATGGGCAATGTCGCCGGCTGCGTAGATGTTGGGGGCAGCTTGCAAGTATTCGTCTACTTGCAGGCCGCCGTCCTTTTCCAGCTGGAAAGTTTCTTTCAGAAAGTCGGTAGCCGGGCGTACGCCTACCCCCAGCACCACTAAGTCGGCGGGCAGGTCTTTGCTTGATTTCAACCGAACGCCCGCTACGCGGCCGTTCTGGCCGGTTAGCTCGGCCACTTCGGCTTCCGCCTCAAATTGCACGCCTTTTTCCTGGTGCATGGTGCGAAACATCTTGCCTACCTCAGGCCCTAGTACTTTCTCAAATGGCTCCTTTTCCTGGGCAATTACCGTCACGGTGCGGTCGTCCTGGCCGGCGAGGCTGCTAGCCGCTTCCATCCCGATAAAGCTGGAGCCGATGATGACCACGTGCCGGGCTTCTTTGGCGGCTTCTATTATCGCATTGGCATCGGCCTGGGTACGTAGGAGCAGCACGTTTTGCAGATCGTGGCCAGGCAGCTTGGGGAGGGACTTGGGCGTGCCGCCGGGTGCCAGCAGCAATTGGTCGTAAGACAGTGGAGCCGCATCGGCCAGCAGCACCTGCTTCTTTTCCAGATCCAGGCCGGTGGCGCGGGTGTTGGTCAACAGCTCGATATGGTGCTTCGCATAGAAGTCTTCTTCGCGCAGGGGCAGACTTGCGGGCTTAGCCTTGCCTGCCAGGTAGGCTTTGCTGAGCTTGGTGCGGTCGTAAGGAGTTGCTGCATCGGCCGATACCAGTACTACGCGGCCGGCAAAACCTTCTTCGCGTAGCGTTTGGGCAGCCATTTGCCCGGCCGCGCCGCCGCCTACTATCACAATGGTGGATTGCGCCACGGCTAAGTTTGGAGCGGTAGGCACGGGGGCACCGCCTACCTCGGCGGTAGGCGTTTCGTCGGGCTTGTCGGTGCTGGCAGGCGGGTTGTCGGGCACCGATACGTATACCCTACCCTCAGCCTCGCGCACCGCAAAGGTAGGCAGGGCATCGAGAGCGGGTGGCTCGCACAGGCTGCCATCGGTGGCTTTAAAACAAGCGTGGTGCCACGGACATACAATCTGCCCATGCACCAACCGCCCTTTTTCGAGGGGGGCGCCATAGTGCGGGCAATGCGCAGCAAAAGCACGATACTGCCCCTGGTGCCGGACCAGCAGCACCTCGGGGCCATCATTGGGGGTAGGGAAAGCGCGCAGCTCGCCTTCTTGCAGGGCGTCAAGTGGGGCCAGGTTGATTTCAGTGGGCATGGTATGGAGCTTGATCTGTTTTTCACAACGCACACCAGCACGGCCGGGTTAGCCCTGTGGCACGTATGTATAGAACAAACCTTTTTCTACCACCCTTTTTATTTTTCGCATGGCTACGCCCTACACGCCCATCAGCTGCTCGTTTTATGATGAGCTGGAAGCGCTGGCTACCACCCGCCAGCCCTGCCAGCTCGTCTACCGCACCCAACCCGACTCGCCCCCGGTCACCTACCAGGGCATTATTGCTGATCTGTTCATCCAAGATAAAGTAGAGTACCTACGCCTCACCGACGGCTTCACCCTCCGCCTCGACAACCTCCTGGCCGTAGACCAGAAAGAGCGCCGCGACGTGTGCTAACGAGTGAGGAAGTAAATAAAACGGCGTCTGTCATCCTGAGCAGCGCGAAGGACCTTATGCCAGTTGAACGATAAACGTAACAACGTCTTGTTCTACCGTGATAAGGTCCTTCGCAAGCTCAGGATGACAGGCGCTTTTGCTATTCACTCAGCTACTCCCTCACTCAGTCGCTCTTCAACTTAAACAAATGCGG
>NZ_JAHWGL010000117.1 GCF_019334315.1 Hymenobacter profundi
ACGGCTGTCATCCTGAGCTTGCGAAGGACCTTATCACATCAGAACGACAAGTGTAACAACGACTCGTTCAACTGGCAGAAGATCCTTCGCAAGCTCAGGATGACAGCCGTATTTTTATTCACCACTTACTTATTTTGCCTTCCCCCGCTTCACCATATAAGCGTAAAGCACCTTATCAAACGGCTCCCGGATGTCAACAGGCACGAAGTCAATCTTATACTGGCCGCAGCGTAGGGCTAGTTCCTGCTCGTAGTCGCGCATGGCGGCGCGGTATTGGTCGCGCACCTGGGCGGGTTGCAGCTTGATGGTTTCGCCGGTTTCGATATCCTCGAACAGGTAGGGCCGCTCCGCGAAATCGAAGTCCGACTCAGTGGCGCGGTCCATTACGTGGAACAGCAACACCTCGTGCTGCTGATGGCGCAGGTGCTGCAACGCCGCCAGGGCTGCCGTTTGCTCCTCGGGTGCTCGGCCCAGCATATCGGAGAAAAGTACTACCAACGAGCGTTTCGGGATTTGCTGGGCAATGCGGTGAATCACGCCAGCCACATCGGTAGGGCGGCGCGGGGCGGCAGGGCGCTCCAGGAGTTGTTGCAGCGTGAGTAGCAGCGTGTGGCGGTGCGTGCTGGTGGAGCGCACCGGCGTTTGTAATTCAATCTGGTCGGCGAAGGTGACGAGGCCCACAGCGTCGCGCTGCTTTTGCAGGAGCGTGATGAGGGCCGCCGCGCACAGGATGCTAAAGCGCAGCTTGTCGTGATCGGGTGTGGGGTAGTACATCGACGGCGACACGTCGAGTAGCAGGTGGCAGCGCAGGTTGGTTTCCTCCTCGTAGCGCTTTACAAACAGCTTATCGGTGCGGGCCAGTACTTTCCAGTCGATGTGGCGGGTGCTCTCGCCGGGATTGTAGAGGCGGTGTTCCGAGAACTCCACCGAAAACCCGTGGTAGGGCGACTGGTGCAAGCCCGTAATGAACCCCTCTACCAGCTGTCGGGCCAGAAACTCCAGATTTTCGAAAGAACGAACTGCGGCTAAATCGAGCGCCATAGACATACGAGCTAAAAAATGAGCGGCGCCCAGCGGCATCCGAAACGATACGAACGGTAAAAATAGCGGAAACAGTGCCCGCGCAACTTACCTAATAACGGTCGGGCTTAGCCATTTTCCCAAAATGGTACTTTTTTCAATAAAAAAAGCCCCCCTTCGTATTTTTATATTCGCTGTATCTGATTTACTTTGAGCCTACAAAAAGTTCATTTTAGAATAATTCACTCTTACTGAAGATTCTGTGGAAGACCGTCACGATCAAGAAGAAATTTACTCCCAACGCATTAAAGCCGGCAAGCGCACGTACTTTTTCGACGTGAAGGCTACCCGCGGCCAGGATTACTACCTCACTATTACAGAAAGCAAACGTCGTCTCCGGGATGATGACACCTTTTCCTACGAAAAACACAAAATCTTCCTCTACAAAGAAGATTTTGCCAAGTTTGTAGATGCTTTGCAAGACGCCGTTGATTATGTGCGCGAAGAACTGCTTTCGCCCGAAGAAGTAGCCGAGCTGGACCGCCCCCGTCCTGCCTACGACAACGATTCGTACAATAATAGCACCGACACCTACTAACTCATCGGCCTAGCGAAACAGATTGTACTATCCCTTTTTGCTACTCGATTTATTCAAAACGGCGCACGTCAGCTCAGGCTGATGCGCGCCGTTTTTCATTAGTAGCGCGTGCCACCTGTGCCGCCCTACCCTACCCCCTCCGGATAAACAACGAAGGGCACGTGCAACGCGCCCCTACAAAACCCTTACCTTTGCACCCGAATTGACATGGTTTAGAAACGTCAATTCACCATCTCACAACTTCACAATTTCACCGTATGGGTCTCCGCTGCGGAATCGTCGGTCTGCCGAACGTGGGTAAGTCCACGCTGTTCAACGCGTTATCGAATGCCAAGGCCGAATCGGCCAACTATCCTTTCTGCACCATCGAGCCCAACGTGGGCGTGATTACCGTGCCCGACCCGCGCCTACAGGTGCTGGAGGAAATCGTGAAGCCCCAGCGCGTGGTGCCTACCATCGTGGAGTTTGTGGACATTGCTGGCCTCGTGAAGGGCGCCAGCAAGGGCGAAGGTCTGGGCAATAAATTCCTGGCCAACATCCGCGAGGTAGACGCTGTGATTCACGTGGTGCGCTGCTTCGACGACGACAACATTGTGCACGTAGCCGGCGGCGTTGATCCGGTGTTCGACAAAGACGTGATTGACACCGAGTTGCAGCTCAAGGACTTGGAAAGCATCGATAAGAAGCTGGCCAAATCGGAGCGCTCGGCCAAGAGCGGCGACGCTAAGGCGAAGAAGGAAGTAGCGTCCCTGCAACGCTTCAAAGACCACCTCGAAGCCGGTAACAATGCCCGCTCGCTGGGCGCTAATGAGGAAGAGTTGGAAGCTGTAGAAGACCTGCAACTGCTGACGATCAAGCCGGTTATCTACGTGGCCAACGTGGATGAAGGGAGCATTCAGAACAACGGCAACGCCTACGTGGACGCCCTGCGCGACCATGTGAAGAACGAAAATGCGCAGGTAGTAGTGGTGTCGGCAGCTATCGAATCGCAGATTGCGGAGATGGAGGATGCTGAGGAAAAGGAAATGTTCCTGGGCGAGTACGGCCTCACCGAGTCGGGCCTGAACCGCTTGATTCGCGCCAGCTATGAGCTGCTGAACCTGATAACCTACTTCACCGCCGGCGTGCAGGAAGTACGCGCCTGGACCGTGCACCGCGGCGACAAAGCCCCCGCCGCCGCCGGCGTTATCCACTCCGATTTTGAGAAAGGCTTTATCCGCGCCGAGGTAATTAAACTGGCTGATTACGAGCAGTATCGCTCGGAAGCCAAGATCAAAGAAGCCGGTAAGATGGCCGTAGAAGGCAAAGAATACGTGGTGCAGGACGGCGACATCATGCACTTCCGTTTCAACGTCTAAGACCACAGATTAGAGCGGATTTCACGGATTTTGTGGACGATGTAGGGACGCGTTGCACGCGCCCTTCGTTGCTCTCCCTCTCCCTACCCTCAACATACGCACATGGACGTAAAGGACAGCAACGGCAATCTGCTCGCCGAGGGCGACTCGGTGACGCTAATTAAGGATTTGAAAGTGAAAGGCTCGTCGCAGACGCTTAAGCGCGGCACGCTGGTGAAGAACATTCGTCTTACTAACAGCCCCGCCGAAGTTGAAGGACGCGCCGGCGGTAGCACCATGGTGCTGAAAACCGAGTTTTTGAAGAAGGCGTAACGGCACTGTTTTCGGTGCCATTGCTTATCCTGAAGCGCTCCGGTCGATATTCGACCGGAGCGCTTTGCTTTTTAGAACTACCGTATTAGGCGCCTACCAGCGCAACGGGTAGGTGCAGGAGGGATTAGCTTAGCGCTTTCGCGTACTTGGGTTCTTTCCTTACTACTTAGTTTCTATGCGCTTATTCACTCACTTCCGACTAGTTATAGGGCTGGCATTTCTCGTAACGCTGCTCACAAGTGTGACCCTACAGCCTACCCCGCGCCCTACCCTCTACCTTATCGGCGACTCGACGGTCAACAATAGTAACACGCCCCAAATGGGCTGGGGAGCCGCTTTGCCGGCTTTTTTTGATACTACTCGCCTGCATATTATGAATCGTGCCAAGGCAGGCCGCAGCATCCGTACGTTTGTGTCAGAGCAACGTTGGCAGCAGGTAGATTCGTTGTTGAAACCAGGCGACTTTCTGCTGATGCAGTTTGGGCACAACGAAGGGGGCGTGCCCGATACCACCAAGGCCGGCCGGCGCGGCGTGCTACGCGGTACCGGCAACGAAACCAAGGAACTTGTCTGGCCCGACGGCCACCATGAAACGGTGCATACCTACGGCTGGTACCTGCGCCAGTTTGTGCGCGGGGCCAAGGCGAAGGGCGCCAAACCCATCATCGCCTCCATGATTCCGCGCAACGAGTGGAAGGACGGCAAGGTAGTGCTAGCCGATCAGGATTTTGGGCGCTGGGCCGCCGAGGTTGTCCGCCAGGAAGGCGTGCCCTTCATCGACCTGAATAACCTTACAGCAGCAAAATACAACCATCTTGGATCGGAAAAGGTCAGTACCTTTTTTCCTGGCGACTATACCCACACCAATGCCGACGGCGCCCGCCTCAACGCCGCTTCTGTGGTGGATGGCATTCGGGATCCAGGATTTTTTTCGCAAAGTCGAGTTAGATTACCAGCAACTGGCGCAGGTGCTGTTACGCCTGTTATCGACCGCGGGCAAGTTGTACCTAGACCACACGGAGTAGGGCACGCCCTGAGCGGATTCAGCACCGACGCCGACGCATACCAGCACCTCATGCACGGGTTGATGAACATTCTTACTGAATCTATCAACTTAGTGCGGCAAGACGAGAAACTGATTTATGTGGACGACGGCTTTGCCCGCAACCCGCTGTTCATGCAGCTGCTGAGCTAGAACTCCCCGAAGCAAAAAAACCGTACGTTAGAGGTGCCGCAAGCCACCGCCCTGGGCGCCCTCATTCACCTGGAACAGGGTGAAACCTGGAAAAAACGCAGTTGTTGTTCAGCTGAACAGCTTAGATTCGTTGTCATGCTCCATCTGGCGTCCGCTTGTCGAAGCAGCTCGTGTGCTGACGACAGATACTATCGATATCGAGCATCAGCAAGCGAGCTGCTTCGACAAGCGGACGCCAGATGGAGCATGACGTTTAGAGTAACCTATGAAAGTAGCCCTTTTTGTACCCTGCTACGTCGATCAGTTTTATCCGCAGGTAGGCATTGCTACCCTACAACTGCTGGAAAAATTGGGCGTACGGGCCAATTTTCCCAAGCAACAGACCTGCTGCGGCCAGCCCATGGCCAACAGCGGCTGCGAGCGGGACGCCATTCCGGTGTACCACAACTTCGTGGATGCGTTTGAGGGATATGATTACGTAGTAGGACCAGCTGGAAGCTGCGTCTACCACGTCCGTAAGCACTTCGACATTATTGACCAAACGCCAGCCGTGCAGCACGTGCGCACCAACACCTACGAGCTGTTCGATTTCATTCTCAATATACTCGGCATCAACGAAATACCTGGTTCTTTTCCGCACAAGGTAGGGTTACACCTAAGTTGCCACGGCCAGCGCGGCCTGCACCAGGCCAACGAATCGGAGATGACGCCCGTGCGCGACGGGCAGCTGCGGCGGTTGCTCAGCAGCATGCAGGGCCTAGAGCTGACCGAACTGGACCGCAACGACGAGTGCTGCGGCTTTGGCGGCACATTTTGCGTGAGCGAGGCCGGTATCTCGGCGCGGATGGGCCAGGACCGCGTAGCCGACCACGTCCGCAACGGCACGCGCGTGCTCACGGGTGGCGACATGTCGTGCCTAATGCACCTGGAAGGCATTGTGCGCCGCGCCAAGCTGCCTATCAAAGTGATGCACGCGGCCGAAATCCTAAATGGCGCCGTTCTATGAGTCATTCCCAACGTTCCGATATCTTTCTGCTTGATGCCGAGCGCACCACTTGGCACGACGAAACCCTGTGGTTTGTGCGGCAGAAGCGCGATAAGGCCGTGTACGCCACGCCCGAGTTTCAGGAATTGCGCCAACTGGCCTCCGACATCAAAGACCACACCCTCAGCCGGCTGGATTTCTACCTCCAGCAGTTCGAGGAAAACGCCCGCCGCAATGGCGTGCAGGTGCATTGGGCCGCCGATGCGCACGAGCATAACCAGATTGTGCTCAGCCTGTTGAAGCAGCACAATGCCACCCGCGTGGTTAAGAGCAAGTCCATGCTCACAGAGGAATGCCACCTCAATCCCTATCTTATCAAGCACGGGGTAGACGTGATTGACACGGATTTGGGCGAGCGGATTATTCAGCTGCGCGATGAGGCGCCCAGCCATGTGGTGCTGCCCGCCATTCACTTGAAAAAAGAGGATGTAGGCGACACGTTTCACCTGCACTTGGGCACCGAAAAAGGCAACAACGACCCGCAGCAGCTCACTGAAACCGCTCGCCAGCACCTGCGCGAGAAGTTTCTGGCCAGTGAAGTCGCCATTTCGGGCGTCAACTTTGCGGTAGCCGAAACCGGCTCGGTGGTGGTGTGCACCAACGAGGGCAACGCCGACCTGGGCGTGAACCTGGCCAAGGTGCACATTGCCTGCATGGGTATGGAAAAGCTGATTCCGCGCCTTTCTGATCTGAGCGTATTCACGCGCATTCTCACGCGCAGCGCCACCGGCCAGCCTATCACTACCTACACTTCTCACTTCAGCAAGCCCGCTGAGGGTAAGGAAATGCACGTGGTAATTGTAGACAACGGGCGCACCAAGCAACTCGGCCGCCCCGATTTTCGGGCGTCGTTGAAGTGCATCCGGTGCGGGGCCTGCATGAACACTTGCCCTGTGTACCGCCGCAGCGGCGGCCACTCGTACGACTTCACGATTCCGGGGCCGATTGGCGCGATTCTGTCGCCCAATATTGATATGCGCAAGCATGCTTCCCTACCCTTTGCCAGCACGCTCTGCGGCTCTTGCACGGATGTGTGCCCGGTGAAAATCGACATTCACACCCAGCTGTATAAGTGGCGGCAGGTGCTGGGACAGGCGGGCGAAATTCCGGCCAGCAAGAAGTGGAGCATGCGTCTACTGAGCCGCGTGCTGGCTAAGCCTGCCGTGTATGGGCTGGGCAGCAAGATAGCCCGCCAAAGCCTGCGCCTTCTACCCCACGGCCTCACCCACGGCAAGGGTTACAACCCCTGGGCCGTTGCCCGCGAACTGCCCGAACCGCCCAAACAGAGCTTCCGCGAGTGGTACGCCCAGCAAGCGGTGAAGTAGCACATCCATATGAATATCATACATCATTGAACGTCATTCCGAGCTTGTCGAGGAATGACGTTCAATGAGGCACCTAATCCAAAATCACAACTTCACACTTTCACCTCTTGTCTTCTTCCCGCGAGAAAATACTGGCCGCCGTGCGCGCCAATCAGCCCGATGAGCTACCGCTGCCTACCGTGCCGTCTTTCGAGGGCGACGAATCGGTGGAGAAGTTCACCAGCATCGTGCAGGGCATAGGCGGCACAGTAGTGGACGTGCTAGATGCTACCCGACTGCCGGAAGTGATTCACCAGCTGTTTCCGGCCGACTACCGCATTGCCTCTCCCCTGCTACCGGAAGCCAACGTGCCCATAGATGCGCAAACGTCCATTGAGGTGCTTGCTGCCGTGGACTTGGCCGTGTTGCAAGGCGAGTTCGGCGTGGCCGAAAACGGGTCTATCTGGGTGCCGGAAGCCAATATGCTGCACCGCGCCCTACCCATGATTACCCAACACCTGGCCTTGGTCCTCGACCGGCGCAACCTAGTAGCTACCATGCACCAAGCCTACGCCCGCGTCCCCTCGGTGGGCGGCTACGGTACGTTCCTGGCCGGCCCCTCTAAAACGGCGGATATCGAGCAGTCGTTGGTGATTGGGGCGCACGGCGCGCGTAGTACGGTGGTATTGTTAGTATAAATAGCAGAATGGGGTAGCGATACTTTGTGGCCTCGCTACCCCGTCTCGCTTATCTAGCCTAATTATTTAAAGACCGTTTGCGCTAGCTAGTGAACGATGTAGAGACGCATACTTGCGTCTCGTCGTTGAACGATTTCGGGCATATGGCGCATGCGACGAGACGCAAGTATGCGTCTCTACATCGTTCCAGCGGCTTCTTAGTTATTCAGCTTGATAAAGCCGCCGTCCAGCGGGTAGTCGCATCCGGTTACGAAACCAGCTTCGTCGGAGCAGAGGTAGAGGGCCAGGGCGGCTACCTCCTCGGGCTTGCCCATGCGGCCGATGGGCTGGCTTTTGGATAGCTTATCGAAGATTTCCTCCTCGCGGCCGGCGTAGTTTTTGGCGATGAAGCCATCCACAAAAGGCGTGTGCACGCGGGCCGGCGAGATGCTGTTGCACCGGATACCGGCGTCGAGGTAGTCGCGGGCCACAGAGAGTGTCATGGCGTAGATGGCGCCCTTGCTCATGGAGTAGGCAAAGCGGTCGGTGATGCCTACCACGGCGGCGATGGAAGCCAGGTTCAGAATGGCCCCGCTACCCTGGGCTTTCATGAGGGGTAGGGCGGCGTAGAGGCAGTTGTAGGCCCCCTTCACGTTCACCTGGTACACACGCTCGAAGTCAGCTTCGGTGGTATTTTCCACGTTGCCCACGTGCGCAATGCCGGCGTTATTCACCAGAATATCAATCTTTCCTATTTCCTGAAATACCCGCACTACCTCCGCCTGCTGGCTGATATTGAGGTGATGCGCCTGGGCTTGGCCGCCGGCCTGCGCAATGGTATCTACGGTTTGCCGGGCGGCTTCTTCATTCAATTCAATGATGTGTACGGTAGCGCCCTGCTTGGCAAATAGTTGGGCCATTGCTTGGCCGATACCGCTACCGCCGCCGGTAATTACAGCACTTTTTCCTGTTAAGCTGAACATGAAAATCTACTAGGTTAGGTGGCTTCTGAGCCGCCATGCGGATACTAAAAATGGTTTTAGGGAGAATCGCATGCTATGCAGGCGTTGCAAGATAGCGCATAAAAGGCGCCAACAAAGCGCGTGGTCAGGGTAGTGGCACTACGGATTCCCACGGCCGCAGCACCGGCATCCGACCATGCGTTTGTGGAACAATAGCCTGCTTCAAAGCTGCACTATTTCCGGCGCCCTACCCTCCCGCACTCTCCTGCTATGCACTAATAAGCATAGTTTGGCTGATACGCAGAAGCGCCACCCGCGCAAATACGAATGACGCCTCGTGCGCGCATCTTACCTTAAGACACCATTCAGTACAACTGCATTAGTGAAATGGGCAGCCCGCAGCGGCGGCCGCAACGGTTGGCGCAGTAGCAATGGGTGCTACGGCTGTAGCGGCGGCCCGCACATTGCGGATAATAAAGCCGCTAGCGGGCAGCGTTGGCATCCGGGTCATGTCCACACTCAGGTCCTGTTCAGGCACGTCGTAGGTCATGCTAGTGGCCAGCAGCACGGCGGCGGTTTTCATGGTTTCGATGGTGAGCCACTCGCCGGCGCAGCGGTGATTGTGGGCGTAGTCGCCGCCGCCCTGGGGGATGAAGTTGAACGGACTGCCGTTCCAGTCGCGGAACCGCTCGGGACGGAACAGGTGCGGGTGCTCCCACTGGCGTTCGTCGTGGTTGATGCCGTGCACGTCGAGCAGCGTGAGCGTGCCCTTGCGGAAACGGTAGCCGTGCCACTCAAAATCGGCGCGCACGCGGGCACCCAGCAGCGGCGTGAAGGGGTAAAGGCGGCGCACTTCCTGCGTAAACCACTCGGGGTATTGGGCAGGGCCGTTGCGCAGCATTTCGGCGCAGCGCGGGTGCTCGTGCAGGGCCAGCGCTTCAAACACTACGTAGTGCCCAATGGCCACAATAGGCCGTATCAGATTCAACAGCTCCACGCCGGCCACGTGTGTAGATAACAGCTTACCATCCAGCTCGCGGTGCCAGGAAATGGCGTGCAGTGCCTTGCCTTCTACGGCGTACTGCTTGCCGGCGCGCACGTTGTCAATCATCTTGCCTACCCACCGCTCGGCGCGGTGGCGGGCCAGCTTGCCCTTGGCGTGGCGCGGCCCTACCCCACCAAACGCGTCAATCATGGCACTCAGGTCGCGGGCCAGGGGCTTGATGTCCTTCTCCTCGAAGGGCACGCCGGCCCACGCACACGCTGCCCGGCACAGCACTTCCTCCACTTCCGGAAACAATTCTATTTGCTCCAACTGCTCCCAGCGGCGCAGGTAGGCGCGCCAATTCTCGGCTACCAACGTGCTGTACTGGTGCAAGCTGCCGGGCGTCATCAAAGACATAAACAGCGCTTTGCGGTGCTGATGGGCAGCATCATCCAGCGTTTGCACGCCGCCCTGCCCCATAAGGGTAGTGAGGATGCGCCGGGGTAGGGCGCCTTCGCGCTGGAAGTGCTCCTGGTTGTAGAACAAGGCCGCGCCTTCCTCACCACTCAGGCACACGGCCTTCTCGCCCATCAGGCGCATCTGAAAAATATCGGAGTGGTGGCGCTTCCGTCGCTGGGGCAGGAAGTGGTAGCCTTCGCGCAGAAAATTCAGGGTACTGTCGAGAGCTTTGTCTTTGGGAATAGCAGTCATCGGCTGATTGGTTGTAGTAGGTAGGAATAGAGTGGTTTATGAACGTCATGCTGAGCGGAGTCGAAGCATCTCGCATGCTGACGATGAATAGTAACCTTCGTCAGCATGCGAGATGTTTCGACTCCGCTCAACATGACCAACGTCCTTACGAGAAGCCCAGCACCGGATGCGGTTGGTAGGGTTCCTCCAGGCGCTTGATTTCGTCCTGAGAAAGCGTTACGCCCACGGCGGCTACGGCATCGTCGAGGTGGCCGGACTTGCTGGCGCCTACGATGGGCGCGGTAATGACCGACTTCGACAGCACCCAAGCCAGCGCAATCTGCGCGGCGGGTAGGCCGCGCTCCTCGGCAATTTCCGTTACGCGGTCGGCTACGGCAAAGTCATCGTCGCGGCCGTACAGGCTCTTGCTAAAGGCATCGGTTTTGGCGCGCTCAGTTTCGTTGCGCTCCTTGCTGCGGCCGCCCGTGAGCAGCCCCCGCGCCAGCGGTGACCACGGAATCACGCCAATTTTCTGGTCTTCGCACAGGGGTAGCATTTCGCGCTCCTCCTCGCGGTACACTAGGTTGTAATGTGGCTGCATGCTCACAAAACGCGTCCAGCCGTGCAAATCGGCCAGGTAGAGCGCCTGCGCAAACTGCCACGCGTACATGCTGGAGGCACCAATGTAGCGCGCTTTACCAGCCTTGACCACATCGTGCAGCGCTTCCAGCGTTTCCTCAATGGGCGTGTTATAATCCCAACGGTGAATCTGGTAGAGGTCCACGTAATCGGTACCGAGACGCTTCAGGCTGGCGTCGATGGCGCTCATGATATGCTTGCGCGACAGGCCCTTATTATTGGGGCCTGGCCCCATGGGGTTGAATACTTTGGTGGCCAACACTACTTCGTCGCGCTTGGCAAAGTCGCGCAAGGCGCGTCCTACCACTTCCTCGCTAGCCCCGTCGGCGTACACGTCGGCGGTGTCGAAGAAATTGATACCTTTTTCCAGGGCTTGCTTGATGAAGGGGCGGCTTTGTTCTTCGTCCAGGGCCCAGGGCCAGCGCTCGGTGGGCTTCCCGTAGGTCATGGTGCCAAGGCAGATGCGAGAGACGTGCAGGCCGGTGTTGCCCAGTCGGATATAGTCCATACAGTTTGTCGTAGATGTGGGGTCGCCCAGGCGGGCAACGCAATTGTTTCCCTTACTACGGCAATCTTTGCGCCTTCGATTAGACCTTCTCCGCACTTTTACCATGAAGCTGAACTGGACCCTCAAGCCTTACCCTACCCTTTCCCTGGAAGAGTTATACGCCCTGCTACGACTTCGCAGCGAGGTATTTGTGGTGGAGCAAACCTGTGCTTTTCAGGATATTGACGGCCAAGACCAAACCGCCCTGCACCTACTAGGCCGCACCGAAACCGGCGAGCTAGCCGCCTACACCCGTCTTTTCGACGCGGGCGACTGCTACGCGCAAGTGAGTATTGGGCGCGTGGTGGTGTCGCCCGCTTATCGCCGCTCCGGTTTGGGCCAGGAGCTGATGCACCAGTCCATCAACGCCTGCGAACGGGCCTTTGGGCCGCAGCCCATCAAAATTGGGGCGCAGCTGTATCTGAAGGCATTTTACGAAAGCTTCGGCTTTGCGCAGCAAGGCGACGTGTATTTAGAGGATGGTATTGAGCACATTTATATGTTGCGGCCGTAAAAGCAAGCAATTTTCAGCCTTGCCACTCTGCCTGTATGCCCGTAGCACCTCTTCCCAAAGCCCTGTTGTTTGACGTGTTTGGTACGTGCGTCGACTGGCGTACCGGCATCACAAAGGCCGGCGAGGCACTGGGCCAGCGCCTTGGCCTACCGGATACCAACTGGGCAGCGTTTGCTGATGCCTGGCGAGCCCAATACCAACCCCAACTCACGAGTGTGCGCAGCGGCGCACGCCCCTGGACGCGCCTGGAAATCCTCAACCGGGAGTCGTTGGATACTGTGCTGGCCGATTTTGGCTTGCAACAGGTGCCCGCAACCGAGCGCGATGCGTTCAACCTGGCCTGGCGCCACCTCCTCCCCTGGCCTGATACCGTAGCCGGCCTGCACCGCCTGAAAACGCGCTTCATTCTTGCCCCCAACTCCAACGCTGATATTGCGCTGGCGGTACACATGGCCAAGTTTGCCAACCTGCCGTGGGACGTTATTCTGGGCGCCGAGGTGGCGCAGCACTACAAGCCGCAGCCCGAAGCCTACCTTCGTAGCGTTGCGGCGCTGGGCCTCACGCCACACGAGGTATTGATGGTAGCAGCCCACAACGAGGATTTGGTGGCTGCCGGAGCTCAGGGCCTGCAAACGGCTTTCGTTGCGCGCCCGTTGGAACACGGCCCCGGCCAAACCGCAGATCTGCACCCGGCGCACGCCTTCACCTACATAGCCCACGACCTGCATGAGTTAGCGGCACAGCTAGGAGCCTGAAAACCCAACTATTCTCTCTGTTACTAGTTGGTTGGACATGCCAACGCTTTTTTACAGCTTTCCGGGCTTTCTGCATCTCGTAGCTGCTGTTTCAGCTTTGCTGCTGGGGCCATCCGTTTTGCTGGCTGGCCGGTGGGGCACCTATTCGCACAAACGGTTGGGGTATGCCTACCTCGGCAGCATGGTGGTGATGCTGGTTACGGCCTTCGGCGTGTACCGTGTATACCACGCTTTCGGCGTTTTTCACTACGCCGCGCTGCTCACACTGGCTACCCTGCTGGCCGGTATGATGCCGGTAATCATCAGGAAACCCGCTTCCGCGTGGCTCACGTGGCATTACTATGGCATGTACTGGTCGGTAATGGAGCTGTACGTGGGGCTGGTAGCCGAAGTGCTTTCGCACCAGCCTCACTTCTCTTTCCTAACCGTTGCTAGCTGGTCGGTAGGGCTGGTATTCCTGCCCGGCGGGTTGGTCTTCTGGTGGTATCATCGGCAGTGGAAGGCGCTGGTGCGGCAGCGACCCATGTAGCCGCAGGTACTACCTACTTCGTGTCGCCGGAGTACGCGATGAAGATGGCGCCGGCTCCCATCAGCGTGACGCCTACTGCCAGTTGCCAGTTCAGCTTTTCTTTCAAGAATACAATAGCCAGAATAACGGAGAACACCAGCGAAACTTTGTCGAACGAGCTGGTGCGAGAGGCCTCGCCCATCTTGAGCGCCTGAAACGAAAACAGCGAGGACATACACGTAATAACGCCGGCTGCTACCAGAAACATCCAGGAGCGGCGGTCAATTCGCTGCACTTCACTGAAGTGTCCCTGAAAAAATACGAAGCTCCAGGCTACTATCACAATCAGCACCGACTGAACAGCAAACCCCACACTCGACTCGATATTCTTAATCCCGATTTTTGACAACGTTACTACCGCCGCCGCCGACAAGGCTGCCAACAAAGAAAAAACAATCCACATAAAGTTATTGGGTAGAAACCGTTCGGTGAGGTTACCGATAGGAGACGTTGGGCGCCGGCTATAGTTGCTTTCTCTGACGCAGGTTCAGAGGATAAGGTTATTTTCTAGGTATGAGTTTCCTGCTTGCTTTCCACTATTGAAATAACAAGCCCTACATACCCGGTAAATCACTCTGCTTGTACCCGGCAAACATGCGTGATCTTAACGCAAAAAAGTCTGCTAGCTGATTGCTAGCAGACTTTTTGTTGTTGCTTTCCGGAAAGCGGTAGCACCACCACTAAATAATAGTGCTCATGCCCACAGCAATATTTTCTTTGTACATCTGGCAATCGATGCCGCCCGCTACCTGATAGGCAATAAAGTTGCCTACCTGCTCGGTGCTACATGGGGTGAGGGCATTCAGCTCCGGCGTCAGGATGTTGGTGTCGAGGGCGGCTTGCACGGCGGCTTTCACCGCATCGGCTTCTTCCTGCAACCCAAAGTGTTCCAACATCATCGCACCCGACAAAATCGTGGCAATGGGGTTGGCAATGCCCCTACCCTTGGCCTGCGGAAACGAACCGTGGATAGGTTCGAACAGGGCCACTTGGTCGCCCACCGAAGCAGAGGGTAGCAAACCCAGCGAGCCGGCAATAACGGAGGCTTCGTCGGAAATGATGTCGCCGAACATATTCTCGGTCAGAATCACATCGAACTGCTTGGGATTCAAAATTACCTGCATGGCCGCGTTGTCCACAAACAGATAATCTACGCGCACCTCGGGGTACTGCGAGGCAATCTGCTGCACCACTTCGCGCCACAGGCGCGAGGTTTCCAGCACGTTGGCCTTGTCTACCAGCGTGAGCTTGCCGCGGCGCGTTTCGGCAGCCTGAAAAGCGCGGTGGGCAATGCGCGCTACCTCCTCGCGGGAGTAGGTGCAGTGGTCGTAGGCGCCCTGCCCATCGGCCGTGCGGCCCTTGTCGCCGAAGTAGATGCCGCCCGTCAGCTCCCGAAAAATTAGCATATCGGTGCCGCTGATGCGCTCCGGTTTCAGCGGCGAATGTGCCAGCAGCGCGTCGTAAGCCGTTACGGGGCGGATGTTGGCATACAGGCCCAGCGACTTGCGCAGGCGCAGCAGACCCTGCTCGGGGCGCACCTTGGCGGCTGGGTTGTTATCGTACTTTGGGTCGCCGATGGCACCCAGCAGCACAGCATCGGCTGCGAAGCAGGCATCCAGGGTTTGCGCGGGTAGCGGGTCGCCGGTGGCGTCGATGGCGCAGGCCCCCATCAGCTGCTGATCGAAGGTAAATTGGTGGCCAAAGCGCTCGGCTACGGCCTCTAACACCTTAATGGCTTCGCGGCACACTTCTGGGCCGATACCATCACCGGCCAGCACTGCTATTTTCTTTTTTAATACGTCCATGGTCGGGAGGTTTCGTAGGCGGCAATGGCCTCTTTTTGGCTTACTAAGAAATCAATATCGTCGTACCCGTTCAGCAGGCACTCTTTTTTGTAGGGGTCGATGGCAAACGGAATGCTCTCCTCCCACACGGGCACGCTCAGCGTCTGCGCGGCCAGATCTACCACTAACTCCGTCTGCGGGTCTTGCTCGATCTGCGCCAGTAGGCGTTGCAGCACCTCCTCCGATACTTGCAGGGGTAGCAACCCATTGTTCAGCGCATTGCCCCGGAAAATATCAGCAAAGTAGCTGGAAACAACCACCTTAAAGCCCGCATCGAAAATGGCCCAGGCGGCGTGCTCCCGGCTGGAACCACACCCGAAGTTCTGACCTGCCACCAAAATCCGGCCAGAATAGCGCGGGTTGTTCAGCACAAAGTCGGGCTTGGGCTGGCCGTCGGCCGTGTAGCGCCAGTCGCGGAACAGGTTCTGGCCGAACCCCTCGCGGGTGGTGGCCTTTAGAAAGCGCGCTGGTATGATCTGGTCAGTGTCCACGTTTTCGTTGGGTAGGGGAACCGCGGTGGAACGTAGGACTTGAAATTTTTCCATGTATTGAGTAGCCTGAGATCAGGCCAAAATTTGGAGATACAAAGAATCTGCTTGTCTGCCCGCCTGTCATCCTGAGCTTGCGAAGGACCTTATCACGTCAGCACGATGCTCGTAACAACGACTCGTTCTTGCGTGAGAAGGTCCTTCGCAAGCTCAGGATGACAGGTGGGCAAACAAGTGGGTAAGCTACTTACCCGCCTACCAGCTCTAGCTC
>NZ_JAHWGL010000118.1 GCF_019334315.1 Hymenobacter profundi
ACCAGTTCACAACTTCACTATTTCACCACTCGGCACGAATCGTGGGTAGATGTGCGTTAGGTAGCAACTAAGTAAGGGCCGAAACTGAATGGCATGAGGAAAAGCTTTACGCGTCAATTCTTGCGCTGGGGCTGCCTGTTGTTGCTATTCTTGGCGGCGCGGGGGCCGCTGCTGGCCCAAGAGGCCGGGCCGCCCAGTACCCGTCGCTGCCGCTGGGTACAGCTGGCGCCCGCCCGCGATACGGCCACGTTTCGCCTACCCGATTCGCTGACGGTGGTGCCTACCTCCGTAACGGTGTCGGGGCATACGGTGGCCTACGATGTTCGCACCGACACTTACCAGTTTTTGCGCCAGCGCACGCGCTACCCCTCGCCCGAGCCGGGACAGCCTGACCTCATTCTACCCCGTCAGGAGGCTGACTCAGTGCTGGTGAGCTACCGGGTGCTACCGTTGGCGCTGGCTGCGCCGCGCTACCGTCGCCCGCGTAGTTTGTTGGATAGCGTGGCTTTTCGCGAAAAGCCGGTGGGGTACGAGGATTTTGCGGTGAAAGAGCAGATTTTGAGTACGCCAGGCATCAACAAAACCGGGAATTTGTCGCGGGGCGTATCGTTTGGCAACACGCAGAACGTGTTCGTGAACTCAGCCCTGAACCTGCAACTGGAAGGCAAGCTGACGGACAAAATCAACCTGACGGCGGCTATTTCCGACCAGAATGTGCCATTTCAGCCGGAGGGCAATACCCAGCAATTACAGGAGTTCGACCGGATTTACGTGACCCTTACGCACCCCAACTGGAGCCTGACGGCCGGTGATGTGGTGCTACGCAACAAGCCCGATTACTTTCTGCGCTACTACAAGAACATTCAGGGAGCGGCCATTGAAGCCAATTTCAAGCAGGGGCCGCGGGCACGCAGCAGCACCATGGTAGCGGCGGGCGTAGCCAAGGGCAAGTTTGCCTCTATCGACGTGTTGCCCATCGACAACGTGCAGGGACCCTACCGGATGCGCGGGCCGAATGGCGAGCAGTTCATTATCCTACTCGCCAATTCCGAGCGTGTGTACCTGGATGGTCGCCTGCTGACGCGGGGCTTCGATTTCGACTACATTGTAGATTACAATCAGGCGGAAATCACCTTCACGCCCAACCACCTCATTACCAGTAATTCGCGCATCAAGGTAGAGTTTGAGTATTCTGATTTCAACTATTCCCGTTCGCTTACTACCCTCAGTCACTACCAGCAGCTGGGCAAGTTGCAGGTGCGGGCCAACTACTACCGCGAGGCTGACAACCCCGACAACTCGCCCAACCTGACGCTGAGTGAAGCCGACCGCGCCCGCCTGCGCAGCATCGGCAACGATGTGAGTCTTGCGACTACCTCCGGCGTTGACTCCGTGACGTATAACCGCAACCAGGTGCAGTACAACCGTAATGTGGTGACTGACGACAACGGCAACCGGCGTGTGGTGTACCAGTTTGCCACGGGGGCCGACACTTTACGCGGCGTGTATAATGTGCGCTTCACCAACCTGGGGCCTAACCGAGGGGATTACATCGTGAGCACGGCTAATGCCAGCGCCAACGGGCAGGTGTACCGCTATATAGAGCCCCTGAACGGCGTGCCGCAGGGCAGCTACGCGCCGGTGCGCCTGCTGCCTACCCCACTGCTCAAGCAAATGGCCACGGCCGGGGCCACGTATCAAGTCGATTCGACGGCCAGCGTGTTTGTGGACGTGGCGTCGTCGCAGCTGGATGTGAACCGATTCTCGCCGGAGGTGGCGCAGGGACAGGCCATGCGCGTGGGCTATGCCGTGCAGAATCGCCGCATCAACCTGCCGGGCCTGCGCGACTACCGCTTGCAGAGTGACCTTACGTTTGAGTATACCAGTCACCGGTTTTCGCCGATTGACCGCTACCGCGATATTGAGTTTGACCGCAACTGGAGCAACAACATCAGCGGCACGGTAGCCGCCCAAACCAACACCAATAGCCTGACGCCGCGGGAAGACAACATCTTGAATTTTTCGGTGGGTGCGGTGAAGGATATCAACAACAGCATCAGCTACCGCCTGAGCCGGCGCTACCGCGCCACGGAGGTAGACGGTACCCAGCACTGGCTGGAAGCCGCGCACCAGCTGGGCGACGTGCAGCTGCGGGGCAACCTATTTCTGCTGAATGCACAGGTAGGGCGGCGCGAGTCGCAGTGGGCACGGGGCGAGGCCACGGCGCGCTACGTGGCCGGCCCCGTGGTACCCGGCTACGCCTACCGCTTCGATAAAAACCGCGTGGCCCTACCCAACGGCGACTCACTATTCACGGCCAACTACTACGACGAGCACCAGGTGTTTGTGCAGAGCCGCGACTCAGCTCGCACCCGCTTCCGCCTCGACTACACCTACCGCCGCGACCAGACGCCCCTCAACAACGAGCTGCAAACCCGCGGCCGCGGCCAAACCTGGCAGGGCTCGTTGGCTAGTCGCATCGGCCGCAACCAGGATATTGCGCTGGTGGCCACCTACCGCGACCTGATAGCCCGCGACAGCGCCCGCCAGCGCACGGTGCTGGGCAAGGTAGACTGGAACGCGACGTTCCTCGATAACGTGTTTCGCTCGGAACTGAGCTATAGCGTGGCCACCGGCCGCGAGCTACGGCGGGACTATTCCTTCCTACCCGTCACCAATGGGCAGGGCACGCACTACTACGGCGGCGACGCCAACGGCAACGGCCGCCAGGACAAAGACGAGTTCTTCGAGGCGCCTACCTCGGATGCCCAGTACCGGACGTATATCAAGGTGTATCTACCCACCGATCAGTACATCACGGCCTATACCAACCGTCTGAGCTACCGCCTGAGTACCACCGCGCCCCGCGGCTGGCGCGAGGCAGGTAAGCTGCTGAGCTTCGTGGCGCGGTTTTCGGCCATTACCACCGTCACGCTCGACAGCCGTACCACCGATAACAGCCTGCGGGCGCGCCTGAATCCATTTTCTTACCAAGTAGAAGACAACCAACTGCTAGGGATGAACAAGCTGTTGCGCAACACGCTGTACTTCAATCGCTCCAACCCAATTTTTGGAGCTGAGTTGACAGCCCAGCAAACCCAGCAGAAAGTATTGCTCACGCAAGGTTTCGATATCCGCAATTTGGCGTCGCAGAGCTTGTTGTTGCGCCGTACGCTGGCCCAGCAGTTTACGGGGCGCTTCACGGTGTCGCAGAGTGTGCGCGGCAACGAGTCGAGCTACCTGGACACGCGCAACTACCGGCTGCGGCTCTACGAGGTAGCCCCCGAAATCAGCTACCAGCCTAGCAGCACCCTGCGCTTCACGGGTACCTACCTGCGCACCGTGAAGCAGAATACCTTCAAGGATGGTACCGATGCCGACGCCCGTGGCGCCTTCGATCAGCTAGGCATTGAAACCCGCGTGAGCCAGGTGAGCAAGCGCACCATCACGGCCGCCACGCGCTACGTGCGGGTAGGGTTTGACGGCGATGTGGCCTCGGTAGTGGGTCTGGAAATCCTGCAAGCCCTACGCCCCGGCAACAACATCACCTGGAATCTGAACCTAGAACAGCGCCTCAGCAATGGGTTGAACATCACCGTGGCCTACGACGGCCGCAAGCCCAACGGCCTGCAAGCGGTGCATACAGGTAGGATGCAAGTATCGGTACTATTTTAAGAGAATAAACCTTTAGTTAAATCGTCTTCTGTTAATTTGTCAGCTAATTTTTTAATTACTTCAAAACTTAAATCTAAACCTTTTGATTGAACAATAGATTTGATTCTACTCCATGTTTTTTTGCTCCTTATCGTGTCTAAGAATTCATGGCCCTGCCAAGTAAGTCTGAAAGGCAATAGACTGTATAATCTGCCTTTTTGACTCTGTATAGGTTCTGCATTTATAAAACCAGCTTCATACATTATCTGTAAATGATATTTAATCAGATTAGATGAATAACCGTCTATTACAATATGTTCTTCGTGATGGAAATCTGTTTTAGCCTCGAAGTATTCTAAAATGCTTTTAACTAATTCAATGTCTCTTCTCATAATCTTAAATTGTATATCTTAAAAATTCAGTAGTTTTTGTAATGTTGGTAGCACCGCCAACTCTGCCTGGCCAGCAGGTGCTTTAGCCGCTTCCAACTGTTGTTGTGCGCTAGTTTTCCAGGCCGTAGTAGGTGTTTGACCTTGTTCCAGTAGTTGCAACCGCTCCAACGCCAGCGCCGAAAGCGCGCTGAGGCGGGCCGAGAGTGGGCCGTACTCACGCAAACTGGCAGATGTATTGAATAGCGGCTGCAATTTCACATCGTTGGCCTGCCACTGAATGAGGGGAGCCCGTACCGCCGCCAGCGCCGGTAGCGCTTCGGCAGGTAGGGGAGAGGCAGGCGTAGCGCCTACCTGCGCCAGCAGAGCATCTACTGCCACGCCAAACTCCCGCGCCGCGTCCGACTCAGCGGGGGCAGCGTCTACCAGGCGGTTGAGCAGGGTTTGGGTCGTGTATTTCATTCCCTGAAAGTGGCGCTTGTACTCCTTCACCGGCTCCAGCACGCTGGCAAACGTACGGAGCGGGGCCACGTTTTGCCCAGCCGCCAGCTCGCGCAGCAATTGCTCCGGAACGCGCCGATGGCGTATACCCAGCCGTTCTAATTGCGTCGATACAATGGCAAGGCGGCGATACATATCCGGCACATCGGTAACCGTAGCCGGCGACCAGAACCGCTCGGCAATGGCCGCGGTGCGGGGCCAGATGCGGCTATCCACAATAACGCTATCTGCGAATTCAGCCCACATGGTGGCTTCGCCACCCAGAACCAGCTTTTTCTGGGCCTCGGTGAGGGGCGCATCGGCAGGCAGCGGGTCTACGGCGTAGTGGCTGGCGGCTGAATAGTTCAGGTCGATGTAGTAGCCGTTGGAGAGAATGGCGGGGTGATTGGTCTTCACGGCATCATACAGGCCCTTTTTGCCGCGCCAGCTTTGGATGACAGCCGATTCGGGCAGGCCTGGACCTAGGATTTCATCCCAGCCTATCATCTTCTTGTTGTACTTGGTGAGCATGGTCAGGATGCGGCGGTTGAAGTAGGTTTGCAGAGCGTGTTTGTCGGGCTGCCCGTTGCTTTTCACCAGCTTCTGCTCCTTCATAAACTGCACAATGCGCGGGTTGCGCAGCCACTGCCGGCCATCGTTTTCATCGCCGCCAATGTGGAAGTAGGGGTCGGAGAAGAGTTGCGTCATCTCGCCTAGCAATGTATCCAGCAACGCGTAGGTGGTTTCGCGGGTAGGGTCCATGGCAATGTTGAGCACGCCCCAGCGCGAGGCCACGCCGTAGGTGGAATCGTTGGAAGCCAGCTCGGGGTAGGCGGCCAGCCAGGCGGTGGCGTGGCCCGGCATGTCGAACTCCGGCACCACTCGTATGCCCCGCGCCGCCGCGTAGCGCTGCACCTCCCGCACCTGGGCCTGCGTGTAAAATTGTCCTTCGCCGCCTACCTGCGCCAGGCGCGGCAGCCGCTGACTTTCCACTCGAAAGCCCTGATCATCCGACAAATGCCAGTGCAGCACGTTCAGCTTCACAGCCGCCATGGCATCCAGATTGCGCTTAATGACGGACACGGGCATGAAGTGGCGGGCCGCGTCAATCAGCAGCCCCCGCCACCCAAACCGCGGCTGGTCCTGAATATCGACTTCGGGAAAATACAGCGCGTTTTTCTCTTTCGTTACGAGCTGTTCCAGCGTGGCTAGTCCGCGCAAAGCACCCAGGCTGGTAGGGGCGGTGAGGGAAATACCCATAGGCGTCACGCGCAGGGCGTAGCGTTCCTCGTCGCCATCTATCATGCGGCCCGGCTTACCGTACCGGATGCTGAGGGTAGGGGCCGTTTTGCTGGCTGCTGTTTTGGCGGTTGGCCGCGCCGTGCCGAGCTGTCGGAGCAAGCGGGTTTGTACGCGCCGTGCCGCTGCCGCTACGGTGGTATCCGGCTGGGTATCGGCGGTGATGCGGTAGGTGAAGGTAGCGCGTAACGGCAGCCGCGCCGCGCCCCAGATGGCCTGGGCGGGCACCGGCATCAGGTTGTGCGTGGAGGAGGAAGTAGGCGCTTGTTGAGCCTGACCGACCACCGCAAGCAGCAGTGAAACGAGCAGTAACAGCCCGCAACGAAGAGAAAAAAGCATACGCAGACAGAGATGGGAGAACTGCAAGGTAGTTGTCCCGATGCAAAATGCCTGCTGGCGCAGTTCCCGGTATGTCTCGCAGACATGCGTTAGAACACTGCGAACCTCTGCGAGGAATCCTTAAATCAGCCCTCGCGCCTTGAATTCCAGGTAGCGGTTGAGCGTATTCACCGTGAGTTGCTCGGGCGCCGTGAGTAGCGCGTGCATGCCGTGGCGTTGCAATTCCAGCACAATCTGCCGTTTCTCCTGGGCAAATTTCTCGGCAATGGTCTGGTTATATACTTCTTCCGTTGTTTGGGCGGGCGTATCCAGAAACTGGTGCAACTCCGTATTCTCGAAGAACACCACCAGCAGCAGGTGGTCTTTGGCGAGGCGGCGCAGGTAGGGAAGCTGGCGCTGCATGCCGCTCAATGTTTCGAAATTGGTGAACAGAATCAGTAAGCTACGCTGGCGGATGTTGGTTTTGACGGCCGTATACAGCGTTTCGAAGCTGGTTTCGAGGTACTTGGTGCGCTGGCGGTAGAGCACTTCCAGCAGCTTGCGCAGGTGGCCGCTGCGGCGTTCGGCGGGTATCAGCGTGCTCAACTTGTTGGCAAACGTGACGAGTCCGGCTTTGTCGTGCTTAAGCAGGGCAATGTTGCTGACCACCAGGGTAGCATTGATGGCATAGTCGAGCAGGCTGAGGCCGTGAAAGGGCATCCGCATCACCCGGCCTTTGTCAATCAGGCAATACACTTGCTGGGCGCGCTCATCCTGAAAGTGGTTGACCACCAGGGAGTCGATGCCGGTGCCGGCGCGGCGGGCCGAGGCTTTCCAATTGATGTTGCGCGGGTCGTCGCCGGCCACGTAGGGGCGAATCTGCTCAAACTCCATGCTTTGGCCTACTCGCCGGATGCGCTTCACGCCTACCTCCGTGAGGCGGTTGCTGATGGCCAGCAGCTCGTACTGCCGCATCTGTAAAAACGACGGATACACCGGCACCATCTGCTCTTGCCCGTAGCGGAAGCGTCGCCGCACCAGCCCTAGTGGCGACGCCACAAATACATTCACAGCCCCAAACGAATACTCGCCGCGCTTGGTAGGCCGCAGCTGGTAGTGAATCACCCGCGTTTCGCCCGCCTTCAGCGCCGCCCGAAACAGTACGTCGCGCCGCTGAAACTGGTGCGGAATCTCGTCAATGGTTTTGGTATGAACGGCGAAGCGGTAGCGGTTTTCAAGGTAGATGGCAATGTCGTTGTCGGAGCCATTGGCGAGCTTCTCGCCCAGCACGCGCCGCCCAAACACCTGCCCACCGCCATTGGCACCGGGAGCGTACAGCAGCAGCAGATCCAGTGCCGCCAGTACCACCAGTAACCCCAGCACTACCTGCATCGGCCCTAACAACGAGGGTAGGAAAAAGGCCACCACGAAGCCAGTTGTCAGCGCCGCAAGCAGAATGAAAAAGCGGGTGGTGAGGAAGAGGGATTTCATTGGGTTTCAGAGGCGAGATGTGAGCTGCGTGCGAAAAGCGTCTGTCATCCTGAGCTTGCGAAGGACCTTTTCACGCGAGAACGAGTCGTTGATACGATAGTCGTTCTCGCGTGAAAAGGTCCTTCGCAAGCTCAGGATGACAGATATTTTCTACTCATTGATTCTACCGTGGCACTTCAATCTGCTGCACAATCTGTTTCACAATCTCATCGGCCGTGAGGCCTTCCATTTCGCGCTCGGGCGTGAGCAGGATTCGGTGGCGTAGCACGGCGGGGGCCAGAAACTGCACATCGTCGGGCGTCACGAAGTCGCGGCCGCGGAGGGCGGCTAGGGCTTTGGCGCCGTTGAGTAGGGCTAGCGACGCCCGCGGCGATGCTCCCAGGTAGAGGCCCTTGTGGGCGCGCGTCTGGCCTACCAGGCGGGCAATGTATTCCAGCAGCTTCGGCTCCACGCGCTGCTGGCGCACCTGCCGGCGTAGGGCTGCAATATCTTCCGCCGACAGCACTTGCTGCACCACCTCCAGCGGCGTGCCACCGAAGCCCGCATGGTGGCCTTGTAAGATGGCTATTTCATCCTCCAGGGTAGGGTAGCCTACGTTTAGCTTGAACAGGAAACGGTCGAGCTGGGCCTCGGGTAGACGGTAGGTGCCTTCCTGCTCCACTGGGTTTTGGGTCGCCAGCACCACAAAGGGCTCCTGCATGGGGTATGTGGTGCCGTCTTGCGTGATATGACGTTCCTCCATCACCTCAAAGAGCGCTGACTGCGTTTTGGCCGGCGCGCGGTTGATTTCGTCAATTAGCACCACGCTGGCGAAAATGGGGCCGGGCCGAAACTCGAAATCGGCGGTGTTAGGCCGGAAAACCGAGGTGCCCAGCACGTCAGAAGGCATTAGGTCGGGCGTGAACTGGAGGCGACTGAAGGGCACGTCCAGCGTGCGGGCGAGTAGTTTGGCGGTGAGCGTTTTGGCTACCCCCGGCACGCCTTCCAACAGCACGTGCCCATCGGCCAGAATGGCGGTGAGCAGCATTTCCAGCAAATCATGCTGGCCCACGATTACCTTGCCCATCTCCTGGCGGATGGCTGCTACCGCCGTCGTCAGGCGGCTGAAGTCGGTGCGGGCTGCGGTGAAGGATTCAGCTACCGGCGGGGTAGGTTGGGTAGGCTCAGATGAGAATTCAGAAGTGGAATTAGATTCCATGAGATAAAGTAGAAGCAGAGAGTTGGGATGGAATAATTAAATTATGTATAAGCTATATTTTTGTTTATTATATGTAATAATGCTTTAGAAGTGTTTATTAAAATAATGCAAAATAAATAAAATCATATTTTAGTGTTTAATACAATTCTATCGAGACGACCTTTTGAACTGCTGCAATTCCTTGCTCAAGCGCAGCAGCTCCTGATCTGATACAGCCGGAGCCGTGCGAATAAAGTTAATTCGGCGCAACAATGCATCCACCTGCGGGCGGGGTACGCCGGCTTTCTGCGCTACTCGCTCCTGGAAAGCTTCGTCGTTGAGGTCAGAGGTAGGCTCCTGAAAGCGAGTGCGCAGATAGTCCAGAAACAGATCGATTTTCTTTTCGGCAATAAGGGCGTGGTTGCTGCCCTGGCGGTAGAGCGACGCCACCGTGCGCGTGAACAGCAGCGTAGTATTGGGCAGCGGCCGTAACACAGGAATAATGCGCTGGCGCCGTCGGGCCTCAAACACCATGAACAGCAGCACACCCACGCAAAACAGGTAGTAGGCCACTCGTAGCGCATCGTGGTTCAGGAGCACGCGCAGCAGGCTTTGCTGGCCCTCACGGCCCTGCTTTTGGTATTCGTCCCACAGGGTAGGGCGGCCGGCGGGTAGGTAGGAAAGGGCAGCGTAGGCGAAGTTGCTGGTTTGGGGGTGCAGCACGAAGTAGTTGGTAAACGCCATCGGCACCGAGCTGAGGTAGAAGTAGCCGTGCCCGTAGGCGCAGCGCGCTAGCACGATGCGGTTGCGGGCGTCCACGGCCAAGGGCTGCAACTGTCCGAGGCTGTCGTTGAGCAGGCGCGTGGAGGCATTCAGGAGCGGGTAGCGAAACTGCGGGCCCGCCGCCCGCCGCAGGGTAGGGGCCAGCAGGCGCAGCGTGACAGAGTCGGAGGGTAGGGCATTGCCGAGCGTATCCTGGGCCAGAAATGTGTGCGTACTGAAATGCAGCGTATCGCGCAGGGCCCGCGAAAACTCGTTGGCGGCAATGAAGACCGTGTTGCCCCGCGCCACGTAGCGCAACAGCGTGTGCAAGTCGGGACGACTAACGTTGAATTCGGAGTGGATGAAGACGTACTGGCTGCGCTCGGCGAGCGGCAGCGCCGTGAGAGGCGCGGCAACTATTGGCGCCGGCAGCGCAGCCGTATCGGCTTCCGACTCCTCCATTTCCAGCTCCTCCGCTTCCAACTCGTCCGTTTCCAGCTCGTTGGCTTCTGCGGGGTCGGCGTAATCATCTGCCAGCTGGTTGTAGATGGGGAGGCGCACGGGCTGCACGCGTCCGTCCAGCACCTCGGGCAGCGTTTGGTAGAGCACGTAGGTGCCGTACGGAATTTTATCCTGGTTGCGGAAGGTAGGCGTCCAGTCGATGGGCTTGGGGCGGTAGTACTCCAGCGCCACGTAGCCCACAAACAGCGCCACAAGTCCCAGCAAATACCAGCGAAATGTTGTCATGAGGAGCAGTAGCGTTAGGCGGCGCGTCAGTCGCTGAGTTGGGCCAGCAACGCCTGCCGGCTGGCGCGGGTGTGGGCGTAGTGCTCGGGCGTAAGCGTTAGCTCGCCGTACCACACGTACTCAAACTGCCGCGACACTTCCGCGAAAGCCGTGCGTAGGGGGCCGGCTGGCAGCTCGCGCTCGTAAGTGAGGTTGGTTTTATCGGGCTGCCATTCCAGGTGGCCGGCATCGGTGAGCTGCTTGAGGGCTTGCAGGTAGCCCAGGCGCACGGCCAAGCGGTAGTTGCCAGCCGTTTCGGCCTCGGCCAGAAGGGTAGGAAAGTCGAGGGCGTGAATGTCTTCTGCCTCGGTGTCGTAGGCCAGCGCGGCGCGGCGCGGGTTGCGGCCGAAAGCGCCCGTGATGTCTACCTGCAATAGCTTCAAAATCACAAAAACCAAGGCGCCCAGAAACAGAGCGTAAAACACGTAACGCCAGAAGCCGTGGTAGCTGCGGCTGCTCAGCCACTCGCCCACGCGCTCCCACACCCGTGACCAGAACAGGTCCCACGGGCTCATTTCGCTGCGCACCTCCACGTATTGAAAATCGCGCTGGGCGCGGAAGTCCCGTAGCTGCTCGGGGTCGGGGCGGCGCAGGCGTACGGGGGGTAGAGAGGCTGCTTGCGCTGTCTGAGCAGGCGAAGGGGTAGGGGCCGCGCTAGCCGGCGCGCCGCTCACGAGCAAAAGCATCAGCAGCACCCTACCCCACCGAATCCAGAAAGAAGCCAAAGCAGATGATAATTTATTTTAAAGATTAATTGGGTTGCCAGTTATGCGGGGCCGCGTAGCGGCCAAAGGTTTGTAGTACCGCTGGTTTTCGTTGACCCGCGCCGCGTAGCGGTGCAAGGGGAGCTTGGCTGATTCTTGCACCGCTACGCGGCGCGTATTTTAACGCTAATGCTCCTCTACAAACCTTTGGCCGCTACGCGGCCCCGTATAAAACCCATAGCTAGCAACCAACGCTCACAACTCAATATTCGCCTTCCTCATCGGGACGGTAGGCGGCGGAGGAAACCGGTGTAGTGGGCTGCTGCCCGATGCTATCAACCAAGTGGCGCATTCCTACACCATCTTTGATTTCAATCAGATTGAAATATTGAAAGAGAAGAGCCAGCATGGTAGGCGCGTAGAGCAGCACTTGCCCTATCGTAGCAAACGTACGGGCAGCTATGGTCAATATCCCCTCGCCGGGGATGGGAATACTCGCTATTTTCAAGCCCATGAGTAGGTATGTTGGGATCTGAAACACAAGACCTACGAAGCTTTGAATGATCCACATCACGAAAAGCAGCCCGAACGTAGCCCACCAATAGCCGCTTACCAGCTCGAAGCAGCGGCTGAAGTTCTTGCTGAACCCGTTGCGCTCCATAACCATCACGGCGAAAAACGGGGATAGCGCCACGGCCAGGTACACACCGGGGAAGAATAGAAAAACGAAGCCTACGCTGGTCAGCACGGCCAATACAATACCCGATAGTAGTATCCACCACGCCGAGGTGCGTACGTGGGGCCATACGAGAGCGGGCGTCACTTCTTCTTCGGCAGGCAAGGCCATGCGCAGGCGCACGTACTCGTAGAGGGTAGCCGTGAGCAGCAGATACGTAAGCAGCGCCCCGGTCACACCAATGGCAAAGGCTAAGCCGTTGCTTACAGAGCCAAAAGGCCCGGCGGTCATACTGCGGCTACCTTGCCCTAGCATACTGAAAATACCAGCCTGCCCAATACCCATACCGATGCCGCTGAGCAGCGCCACGGGCAATACTATGTAAAGTAGCACACGACCCAGCGGCCGGCCCTGGGCCTGAAGAAAGGCGAACGTCGCGTTGATTTTCTGTCCGAAATCCCGCTCCTGGCGGTAGTCTAACTCGTGTGTAAACGTATTGCGCATAGAATAAGGAAAGTAAGTGTATTACAAAGCGTTAGCGCGGCGCTGCATCAGCCGCGGATAGACCACAAAGTACCCGATGATGAACGCCGCCGACGTGCCGATAATCAGCAGGCTCAGCGCCATCGGCATTTCGGTGTGGCGGGTTACGAAGCCTTCCAGAAAGCCAGCTACTATGAAAATAGGTACCAGGCCGATGGCAATCTTCAATCCATCGCGGGCCGACTGGCGGAAGGCGGCGGCGCGGGAAAAGGTGCCCGGAAACAGGAAGCCTCGCGCCATGACCAAGCCCGCGCCGCCAGCCAGCACAATGGCCGATATTTCCAGCGTGCCGTGTATCCAGATGGTGAGCACCGAGGGTAGGAGCACGCCTTTCTGGTAAAAGAAATACTGGAAGGAGCCCAGCATCACACCATTTTGAAACAGCAGAAATACGGTGCCCAGGCCCGCCGCAATGCCGGCGGCAAACGTCATGAGCGCCACCCGAATGTTGTTGACCGTGATGAACAAGAACATTGGGGTTTCATCCTGGCTTTTGTAGATAGCCATGGGGTCGCCCTTGGCAATGTTGGCCAGGGTTTGGTTTACGTAGCCGTCGCCGAGCACCACGCGCACAAAGGTGTCGTCGTAGGCGGCAGAAAGGGCGCCAAGCGATGTGAACAGCAGAAACAGCAGCAGCGTGGCCAGCAGGGTGCCGTGGTGGCGGGCTACCACCAAGGGCAGCTCCTGCGCCCAGAACTGCCGGAACCGCCCCGTGCGCTCGGGTTTGTTCTTATAGAGCGCCTGGTGCAGCTTGCTAGTAAGGACGTTGAGATACTGAGTGGTAGGGGAGTCGGGGTAGAAGGTTTGGGCGAAGGCCAAGTCGTCGGTGAGGGCTACAAAGCGGGCCGCCAGCTCATCGGGACCGGAAGGGGGCTGGCGCTCATACTGCCGCCAGCGTTCCTCGTTTTGTCGCAAAAAAATAGCTTCCCGCATTATATTTCGACTAGTTAACCTTGCGAAACAGTCTCCGGTACAGCGAAACGTGGCAGCAGCCAATTGCATCTGCGTTTCGGCCTATTCAGAGGACCTTTTCCGTTCTAAGGTCCAACCAAAATCTGCGGTACGCAACCCAGCTTCTATAAAAATTTGTCGATCCGACGTTCGACGCAGCTATTCTTCTTCCTGTATATGAGTACCATTCGCATTCATACCACCCAAAATGTAACGCTGGAGTACGAAATAGCCAGCGTGGGCGACCGAATACTGGCGGCTTTCCTGGATTATCTGCTGTATGGAGTATGGGCGCTGCTGTGGGCAGTGCTGGCAGCGCAGCTGAATTTCAATCCCGGCCCCATTGGTATTTTTCTGCTCATATTCCCTACGTTGGTCTATTTTCCGGCCTGCGAGATATTTTTCAACGGCCAGAGCCTGGGCAAGAAAGCGCGCCACATTCGGGTAGTACGGCTGGATGGTACGCCCGCCGGACTAGGCGACTACCTGCTGCGGTGGCTGTTGCGGCCCATCGAGATTTTGGCTTTCTCGGGGGCGCTGGCGGTGCTTACCATCCTCATCAACGGCCGCGGCCAGCGCCTCGGCGACTTGGCAGCTGGTACTACCGTGGTCAGCCTGCGCCCGCGCGCGCAGCACGCCACCCCAGCCGCCTACCTATCCGATGCCAACTACCAAGTAGTATTCCCGCAAGCCGCCCAGCTCTCCGACCACGACGTGGCCCTGATTCGGCGGTTGCTGCAACAGGGCATGCAGCGCAGTAACTACCTATTGCTACACGAGGTAGCCAACAAAGTGAAAAACCTCACCACCATCCGCACCGACCTCCCCGACGAAACCTTCCTGCAAACTATCCTGCGCGACCACACGCATTTGGTGAGTGCGGGAGGGTAGGGGGTGGTTAGGGTAGGAGGGTGTGAGGGTGTGAGGGCGCAAGTGAAAGTGTCTGTCATCCTGAGCGGAGCGAAGGACCTTATGCCCGTTGAACGAGTCGTTGG
>NZ_JAHWGL010000119.1 GCF_019334315.1 Hymenobacter profundi
GTTTGCTTACAACGCCTACCTACTCTGGCATGACCAGGTAGGCGCGCATGGCGTCCAGCACTTCGCGCAGGGGTGGGGCAATGGTCATAACCAGCGCTGTGAGGGCGTCGCGCTGGAACTCTTCCTGCCACTGGTCCAGCTCTGCCACAGGCGGTATCAGGTGGTCTACCCCGAGGTGCGTCAGGCCGGGCTTGAGCGTGTGAGCAGCCGTTTTCAAGCGGGTCAGGTTGCCTTCTTGCAAACCCTGGGTCAGCTCCAACAGAATTTCCTCGCTGCTTTCCAGGAAGGTTTCCAGCATAAACGTCACAAACTCCTGGTCGCCCTGTCCAAGCCTGAGCAGCTCGTCTACCCGGAACAGGGGCGGCGCGGGCACCGGTATGGGCGCCGCATGGTGCGGAGCCATCCACTCGCTCACCACCTGCAACAAAGCTGTTTCCTGGAAGGGCTTAGCCAGGTAGCCATTCATGCCCGCCGCCAAGCACTTTTCCCGCTCTCCCTTAATGGCGTTGGCCGTGAGGGCGATGATGGGGGTAGTAATCTGGAGTTGCTGGCGTAGCGCGGCAGTGGCCCCGTAGCCATCCAGCACCGGCATCTGAATATCCATCAGAATCAGGTCGAAGGGCTGTGCTAGGGCCAGCTCCACGGCCTGCTCGCCATTTTCGGCTTCGGTTACCTGCACCTGGGCTTGTTGCAGGAACGTGCGGGCAATCTGACGGTTGAAGCGGTTGTCTTCCACCAACAGCACGTGCTTGTAGCGCAGGTTCTGGCGGATCGAGCTGTCTTCGGGTAGTATCGTTTGGGGTAGCAGGTCGGTGGTAGTGCCAACGGGTAGGCATAGCGAAAACTCCACCACCGTACCCTGGTTTTTCTGACTACTCACCCGCACATCGCCGCCCATCAGCTTCACCAAGTTGCGGCAGATAGACAGGCCCAGGCCAGTGCCACCAAACTTGCGCGTCACAGAGGCGTCTTCCTGGCTGAACTCCTGGAAAATACGCGCCAGAAACTCCGGCTCGATGCCCACACCCGTATCCGTCACCCGAAACAGTATCTCTACCCCAGTGGCCGATGGTAGGGTAGTTAGCACCTGGCAGGCTACCACCACCTCCCCGCGCTCCGTGAACTTGATGGCGTTGCCGGCCAGGTTCAGCAGCACTTGCGTGATGCGGTATGGGTCGCCGAGCAATACCTGGGGTAGGCGCTCATCCAGCTCTGTGCGCAGACGCAGGCCTTTTTCAGCAGCTTTGTAGCGCAGGGTTTGCTCTACCTGGTCTAGCAGCAACGTGGGACCAAACCCTACCTGCTCCAGCGTCATTTTGCCCGCTTCCAGCTTCGAGAGGTCCAGAATGTCGTTGATGATGACAAGCAGGTTTTCGGCTGAGGTGGTAATGGCCTCCCGGTAACTGCTCTGGCTGGGAGTAAGCGGCGTTTTGGCCAGCAGCTGACTCATGCCCAGAATGGCATTCATGGGCGTGCGAATCTCGTGGCTCATGTTGGCCAGAAACAGTTCCCGTGCCCGCACCGCCGACTCAGCCGTGATTTTGGCGTGGCGCAGGGCGCGCTCCGTGGCCACACGTTCTGTCACATCCAGGCCGTAGCCCAGAATTAGGTTCAGGGAGCCATCGGCATGAAAAACGGGTTGCAGGCAGCGCAGCAGGTGCCGGTCGCCGTCGGGCCGCGTGAAGGTTTCTTCATAGGTAACCAGCTCGCGGGTGCGGGCCGCGTGCTCCAGCTGAGCCTGCCGCTCGTGGCCCATTTCATCTGGTCGGCCGGTGCGCTTGAAATACGCGAGATTGTCTTTGCCTATCACCCATTTGCGCATCTCCGGGTCTTTAATGCCGCGGGCATTCACAAACAGATAGCGAAACTGGCTGTCAAATACGCCTACATCGGTAGGCAAATGGTCCAGCACAAATTCGTAGAAGGTCCGCTGATCGACCAATTGTTTTTCCATCCGGCGCTGCTCCGTCACGTCTACCCCCATACCCACGACCATGCGCAGGGAGCCATCGGAGGCAAATACAGGCAGGTATTGCCGTTGCAGGTATCGTTTTTCGCCGGTTATGCCCTCTACTTCTTCCCACATAGCCGCCTTCCGGGTGCCCACCACATGGTCGAAATGCTCCTGCCTGCGTACGGCCACCTCGCGGGGCCGCTGCCGGTGTGCGCAGTAAGCAAAGTTATCCTTCCCGATAACCCAAGCCCGCACCTCTGGCGATGCCATACTCGCTACGTTTACGAAGGAAAACCGGTATGCGGCATCGAATACGGCTACCTGTACCGGTAGCGCATGCAAAATGGTTTCGTAAAACTCTTGCTGCGTAACCAGGGCCGCCTCGGCGCAGCGCAAGGCGGTGGTATCGTGCAGGTACAGCACCGTTTCGGCGCCGGCTGGCTGGGCTGTCGCTTCGTAGTGGCTATCGGCTATTGCAAGTGGCTGCGCGGCCGTATGTGGTGCAGTACGTAGCACATGGAGCAACTGCTCGGGCAATTGACCCTGGGTTGATGCCAGCAACGCACGGCTCTGGTCGTTAGTGGCCACTACTTCGCCGCTGGCTGTGGCTACTATAGCGTGCCCCGGCAGCGCTTGTAGGAGTGCCTGAAAGCGAGCTTCCTGCAACTGCGCCTGCGCCTGCGCGGCTGCCACTGCTTGCTCCAATTCTATGATATGCTTCTCGGCCCATCCACGCCACAGCTGTTCGCTTTCCGGCGAAAAAGACGACTCTGTTGGCACTGTAACATGCTTAGAAGCACTGGTCATAGAATATAAATTACAAAGGAAACTGGCCACAAATATAAGCATAGCTTAAAACATAAATAAGTCAATAATCTTAACCTAAACCATTAATTAATAAAAATTTACGATTTCATATAATTATAATTATTACATTATTTTATATGTATAAAAGTTGCTAATTATAGCATTAGACCTGTCTTCTTATGCGAAAAATTTCGCTTGTAACTACTCGTTAACTGTCTCCTGTTGCCTTGCCATTTTCCTCGGCTTTCTGTGCATACGACGCCCACAGCTGATCTTTGCGCTACCTTTTGCCACGTGCCTTTCATGAAAACACTTGCCTACCTGGCCACCGTATTAGCGGGGTTGCTGCTGACCACGTGCAGCCCTACCCATTCGCGTGTAGCCACTCTTGCCCTTACTCCCTCCATGCTCCTCGATCAGCTAGCCATCGACGTGACGCCCGCCGAGAACCGCGAGTTTTCGTTTACCGATAAGCAGTCGGGCTACTACTACGCCACCACCCACGCCAACGAGCAGCCGGCCTGGCACGCCGGCTGGAACATTGCCACTCACCGCGTACTACACGACTACGAACTGCTACTGGATGGCACCCCACTGGACCGCCAGTCGGCCCGCGTACGCGTGTACCCCTACAAGCTGCAACGCACCTTTGCCGCTGCCACCGAAGAGCTATATCTTTATGATAATCAACGGGTAGTAGGTATCCAGCTTACGAACGTCAACGGGCAGCAGCTCACCTGGCGCCCCGCCGGCGACCTGACGACAGTTGAAGCAGACGCACCCGAGGGCTTGTGGCTGATTCCGAAAGAAGCGCCTACCCACCGCATTCTGGTGGCGCCGTGGCAGCCTGCGGCTATAACGGTGCAAAACGGTGCCTTAAGCACTGCGGCCGCCAGCGGCGGATTCGTGTTGGTGTATGGTCATTCCAAAGACGAAGCGCGGGCATTGCTAGGGCAGTTTCGGGCGCACCACGAGGCGTGGCTACAGCAGCGCCGGCGACGGATGAACACGTTGGTAGCCAACACGAACCCCATTGCCACCAACAGCCCCCAGCTCGACAAAGCCCTACCCTGGCTGCTGCTGACCACCGACGAGCTGGTGACCAACCAGCAGGGCTGGGGCATCTACGCGGGCCTGCCGTGGTTCAACGATTACTGGGGCCGCGACCTGTTCATTTCCCTACCCGGCGCCTGCCTCGTAACGGGGCAGTTTGAGACGGCTAAGAAGATTCTGCTGTCGTTTGCTAAGTTCCAGAACCTCGATCCTACCTCGAAAGACTACGGCCGTGTGCCCAACCGTGCCCGCCCCGACGACATCATCTACAATACCACTGACGGCACGCCGCGCTTCGTTATCGAAATGCTCGATTACCTGCGCTACTCCGGCGACACGGCCGCCATCCGAGAGTTTTACCCGGCCGTGAAGCGCGCCGCCGAAGGCTCGCTGAAGTATTGGGTAGACGCCCACGGCTACCTCACCCACGACGATGCCGATACGTGGATGGACGCCAAAATCAAGAACGTAACGCCGCTTTCGCCCCGCGGCAACCGCGCCAACGATATTCAGGCGCTGTGGTATGAGCAGTTGCAAGCCAGCGCCCAACTAGCCGACTACCTGCACGACGACGCCAGCGCCCGCCAGTGGCGCGCCGTGGCGGCCAAGGTGAAGCAGCAGTTTCCGCAGGATTTTTTCGATGCCCAGCACCCCCACATGGCCGACCGCCTCACCGCCACCGGCCAGCGCGACTTTCAACTGCGGCCTAACCAGCTCTATGCCTACTCCCTGGTGCCCGACCCGGCACGCCGGATGCAACTCACTAAGCTGGTGTGGCAGGAGCTGGTGTACCCGTGGGGCGTGGCCTCGCTCAGTCAGCACGACCTGGATTTCCACCCCTACCACGAAAACTGGCACTACTACCACAAAGACGCGGCCTACCACAACGGCACCGTCTGGCTTTGGAACAACGGCATGGCCATGCAGCGGATGCTGGAAGAAAATCAGCCTGACATTGCCTACCAGCTGTTTGAGCGCATGAACCACCAGGCGCTGGCCGAGGGCGCCGTGGGTAGCCTCAGCGAAAACGCCGATGCCCTACCCCGCCCTGGCCAAACGCGGGGCAAGCCCTCGGGCACGTTCTTGCAGGCGTGGTCTAATGCTGAGCAGCTACGCGTGTGGTACCAGTATTTCCTGGGCATACGGCCCGATATGCTGCGCAATGAAGTCGTTGTTCGGCCGTGCCTACCCTCCGCGTTGACGGATGTAGCCTTTGCCGTGGCTGTAGGCGCGGGGCAGTTGCGGGCGCACTATCAAACCGGGGCTACCAGTACGTACTCCGTGCAGGCGGTGGGCGTGGCGCTTACCATGCGGTTTTCGCTGCCCGGCTTTGAGGAGGTTGCGGTGTCGCTGCCGGCCGGTGCCACGCTGCAAGCGCGACACACGGGCGCAACACTAGAAGTAACCGTAGTTGACCAGCATGGTAAAACTATTCAGCAGCTTACACGCACCGCCAGCCCTACCCTGCAAGCGCAACTGCAAAAGCAGAACATCTTTTTTGAAGGTACGCACTTTGCTGTGCCCTATCTGCAGCCTAATTTAAAGAGCCTCAGCACCTATCATGAGCAAGCTATTAGCTACTGAATAGTCTGCCTAGGCGAAATTCGCCTGAACGCATGAAGCCTCACGTAGTACACTACGTGGGGCTTCTTATTGATAATAAACTAGCAATACGCTACTAGAGATAGACATAATAGATTGAGAGAATCTGATACCTTAGAGGCTGTTTGAGTCTCGTCTATGAACGTGTAGAGACGCATACTTGCGTCTCGTCGCGTGCGCCATCTCGTTCAACGATGAGACGCAAGTATGTGTCTCTACACCCTTTCAACGGCCCACCGGTATAACGCAACCAGCTTTTAGCGGGAGTCACGCCATAGCAAGTGCTCCTGGGTGGCAGCGGTAGCAAAGTCGGGACAGCGGCCGTCGCCGCGGCCGGTGAGGCCACCACTGGGGGCGCAAATGATAGTTAGGTCTTTATCGTACAGGTAATTGAACTGGTCGCAACAGTCGCTGGAGATTGTGTAGACAACCTGCCCGTGGTAGAGGTAGCTGTATACCACGGCGGGCGGATTCTGCTTGGGGTTCTTCTTCAATTCGGCAATCTTAGCCTGAATAGCATTGGGCACGCTGTCGTCTTTACTACATTCTACCAGCAATAGACTCAGGCTCAGCAAAGCCAGCATGGATTTCATAGGTCAATAAAGGCGCTATGCGAAGAATGAGTTACTAATGCACGGTCACGGCCTTGCCGCCGCCAAACTCTACGCTGGCTTCTACCCCTACCATGTACGGCCGCGAGCGGCGCAGCAGCGCCTGAGCTGGGTCGCGGTTGAGGGTAGTGAGGCCGGCTTCGGCGGTAGGGCCGGCCAAGATGGCCCAGGTGGCGCCAGCCGGACGGTACTGTACGCCGCCACCGCCGCGCACCGTGGCAATCACCTGACGGTAGGGCGAATCGGCAGTGCTTAGCGAGTAGTCCCGCGTGGCGGCAGCTTCGTCGGCTACCTCTACCCGGCTACCCAGCAGCAGGTCCACAGCAGCGCCTACCTTGGCGTAGAGCGACACCCCTGTTTTCTGCGAACCGTAGCGAGCAGCCACGGGCACGCCCACCGTGCGGTAGCGGTAGGAAGTGGCGCGCGGCGTGGCCGTGTAGGCCACGGCGGGGCGGGCCGCCACATAATTATTCGCGAAGGAGTTATCCGGAACCGCGTATGCAGCCGTAGCGCGACCGGCAAATGCCGTTTCGCTCTGCGCTACCGACGAAAACGACGTTTCGGAGGAGGCGCGGTACTCGGCGGCTTCTACGCCGGCCAGCAGCACCCAGTGCTTGCCCACAGAGCGGGCCGCCGTGAGGGCCATACGCTGTCCTACCCCAGCGCGCAGGTTTTGGCGGTACTCAGCAGCACCGGTTTCGTAGGCCACGTTTTGCACGCCCCTGCTATCCAGCATTGCCAAGTTGTTGATGGCAGAAGAAGTACTTTGGGCGCTGGCCTGCGCGAAGTTGATGTTGGGGTTGAAAGCCGATACAGCGTGCGAGCCGCCGAAGCGCCAGCCGCCCAACGCTTTATTCTTTTTCTCTTCTTCTCCCATCGGTGGCATCACGGCCGCCAGCATGGGCGGCGTGGCCAGCAAGGAAGGCTTCAGCGTATCGGGGTGAGTGAAGCGGCCCAGGGCCGAGCCCAACCGCGCTGCCCGCGCCGTAAGTAAATCCCAGGTGCTAGCACCCGCTTTGATACTGTAGTTAGCCTCGGTAGTAGCGGGCGTATACGCGGCAAACACCGGCGAGCCGTTGCGCGAGAACGTATTAGCAAACCCAGCGGAAGCGCCGGCACCAGCGCCAACCTGTTGCCCCTTGGTGTAAGCACCCTCCTCCATCAAACCCCCTTCCGGCTGCGACAACGCGGCCAGCAGTTGATTGCTGCCAGCTGTTTTCTCAAGCCCAGCGGCCATGTTCAATTCATCTTCCTGAGCTGCTGGTACAGTTCCGGCTTCTGCCAGGGAGCCAGCTTGTGCCGCGGCAGCCCGGCGCCCAGCGGCAGTAGCGGAATAATCGGTGGCGGTACGGTCGGCGGGGGTGGTGCCGGCTAGTTCTGGGGAGATAGAGGGTTGTAGCTGCTGTACGCCTAGCCAACCGCCCACGCTCAATAGCAGCAGCACACAGGCAGCCGCTACCCAGCGGTGCATCAGTAGCCGCTTGCGGTAGGCTTCGTTTTGTTGAACCAGTAGGTCGTGATCGAGCTGCTCCCACAGCTGGAAGCGGGGCGCGACTTCGGCCTCGCCCAGCTTTTGCCGGAACAGGTACTCCAGGTCGCCGGTAGGCCGGGGGTCCGGAGAGGTGGGGGCGGCTTTATTTGCGGAGGTGCCCATGAGAATGTTGCGCGTCGAGGCGCTCAAGTTTAGTCTTCAAAATAACGCGGGCCCGCGAGTATTGCGATTTGCTGGTGCCCTCGGAGATGCCCAGCATCTCCCCAATTTCTTTGTGGCTGTAGCCTTCGATGGCAAACAGGTTGAACACCATGCGGTAGCGCGGGGCCAACTCTTGCACGATGCTCAGTAGGTCTTCAAAGGCATAGTTAGCCAGTACAAATTCTTCCCCAGCTAGGTCTTCGGGGTAGTCGCCACCGTCGCTTACCGCTACCAGGGGCATGTTGCGGCGGTGCTGGCGCAGGGCGGCATTCACCATAATGCGCCGGATCCAGAACTCCAGCGGGCACTCCCGCCGGAAACTACCCAGGTTCTTAAATACCGTCAGAAAGCCTTCCTGTAATACGTCTTCGGCCTCGAAAGTGGTTTGGGCGTAGCGCAGGCACACGGCCATCATACGCGCCGCAAACCGCTCGTAGAGGTGCTTTTGCATCAGCCGGCTACCATTCAGGCAACCGTCAATCAGCTCGGCTTCGGTGAGTTGGGCGGGGGGCGTCAGGCGGCGCACGGCGGCGGTTGGTGCGGGTAGCTCTTCGGCCGTTTGTCGGCTGAGCAGTCCGCGCAACGCCCCCGAAACCCCAATAGCACTAGCTAGCGCACTCATCGGGCCAGGCTACCAGGGCAGGCAGCAATAGAGTTTACAGAAATAGCTTGAAAGGCGCAGGGGCAGCAGTACGGATGCAACATACAACGCGGAACAGTAAAATAGGAAGCAGATAAAGGGCGTGGCTAACGATTGTGTGTGGTAGATGCTACCTACCCTGGGCAAGGTTGCAAACGATAATATAGTTACGGCATTTTATTTATCAACTCTTTCATTATCAGAATTTTAAAAATAAACTAAATTCAAGTAGCACAACTATATAGCACTATTTAATGTATGTACATATATTGTCTTGCCGGTGGTTGCCGGTTCAACTGTCCTTTTCTTCACTTTTTATTCTGCCCATGAAAACGCTCATCCTATTCTACTCCACGTATGGCCACGTGTATAAACTGGCTGAAGCTATTGCCGAAGGCGCCCGCGAAGTAGACGGCAATGAAGTAGTGATAAAGCGCGTTCCCGAAACCCTACCTCAGGAAGTGCTCGATAAAATAGGCGCCACCGAAGCGCAGAAAGCTTTTGCCCACGTACCAGTAGCCACCCCCGACGAATTGACGGAGTACGACGCCATCATCCTGGGTACCCCTACCCGCTACGGCAACATGTGCGGCCAGATACAAGCCTATCTCGATAGCACCGGCGGCCTGTGGGCAAAAGGTGCACTGGTAGGCAAAGTGGGCGGCGCTTTTGTAAGCACAGCTACCCAGCACGGCGGTCAGGAAACCACCATCCGGGCCATGCACACGGCGCTGCTGCACCACGGCATTATTCTGGTGGGCCTACCCTACGCCTGGCAGGGCCAGATGGGCCACGAAGAAGTAACTGGCGGCACGCCTTATGGCGCCAGCACCGTGGCCGGTGGCCAGGGCGAGCGGCAGCCCAGCGAAAACGAGTTGGAAGGTGCCCGCTTCCAGGGCAAGCACACTGCCCAGATTGCCAAGAAACTGGCTTCGTAAGCCAATGCTTTTTGAGGCGTGAGAGCCTCCAATAAAAAGGCCGTCCTGCTCAGCAGGACGGCCTTTTACTGTTTTCAAACTTCCCTACCCTCACAACTGCTGATACCCCCTCAACCGCTCCAACAGTACTTCGCGGTAGGTGTCGCCAATGGGGAGGAGCTGCCCAGCTACCCGCACTCGGCCGCGCTCCAGGTACTCCACATGCGCCAGGGCAATAAGGTAGGAGCGGTGAATACGCACGAACCGGGCGGGCGGCAGCACTTCCTCGGCCCGCCGAAACGACTGCAACGTGAGCAGCTTACCTTGGGTGGTATGTATCAGCAGGTACTCCTTTCGGCCTTCGATATACTGAATTTCGGTGAAGGCTACCCGGCGGAGCTGGCCATCATGTCGCACCAAAATAGCCTCGGGTGGCGGCTCTACTGGCAATGCGGGAAGTGCTGGTTCGTTGCGCTCTGCGCCGCCGTATACCTTGCTCACAGCCTGCACAAACCGCTCGAACGCCACAGGTTTCAGCAGATAATCAGTGGCGTTCAGCTCGTAGCTGCGCACGGCGTATTGGTCGTAGGCAGTGGTGAAGATGATGCGCGAGGCAGGCGCGGGTAACAATTGAGCTAGGTGCAACCCATTGAGGCCGGGCATCTGGATATCCAGAAAAATTACATCGACGGGGTGCGTGCGAAGGAATGCCAGCGCCGCCGCGGCATCGTGAAACTGGGCTTGTACGGCCAAAAATGGCAGCTGGGCGCAATAGCTAGCCAGCACATCCAGGGCCAGCGGCTCGTCGTCGATGAGGACGCAGGACAGTACACGTAACGCAGAAGAGCTTTCCATAGACTTATAAGATAACGGCCGTGGGGCGTAGCTGCACCGTGAGGGTAGCACAATACGCTTGCTCGGTGGTGCTGATGGTTAACGCATGGCGCTGCGGATACAGTAGCGCCAACCGCCGCCGCAGGTTGGGTAGCCCTACCCCACCGGGCGCTTCCAGCGGAGCTGCTGGCGACGCGGCCACTGCATTGCGCACCGTAAAACACAACGCGCCGGCCGCATCTACTTCCAGATCTAGCCGGATAGCAGGCGCCGGCGCCAGCAAGTGGCCGTGCTTGAAGGCATTCTCAACTAGCGGCAACAGCAGCATGGGTGCTATTGGAAACACGTAGTCGGCACCGGGCGACAGGACTATGTGCAGCTGCACGGCCTCCGCGGCGTTGCCGGGCAAGCGCAGACGCTGCAAATCCAGGAAGCCGCGCAGGTGCGTCAGTTCCCTGGCTAGCGGCACGGTATCGGCGCCACTTTCGTAGAGCACGTAGCGCATAATTTCGGACAGACGCAAGACGGCCTCGGGGGCACGGGGCGAATGTTGCAGCGTGAGGGCATAGATATTGTTGAGGGTATTGAACAGAAAATGCGGGTTTACCTGCGCTTTCAGCAACGACAACTCCGTGACCAGATGCTGGGCCTGCAACTCGCGGCGGTTGTCGCGCTCCTCTAGGTAGTCGACGGCCAGGCGCAGGCTGCCGCTGAGAATTATAATCAGTAGCCCTAGCCCCAAATGGTAGTTGCTGAGCATTCGCACGTGTTCAGCAAGCTTGAACTGCTGCACCCCCTCAGCATAGAATACGCTGAGGCCGATGCGCAACGCGGCAAACACCAGCACGCCCCCTACCACCGCGCCGGCATACAGCACCAGCCGCCGCGCCGGGAGCAGGCGCGACAATACGATCCAGTTAAAGTAAAACAGCGCGCAATCCACCACATCCACCCACAGCGCTTTCAGCAGAAAATGCCAGCCGGTTTCAGTTTCCTGGTAGTACAGGCCAAATTGGCCGTACCACAGCTGAAAATCGGTGAACAGCAGCAGCGCCAGCCACACCACATGGGGCCACGGCCGAAGTGGCAGCCATGCGGGTAACCAGGGCCGTAGCCGGTGGCGCACGGCCGCAGTAGCAGAAAGCGAAAGGGACATAAGCGAAGCACGGGGGTAGGCCGTCACAAATAACAAACTAGCGCTTTATGTCCAGTTAATTTTCAACGAACTAAGCCCACGCCGTACCAGATGGCCTACTTCTTTCAACGAAATCAACAGGCCTAATTAGTAGGACTTTACTGCCTTTTATTGAAGCAATTAGCACTTTGATAAGCCCGCGTAGTGAGTTTATATAAATTTAACATCGTCTATATCACAATTGATCTATGTTTGGCGTTGGCTAGCCGGTGCAACCTAATTTATCCTTTCTGAATCCTTGGCCCGGTTGCTCCTTATCGTGCTCTTTATCGCCTTCCTTTTTATAGTTGTATGAAGCATTACATTACCTATTTGCTGCTTGCCAGCGCACTTGGCTACGGCCATACCGTACAGGCCCATTCGGCGCCGACATCTACGGCCCAGAGCACCTCTACTCGCCTCACAGGCACCGTGCTCGACGAGGCGAATAAGCAGCCCGTGCCGTTTGCCACGGTGGCCCTCCTACCCCCTACCGGCGATAAACCCGTAGCCGGCGCGGCCTGCGACGAGAAAGGCAGCTTTGTGCTGACGGCTCCGGCTGGCACCTACCGGCTGGTGGTCAGCTTTGTGGGCTACACCAGCCGCACCGAAACCGTGACGCTAGGTGCCACCGCCAAGGACATGGGCCAACTAACGCTGGCGGCCACCTCGCAGAAATTAGGCGAGGTAACGGTGGTAGGCGAAAAGCCGCTCGTAGAAGCCCGTCCCGACCGCATTGTATACAATGCCGAGGCCGACGCTACCAACACCGGCGGCACCGCCTCCGATGTACTACGCAAAACGCCCCTGCTGAACGTGGACGCCGACGGCAACGTGCAGCTACGCGGTTCCAGCAACCTGCGCGTGCTTATCAACAACAAGCCCTCGGCCATCCTGGCTGGCAACTTGGCCGAAGCGCTCAAGCAGATTCCGGCCGACCAGATCAAAGCCGTGGAGGTGCTCACTACCCCATCGGCCAAGTACGATGCCGAGGGCACAGGCGGAGTAGTGAATATTGTATTGAAGAAGAACTCGTTGCAGGGCGTGAACGGGCGCGTGGGTGTCGCAGTAGGCAACCGCAACCAGAACCTGAACGGCGCCCTGAATGCCCGCCGTGGCAAGGTAGGCTTCACCAGCAGCCTCAGCGGTTTTTACAACCAATACCCCGGCCGCAGCAATAGCTCCCGCACCGACTACCTGGATGGGGCCATTGGCCAACTCACCCAGAATACGGAAAACAAGTCGCGCGGCGGTGGAGGCTTTGGCAAGGTAGGACTTACCTTCGACCCCACCGAGCAGAGCGGCTTCACGCTGGACTTCACCGGCAACGCCTATCACTCCGTCAACGACCAAGACCTGTTCAATGAGTACCGAGTGCTGCCTCAGTTGGAACAATACAACAGCCTAGACACGCTATACACACGCGATATCCGGCAGCGCACGCCCTCGCGCAACTACGATGTGAGTGCCGGCTACACGCGCACGTTCAAGGACCAGCCCCGCCGCGAGTGGAGCGTGCTAGGGCAGCACTCTGTGAGCCGCTCACGCCAGAACTATACGCTCGATCAGTTTCGTGCTCCCGAATTAGTGGAAAACGGCAACCCGCTGGAATACCAGGAGCGAAGCGAAAACCTGGCCCTGAACCGCGAAACCACCATCCAAACCGACTACGTGCACCCCTTCAAGGGCAAGACCACGCTGGAAACCGGCGCCAAAGCTATTCTGCGTCAGGTAAATAGCGACTACGACTTGGATACGCTGCGCACGGGCCAGCAGACGGATTTCGCCCGAAATGACCTTCGTTCCAATGCTTTCGACTACCGGCAGAACGTGTTGGCGGCGTACGGTAGCCTGGGCTTCAGCCTGGGCAAAAAGTATAGCTTCACGCTGGGCACACGGGCTGAGTACACGGACATCAAAGGTGAGTTTGTGGGTGAGAATGGTCGGTTTCGCAACGACTACCTGAATGTGCTGCCTACCCTAAGCGCCACCCGCAACCTGAAAAAGGATGGGCAAACGCTGGGCCTCACGTATGCCCGCCGCATTCAGCGCCCCCAGATTTACTTCCTGAACCCCTACGTCAACCAGACCGACCCGCGCAACATTTCCTACGGCAACCCCGAGCTGCGCCCCGAACTGACCCAGAACCTGGATGTTTCCTACAACACGTATTCCGAGAAGTCGTCGCTTACGCTCTCGCTCTACGGGCGGCGCACCAACAACTCCATCGAGTCGGTGCTGACGTACAACGATACCCTTGCTCGTAGCGAATCTACCTTCCAGAACATTGCTAACAGCAGCACCATCGGCTCCAACCTCTATGCCTCGGTGCGGCCCGTGAAAGGTCTACAGATAGGTGGCAACGTGGATTTGAATTACGTGCATCTGAAAAGCGTGGCCTTGAACCGCACTAGCAGCCGTTTTCTCTATAATGTCAGCGCCAACTCTTCGTACAAGTTCAAGGAGAAGTACACGGCGCAGTTCTACGCCGGTTACTACGCCGGCTGGGTGCAGCTTCAGTCGCGCAACTCGGGCTACTACTATTATTCGCTGGGTCTGAAGCGCACCTTCCTCAATGACAAAGCCGACCTGACCCTGAATGCCAATACGTTCCTGCAAAGCGGCATCAACTTCCGCAATACCACTACCACCCCCAACTTCGTTAGCCGCAGCAACTTCTTCAGCTACCAGCGCAGCGTGCGGCTGTCGTTCAGCTACCGCTTTGGCAAGGTAGACTCAGGCGCACCACAACGCCGCCGTCGCAGCATCCAAAACAACGACAGCAAAAGCGGCAGCAGCGGCCAGCAGGGAGGGTGAGTAGCGAAGTTGTGAGTTTGTGAAGTTGTGAAATGGTGGATTGAAAAACGT
>NZ_JAHWGL010000011.1 GCF_019334315.1 Hymenobacter profundi
GAAGCATCTCGCTCGCTCCGTTGGATAGTGTACAACGGAGCGAGCGAGATGCTTCGACAAGCGGACGCCAGATCAAATATGACGTTCTGCGTTAGTGGAATGTTTCAAAGCCCAACCTTGTAATTTCCTCAGTATCTTCCGCCAATGATTGCACCGCTACGTCAGTACTTGTTAGGAATTGTCAGCGTGTTGGTGGTGGGAACAGCCAAACCAGCGGCCGCGCAAATTGGCGGGCGGCGTGCTTTCTCGTTTCTAAACGTGCCTGCTGGTGCCAAGCTAGCAGCTCTGGGCGGCGCCAACGTTTCGTCCCGCGATGCTGACGGGACCATGCTTTTCGCCAATCCTGCTCTTTTGAACCAGGAAATGGATGGTAGGCTGGCCCTGAGCTACGTCGACTATCTAGCGGATATCGGTCAAACCAGCGCCGTGTATGTTTTTAATACTCAACAGGCTGGTCGGTTTGGGGTAGGGCTTAACTATCTGAGCTACGGCGAGTTTCAGCAGGTAGATGCGGCGGGCAACGTTATCGGGGAGTTTTCGGTGAACGAATACGTCGCCAGCGTGGCCGATTCATACACCAGCGGCAACTTCACGCTGGGCGGCACGCTGAAGCTGGCGGTATCGGGCATTGCCGGCAACCATTCGGTGGGTGTGCTGGTCGATGCAGGCGCGCTGTTCAAGCACCCAGATCAGGATTTTACAGTAGGGCTGGCGGTGCGCAACCTGGGGTATCAGGTGAAACCCTACACCGGCTCCGGCCGTGAGCCCATGCCGCTGAATGTGGAGCTGGGTACCTCCTTCAAACCTGAGCACCTACCGTTTCGCTTTTCTCTCACGGCGCACCACTTGCAGCAGCTGGACATCGTGTATCTCGATCCTACCCAAAGCACCCAGCTCGATGAAAACGGTGACCCCATTGTACCTGAGAAAAGCTTAGGCGACAAAATTACTCGACACTTTGCCGTAGGCGGTGAACTGTTGCTTAGCAAAAATTTACATCTGCGCGCAGGGTACAACCATTTGGCTCGGCGCGAATTACGGTTGGCCAATATAGGCGGGGGCGCAGGCTTTAGCTTTGGAGCTATGGTGCGCATCAGTCAGTTCCAGCTCGACTACACGCGGGCGGGCTACCATGCTTCGGGCGCCGCCAATTATTTCACCATTGCCCGCAACATTGATTCGTTGTTTACGAAGGAGAAGTAGGGGAGGAGCCGGTAACTCTGTCGGGTAGCAACGGATAAAACACAACCCTGACTGGCTAAATCAGTATTTGTGGCAGAAGCAGTACCTCGGGCAACGTTTTGCCGGATAGTTGCTTCTTCACCATATCGCCCAAGCACATCTTTTGGGCGCTTTCACTCTTGATGTATGATAGAATCCGATGTTTTTCTGACGCCGGCTCAGATAGTAGCCGAGCTGGATAAGTATATCATTGGTCAGCACGAGGCCAAGCGCCACGTGGCCATTGCCCTGCGCAACCGTTGGCGCCGCCTGCACGCGCCCATCGAAATGCAGCGCGAAATCGTGCCCAATAATATCCTGATGATTGGCTCCACGGGGGTAGGCAAAACCGAAATTGCCCGCCGCCTCGCTAGCATTGCCGACGCACCTTTTACCAAAGTGGAAGCCTCCAAGTTTACGGAGGTAGGCTACGTGGGCCGCGACGTAGAAAGCATGGTGCGCGACCTAGCCGAGCAGTCGGTGAACATGGTGAAGCTGCGCCGCAAGGAAGCCGTGAAGGCTCAGGCTGCGCAAGTAGTAGAAGATATTATCCTGGATGCTTTGATTCCGCCTATTTCCGGCAGTGCTACGCCTGCTACCCGGCAGGGAGTAGGCTTCGGCACCGATGGTAACCAAGTGCCTACCTCCGACCAGGAGCTGAACGAGCGCACGCGCGACAAATTCCGCGAGAAAATCCGCAGCGGTGAGTTAGACGAGCGTAAGATTGAGATTAAGGTAGAACAAAGCAGTTCTTCCGGCATCGGTATCCTAGGAGGCCAGACCGGTATGGATGAGGCTTCGCTGTCGGGCTTACAAGACATGCTGGGCAATATGCTCCCCAAGAAAACCCGCAAGCGCCGCGTCACGATTGCCGAAGCCCGTCGCATCCTGCTAGATGAGGAAGCTGCCAAGCTCATCGATATGGAGGAGGTGAAGGAAGAAGCTCTGCGCCACGCCGAGAACTCAGGCATCATCTTCATCGACGAAATTGATAAGGTAGCCAGCCGCAGCGGCAAAGGCGGCGGTGGCCCCGACGTAAGCCGCGAAGGTGTGCAGCGTGACTTACTACCCATCGTAGAAGGTTCGGCTGTCAGCACTAAGTACGGCATCCTCAATACCGACCATATTCTGTTCATTGCCGCCGGTGCCTTCCACGTTGCCAAGCCTTCCGATCTGATTCCGGAATTACAGGGCCGCTTCCCCATCCGGGTAGAGCTGCAAAGCCTCACCAAAGAGGATTTCTATCTGATCCTAAAAGACCCCAAAAATGCGCTTACCAAGCAGTACGAAGCTCTGCTGCAAGCTGAAGAGGTAGAATTGACCTTTGACGACTCGGCCCTGGAGCGCTTGGCCGAAATTGCATTTGAGGTAAACAGCGAGGTGGAAAACATCGGTGCACGTCGCTTGCACACGGTCATGAGCCGCCTACTCAACGATATCCTGTTCGACGTACCGGATAAAATCGGTGCTAATGCCCGCATTCAAATTACGCGCGAACTAGTAGACGAACGCCTGAAAGACATGGTGCGCAACCGCGACCTGACCCAATATATCCTTTGAGGTAACGCACAGTCAAAACGGGCGGGCCGATCAACGGCGCATTCCCTCTGCGGTAGTACGCGAGAGGGCAGTGCGCCGTTGATCGGCCCGCCCGTTTTCGTACTTCACCTACTCATTCCATGCAATACTACATTATCACAGGCGCTAGCCGTGGCTTAGGCAAAGCCCTTGCAGAGGCTGTGCTGTCCTACCCCGATACCAAAGTGCTAGGCGTATCGCGCAACGCCACGATTGAGCACGAACGGTACCAGCATCAGCCCCTGGACCTATCGGATATGGAAGCGCTGCAAAACAACATCACGAAAATATTCCCCACTTGGTCAGACGCTGACAGCATCACGCTCATTAACAACGCTGGTGTGCTAGGTGAAATAGCCTACGTAGGCGAACAGACCAACGAGCACTACAACTTCGTATTCGATGTAAATCTAGTGGCCCCCGCTATGCTGATGAATACTTTCTTGAGCGCTTACTCTAGTTTGAATGTGCCGCGCACTGTTCTCAACATCAGCAGCGGCGCCGCTCAGCGCCCTGTGGATGGTTGGGGTGCCTATTGTGCCTCCAAAGCAGCATTAGAAATGCTGAGTCAAGTAGCGCAGAAAGAGCAAGACTTGCGTGGGTCTGGCATCCGCATCCGGGCGCTAGCGCCAGGGGTAGTAGATACGGGTATGCAAGAGCAAATTCGGGGAGCAGACGGGCAAAGTTTTAGTGAGGCAGAGCGGTTTAAGGCATTGCATCAAGATAAGAAGTTGGCTGCGTCGAATGAGGTAGCTAAGAAAATTATTGCATGGCTTAGTAGTGATATGGACGAAAAAATAGTGATGCGAATTGACTCCATATAATCAAAAATGCCTCGTTACTCGTAGCGAGGCATTTTTGATCATATGGAGTTAGTTCTGATTCAATAACCTGTATTCTGAGCTACAAGATTATTACTCAAATTTACTTCACGCTGAGGCAGCGGAAATAGGTTTCGGAAAGTTTGTGTGTACGTAGGCAAAGCTTGCTGCACTGTATTGGTGCGGCGCAGATCAAACCAATAAATGCCTTCGTAAGCCAATTCAAGCCTTCTCTGCAATAGAATGTCTGCTACTAGGTCGTTGGCTGTGGTAGCCTGCGTATTAGCTAGCCCAGCACGTTTACGAATAACATTCAATTGGGTAGTAGCAGTTGCTAAGTCGCCTGTACGGGCAGCTGCTTCAGCTATGGTTAGTACTACTTCAGCATAGCGCACTGCATTGAATGGATCATCACGTGTTGCTGTGCGCGTATACTTTAAGGTAGTACCGGCTGGGCTGGTAGCGGCGTTAATAGCCAGTCGTTTGTCGCCGGCAGGGTGCGCGGATACTAAGCTTTGGCCAGGGTTAAACTCATTTCGCCCACCTGGAGAAGGATACCAATAAAAGGCGTAAAAGTTTTGATCAGTATTAGAGAAAGCAACTTGCCAAATAGCATCAGGCGCCGTTGTGCCAGTAAGAGCAGCTCCCGCAAAATCTGTGGGAACAGAAACCACCTGCTTCGCATACTTTAGCGCATCTTCATACTTACGCATCTGCAACTCGAAGCGGGCGCGTAGAGCTAGTGCCGCATTCTTGGTGATGCGCGTGCCTGAATTGCCTGTCAAGTTAGTAATAGCAAAATCTAAGTCAGCACGGATGGCAGCAGCCACGTCGGCTTCGGAAGCACGGGCAATAGGAGCAGTTTGTTCGCCTACAGCAGTAGTGGCAGTAAGGCGGAGCGGAACGCCTGCCCCCCCGTCGTAGCCATAGCCATTTTCGGAACCGCCCCAGGCGCTTAGCAGATTCATGTAATGATAGGCGCGCAACGCGCGTGCCTCCCCCTGGGTTGTGAGCTTGGGAAAAGCAGGATCAGTGATATTTTCACTCTGCTCCAGCAGATAATTAACACGATTAATACCATCATAGATGATATTCCACGTGTTGCTGATCTGCACGTTGTCTGGCAGCAATAAGTTCTGGCCAGCGTAGCCGTAGGTAGTATTATAGGTGCCAACGTGCGTGATGTTGCCAGCTATTAGCTCTACCATAGAAGAGTACCCTACCCCTTGATAATCGGTAGATTGCACTGCATCATAAGCACCCAGGAGACCAGCAGCAGCGTCTTCTTTGGTTGCATAGCCAGTGGAAGAGCTAACGGCGTTGCGAGGCTCTACATCGATAGCCTTATCGCAGGCTCCGACTGCTAAGCCCAAACTCAGCAGCAGGGCTGAGCGAGTAGCAAATTGATGAAAGGAAAATATGGACATGAATGAAATGAGCAAGAAGATTAGAAACCAAGCGTGATGCCCCCGGTGATGGTGCGAGCCTGCGGGTAAACGAAGAAGTCTGTTCCCAAAGACTGGTTGTTACCCGAGAAGGTGTTTACCTCTGGGTCGAGACCTGAATAGTTAGTGAATGTCACCAGATTCTGCGCCTGCGCGTAGATTCGTGCCGAGCGCATGTGAATGCGCGTAAGCAGCGTTGTTGGCAAGTTGTAACCTAGTGTTACAGTCTTGAAGCGGGCAAACGAGCCATCTTCCAAGAAGCGGTCCGAGGTACGGTTGTTCGCATTTGGGTCACCGTAAACGGCGCGTGGAATATCCGTATTAGTGTTTTCTGGAGTCCAGCGATTCAACACAGCTTTATCTTGCCCGTATGATGTGCTCATGCTTTGCGTATAGGACTTAACCGAATTGTAGATTTCATTGCCTACGTTGAACTGAAGTAGCACATTCAAATCAAAGCCTTTATAGCGAAGCGTGTTGCCAAAACCGCCGTAGTACTTAGGCTGAGCATTACCCATAATTTCTTGGTCGTCGGCAGTGATAACGCCATCCCCATTCAAGTCTTTGAACTTGATGTCACCAGGGCTAGTGCTAGCCGTTTGGTACGTGGCAGTAGCGCGACCTGTAGCTGCCCGCGCTGCTTCATTCAGCGCATTAATTTCAGCTTGCGATTGGATAATGTGGTCAACACGGTATCCATAGAAAGCACCTAGCGGCTCGCCTACCTTAAGACGGCTGGCAAATCCTGAAGCCAGACCCGTTGGGCTGGTGTCTGAGGAAAGGGCCGTTACTTTGTTGCGGTTGAAGCTGATGTTGAAGTTGGTTTCCCAGTTGAAAGCACCTTCTACGCCCCGAACGTTAACCGTATTCAGGTTGATTTCAAGTCCCTTGTTTTCTAGATTACCAATATTGGCGCTATAGCTTGTAAAGCCAGTATTGGCAGAGATAGGCTGATTCAGTAGCAAATCATCGGTCTTACGCTTGTATACGTCAGCCGATACATAGAATCGGTTGTCCAAGAAGGCAAAGTCAACACCCAGATCAGCAGTGCGTGTACGTTCCCACTTCAGATCAGGGTTAGCTAGCTGAGAAAGTACGAGACCACCTTGATCCAGATAGTTATAGCCAGGGCTAATAAGACCCCGCGAGCCAAAGTTGGCGAAGTTCTGGTTGCCCGTTTCGCCATAGCTACCGCGTAGTTTCAACTCACTCAAAATCTGCTGATCCTTTAGGAAACTCTCATCAATGATACGCCAGCCGGCCGAAGCTGCTGGGAAATAGCCTACCTGATTGTCTGCCCCGAAACGGGAAGAACGGTCACGGCGAACACTAGCACTCAATAAATAGCGGCCTTTATATGAATAATCTACCTTGGCTAATACACCGAATAGGGCATTCAAAGTAGAAGAAGAGGTAGCAGCTGTTTTGGTAGCCCCTGCCGAGAGTTGCTGAATAGCATTACTTGGAAAGCCGGTCACTTGCGCAAACGTCGTGCTCTGCACATCACGCTGATATTCTGCTACTGCCAGTGCTGTCAGGCTGTGGTCAGTGCCAAACGTGTTGGTATAAGTGAAAGCACTGAAATGGTTGAAATTTGGCTCCTGGATTGTTGCTACTGTTGCCTCCCCGCGCACAGCAGCACCAGGATTGGTTAGCGTAGAATAGAAACGATCATCGCGCCCATACAAAAAGTCCAATCCGAAGGTAGCACGGTATGTTAGGTGCTTAATAAACTGAAACTCCGTGTACTGTGTGGCAATCAGACGGTTACTCACCGACTTAATGAATGGTTCCCGTACGGCAGCTACCGGATTTTCAATAGAGCCTGATTTATAGTAAGTACCGTCTGCGTTATAGATCGGCAGGTCGGCTGCAGTCAAGCGCGCTGTAGTCAGAGCGCCGTAAATGCTGTTATCGTTGTTGATCCGGTTATTAGTGGCTGAGCTTAAACCGAATGAAGCTCCCATCTTCACTTTATCCGAAATCTTGTTATCTAAAGTAAGGCGGGCGCTTATACGATTATAGCCTGATCCCACAATGGTACCTTTCTGGTCAAAGTAGCCAAGCGACAACCGATAGCGGTTTGATTCAGAACCACCGGAGATGTTCAGGCCATAATTGCTAATAGCAGCCGTGCGCAGTACCTGATCGGCCCAGTTGGTGCTGGTAGCTGTGCTTGGGTCTTGAAATTGGCTGAGCGGACGTACAGGTCCAGCATCTACATACGAATAAACACCATTTGTCCGTGTACGTCCACCAGGGCCGAAAGTATAAGCAGCTAAGTCTGCGTAGCTTCGATAAATGACAGGAAGCCTAGTGCTACTGCCTGGGTCTGTGGTGATTGTACCATCTGCATTAGCTGGATAGCGATTTATCATTTGGTCGAGAAATAGCTGTGTCTGCTCAGTGCCATTGATAATATTCGGCTTTTTCCAAACAGTTTGAGCGCCAGTATAGTAGTCAACGTCAATTCGAGCTTTACCAGACTGACCGCGCTTGGTAGTAATTAGCACTACGCCGTTAGAAGCCCGCGAACCATAAATAGCAGCAGCGGCAGCATCTTTCAATACTTCAATAGAGGCAATGTCATTCGGGTTGAGGTCGTTTAACGCGTTGACCTGTTGGTTGCCTGTACTAAGCTGTGAACTATTGCCACCTCCATTAATGGGCAGACCATCTACCACATACAATGGTTCGTTGCTGCCGCTAATAGAAGCCGCGCCGCGTACCCGAACGGCAATTCCAGAACCAGGTGTACCTGAGTTCTGGAATACCTGCACGCCAGCTGCACGACCTTGTAGTGCTTGATCAACACCTACAACAGGTTGATCTTTAAACGCTTCAGCCTTTACTGTAGAAATGGCCCCTGTCACATCGCGCCGCTCCTGCTGCTGCCCGTAACCCGTTACAACTACTTCGCTTAGCTCGCGTGTATCTTGTGCCAAAGCAACGTTAATCTGACTCTCACTACCTATTGGTCGCGAAACTGGCACAAAGCCGATGGCTGTAAACTGCAATGTGCCACCCATTGAAGGAACTGTAAGCACATAAGTACCATCGGCATTGGTAGAGATACCATTAGTAGTACCCTGTACTAAAACAGTAACTCCTGGGATTCCTTCGCCAGTAGTCCGGTCCGTCACACGACCAGAGATACTCCGACTCTGTGCCGCTACCTGCTGAAGCAGAGTGATCATGAGCAGAAGACTCATGAGTAGAGCTTTTTTCATGCAATAAAGAGTTTAAAAGAACAAAATTCACTTAAAGTGATACCATCAAGATGTTAAAAATAGGAAAAAATTGAATTGTGTAATTGCTTTATTATTTCAGAACGGTTTTAATTATGATTGCATATTATTTAACTTGTTTGTAGTCAGATATTTATGATGAATACTGTAATTTAACGTATCAAATGCTGACCTAATAGATTATTCATTACAACTATGCTAATGTTCACTGAAAAGTTATCTGCGAAGTCATTAAAAGCCACCTTTTAAACGGATCTGTTGAGTTGGCGAATCGCGTTCCTATCGCTTTGTTGTAATACGATTCAGGCGAAGCCTCCTGAATAGCAGGATGTCCGCATGATTTTCTGAACAGCTTCTGAAATGATACTAGTAACCATATTTGAGGCTTTATTACGAGACACGTATCTGACATTTCCCTATCCAATTGATTACGCTCTAATCATTAGCCAACATCTTAATTCTCTTCCTAATACTTACAGTAGGTAAAACTAATATATATGATTTTTTAAATTTTTTAGAAGCCTTTTTTGCGAATTATACCAATCTGCGATATGAAAATATAGTGAATATCTTATATGTTATAGGATTAAGCTAAAGTTAAGATGAATTATTGCTCAGTAATTTTTTTGCTTTATACTTGCCATGCTAAACCAATCCGCTTACACCTCTTTTTCAATTCATTCACCAAAATTAATCACATGAAAAAAGGCTTACTTATAGTCTTGATTCTGATTACTGCCTTGTTGCAGCAAGCAGTAGCCCAGGATCGAACTATTTCGGGACGCGTTACCGATGCCTCTAATAATCAAGGATTACCAGGCGTAACTGTGATAGTTAAAGGAACTACCATTGGCACTTCAACAAATGCTGATGGTGGATATACGCTAAATCTTCCAAGCTCCGCTACTACACTTACATTCAGCTCTATCGGTTACGTAAGTATCGATCGACCTATTAGCGGAAGTAATGTTGATGTAGCCTTATCGGCAGATACGAAACAGTTAGGAGAAGTGGTAGTTACTGCTTTGGGACGCGAAGAAGAAAAACGTTCCTTAGGATATGCAGTACAAGATATCAAAGGTTCAGAGCTTACTCAAGCTCGTGAAACTAATGTGGTCAACTCACTTGCCGGTAAGATTGCTGGTGTACAGATCTCAAACAGTACAGGGGCAGTAGGAAGCTCTTCACGTATTGTAATCAGAGGCACCAAATCTATTGCAGGTAACAACCAACCTCTATTCGTAATTGACGGCCAGCCTATTGATAACTCAAGCTTTTCAAACTCTGGCTCAGGGGGAGGTATTGATTATGGCAATGCTGCATCAGATATCAATCCAGATGATATTGAGAGCATGACCGTGTTGAAGGGGGCTACTGCTTCCGCGCTTTATGGTACCCGTGGTGCTAATGGCGTCGTTGTAATTACAACTAAATCAGGACGTAAATCTCGTGGAATAGGTATTAGTGTAAACAGTACTACATCTTTTGAGACTCCGTTGAAAGTTCCTGATATTCAGGATCAATATGGCCAGGGTAGTGGAGGAAGGTTCTCGTATGTTGATGGTGCTGGTGGTGGTACTGCTGATGGCGTTGACGAAAGCTGGGGCCCGCGCTTGGATGGTCGTCTTATCCCTCAGTATAATTCTCCAGTTGTGAATGGAGTGCGTGAGGCAACTCCTTGGGTAAGTCCTGGTAAAGACAATATAAAGAAGCACTTCTTTGAAACGGGCCGTACTTTGACAAATAATATTGCTCTGTCGGGTGGAAACGATAAGGCAGGTGTCCGGGTATCGTATACAAATCTTGACAACAAGGGCATTTTATATAATACTTTCCTGCGGCGCAATACAGTGAATGTAAACGGTGGTGTTGACATTACTAGTAAGTTTAAGCTGAGCACTAACATCAACTATTCAGAAACCCGGGGACGTCGTCCAGGCCAGGGTTATGATGAGTTGAACGTTATGCAGCAGATGTATAGCTGGTACGGTCGCCAGGTCGATGTTCGTGATTTGAAGTCTCTTTACGAGAGAACAGGTAGCAACGAAAACTGGAATAATAACTACCACAGTAATCCCTACTACATCCTAGGCCAAGCCACCAATGACGACCAACGGGACAGGGTAATTGGTAATTTAACTTTGACTTACGCGCTGACAAACTGGTTGAATCTTACTGCTCGGACGACTAACGATATATATAATCAGTTCAACCAGCGTCGTGTACCAGCTGATACACGCAACAATGCAGAACAAGATGACTATACAGAAGAAAGGATTAGAGTATTAGAACGCAATACCGAATTCTTAGCTACTGCTAACCGAAATTTGAATGAGGATTTTAACCTGGATGTTTTAGTTGGTGCTAACCGTCGGGATAACAAACTGAATAGAAGCCAAGTTGCTGCTCCTGACTTGGCTGTCCCCGGCCTATTTGCTTTAGGAAACGCAGCAGGAAGCTTAGTAACAGGCAACAATTTTGGAGTTGCAAACTCTAACAATAGCTCCATTCTAAATCCTATTCAAAACAGACGTATTAATAGCGTATATGGCTCTGCCAAAATAGGCTATAAGAACTTTGCTTTCTTGGGAGGTACCGTTCGTAATGACTGGTCTTCTACCCTACCTGCCGCTAACCGGTCGTTCTTTTATCCCTCGATTGATGCCTCTGTAGTATTAACAGATGCTTTCAACGTCACGGATTCTTTCCTGTCTTTTGCTAAAATTCGAGGGGGATATGCGGAAGTTGGTAATGATACAGACCCGTACCGTTTGCAGGACATTTACACAGGTGCTACTGCTTTTGGCACCCGGCCTGTACAGACTGTATATAACGTGCGTTACAATCCTAATTTGAAGCCCGAACGTACCCGTTCATCGGAAATAGGTGCTGAAGTGCGTTTCCTTGAGAATCGTATTGGCCTTGATGTAACGGCGTATCAGGCAACCAGCTCTGATCAGATTCTAACGGTGTTAACCTCGGCTGCTACAGGCTATACAGCAAGTGTATTGAATGCAGGTACGCTTACAAACCGAGGCATTGAGGCAATTTTGACGGTAGCACCTCTATCTGCTAGTAACCCTTTTCAGTGGAATCTAACGGCCAATTTTGCTGCTAACCGCAACCGGGTAAAGGAGTTTGATAAAGAAGGGCAAATCAAAAATTATGTGATTGGTTCTTCTGGTTTTGGTGTGAACGTAGAAGCGCGTGTAGGAGAGAGGTATGGCGCTTTGTTCGGTGATGCTTTCTTGCGAGTTCCAGATGGAGAATATGCCGGGCAGATTGTAAATGGCGCTAATGGCAGACCTCTAGTAGACCCTACCCGGCGTGTTCTCGGGTATTATACACCTGATTGGATTGGAGGCATAACGAACCAGTTTAGTTTCAAAGGTCTCAATTTGAGCTTTACTGTAGATACGCGTCAAGGTGGGTCATTGCAAAGCGAGACCTATATGTGGGGCACGTATTCTGGCGCGCTCACAAATACGCTAGTAGGCCGTGAAGATGGTATCATTGGTCAGGGCGTAATACAGAATGCAGATGGGTCTTACCGTCCTAATGATGTTCGTAACTCTGCCGAAAACTACTATCATGATTACTCTTATACAGCTCGCGAAAGCAGTGTATTTGATGCCTCTTTTGTCAAGCTGCGTGAAGTGCGATTGGGTTATCAATTGCCGAAGTCTGTTATCGACGGTACGTTCATCAAGGGTGTCGGCTTTTCATTTGTAGGACGTAACCTGTGGCTAATTAGCTCAAAAGCCCCTGGTATCGACCCGGAAACGTCGTTCAATAACGGTAACGTTCAAGGATTAGAATCCACGCAGGTGCCTTCAGTACGGAGCTACGGTTTCAATGTCAATTTTACGCTGTAATTCCAACATCGCTAGCCAAACGATGTCTTACTTCTAAATACAGGCAGTATGCTTTCTAAATACCAAAAACTTGCATTTGCACTACCTATCGCGTTAAGTCTTGGTGCTTGCGAAAAGGATTTTGATTCACTCAATACAAATCCCAATAATGCTGTTGTAGGAAACCCTGCTTATATTCTCACAAATGCAGAGCAGTCTAATGTTTATCGCCTCTTTGACGTTCCTGCGAACCAAGATGGAGGGCTGTTAATTATTCAGCATTGGGCAAAAATTCAGTACACTGAGGAAGACCGTTATGCTTTCCGTCCAGGTTCTTATCAAAGTATATGGGATGGATTTTATGCTAATGGCTTGCAGGATTTCGATGAGTTAATTAAGCAGGGTAAGGCAACTAACAATGAAAATCTCCAGGCTGTTGGCCTGATTATGCGCTCGTACTTTTTCTCCGTTTTGACGGATTTGTATGGCGATATTCCTTATTCGCAGGCCTTGCAGCTTTCCGATAATGTACTGACGCCTAAATATGATGCCCAAAAAGACGTATACACAGGTTTGTTAGCTGATTTGAAAACTGCTAATGACTTAATAAAAGTTGGTGGCTCTGAGGTTGACGGGGATGTTATCTATGAAGGAGATATGGCGAAATGGCAAAAATTTGGCAATTCGCTGCACCTCCGTTTAGCAATGCGCATCATTGATGCTGAACCAGAGCTAGCTAAAACAGAAATTGCTGCGCTCCTGAATGGCAATACACCGCTCATAAGTTCTATTCAAGAAAATACAAAATTTGATTTTCTGAGCGGAGCCTCTAATACCAATCCTATTTATTTTAATAGGTTGACAAGAGACGACCATCGGGTTAGTCGTTCAATAACTTCTCGGCTAAATCAATTAAACGACCCTCGTTTAGAAGTGTATGCTAATCACCCCGAAACTGGTGACTCAACTGCCTTCTATCGTGGTGTTCCAAATGGCTTGACTAATGTAGAGGCCGCGGATCTTGGCCCATTATCCTCTACGTCCAAGGTGGGATCTGCATTTACAGCTGCTACTGCACCTGGGGTACTGATGACTTATGCTGAAGTTCTGTTCTTCAAAGCAGAAGCCATTGCACGGGGTATTATTGGAGGAGACGCGGCAACTGAGTATAATAATGCTATTCGAGCCTCAATGGCACAGTATGGCTTCACAGGTGCTGCTGTAGATACTTATCTCGCTCAACCCTCCGTGAGATACGATGCAGGTAATTATAAACAGAGCATCGGCGTTCAAAAGTGGATTGCGTTATATGGACAAGGCGTAGAAGCATGGTCAGAATGGCGTCGTTTAGATTATCCGAAACTACCAGTCGCTAAAAATCCAGCGGCGGCGGCAATGGAAAAAATTCCTGTACGATTCCGTTACCCAGCTAATGAGCAGACTACTAACGCAACTAGCCGAGCAGCAGCAGTTGAGCGTCAGGGACCAGATCTGATTACCACTAAGCTATGGTGGGATAAGTTATAACAGGATGTAATTAAGAAGGGCCACTAGATAACGTATCTAGTGGCCCTTCTTAATTACATCCTGTTATAACTTATGCTTATCCCTGCATCAAATACGCTTTTATATACTCATCCAAATCCCCATCTAGAACAGCTTGCACATCGGTGCGCTCCACGCCAGTGCGGAGGTCTTTAATGAGCTTGTAGGGGTGGAGCACGTAGTTGCGGATTTGAGAGCCAAAATCAATACGTTTTTTGCCGGCTTCGATTTTGGCGCGTTCCTCGTTGCGCTTGTCTAGCTCTTGCTGGTAGAGGCGGGATTTGAGCATGCGTAGGGCATGCTCTTTGTTCATAAGCTGGCTGCGCTCAATCTGCACGGCGATGATGATGCCAGAGGGTGCATGCGTGAGGCGTACAGCAGTTTCTACCTTGTTTACGTTCTGCCCACCGGCGCCACCGGCCCGGAACGTGTCCCAAGTGATGTCACCAGGATTGATCTGAATGTCGATGGTATCGTCAACTACGGGGTAGGCGTAGATGGACGCAAAGGACGTGTGGCGGCGGCCGCTGCTGTCGAAGGGAGAGATACGCACGAGGCGGTGCACGCCACTTTCTCCTTTTAAGTAGCCATAGGCAAAATCGCCGGTGATTTCCAGGGAAGCCGATTTGATGCCAGCGCCTTCGCCGGGCTGATAGCTGAGCTGCTTCACCGTGAAATTGTGCTTCTCGCCCCACATGATGTACATGCGCATTAGCATCTCGGCCCAATCCTGGCTTTCGGTGCCGCCGGCACCGGGGTTGATTTCTACGATGGCTGAGAGCTGGTCTTCCTCCTCAGACAGCATGCGCTTGAACTCCAGGTCTTCTACGGCTTTTTGGGCCACTGCGAATTCCTGTTGGAGTTCGGCCTCGGTGGCTTCGCCTTCGCGGTAGAAATCAAAGAGCACCTCTACGTCGGCAATATGCTGCTCTACAGTTTCGTAATCATCGGTCCAGAATTTCTGGCTCTTGATTTCCTTAAGCGTGAGTTCTGCCTGTTTAGAATCGTCCCAGAAATCGGGAGCGAGGGTGCGCTGTTCCGTTTCTTCTATTTGCGCTTTGCGGGCATCGTAGTCAAAGATACCTCCTCAGGGCCTCAGCACGGCCCTTCAATTCCTTCACCTGATCTTGCGTCATTACGGGGGAATATTAAATGATGAATAAACAAAGGTCGGTAGGATTACCGAGTGTAGGGGGTAGGAGGCGTGAGAGCCACTAAATGCAAAGCTCGGCTTCGTAACGAGTAGATAAAGTCAGAGGATGACTTTGGTACCCGTTGCGAAGCCGAGCTTGCTGTAGCTGATCCTGCTTATACGCTCACCATCCAGCCATGCTCATCGGGAGCAGTGCCTACCCGGATATCAGTGAGAGCAGCGCTAACCCGACGCGCAAACGAGTCGTCTGTGAGGTCCGGCAGCTCGTAGTCCTGGCCGCGGTAGCCTATCACGGCTATGGGCGCGATGGTGACAGCCGTGCCTACTCCAAAGGCTTCCTGAAGCGTGCCATTGGCCTGCGCCTCTAGAATCTCCACGGAAGATACTTTACGTTCCTCTACGGTCATTCCCCAGTCGCGGGCTAGTTGGAGTACGCTTTTGCGGGTGATGCCGTCCAGAATAGACGAGCTGACCGCGGGCGTAATCAAACGACCATCTACCACAAACATCACGTTCATGGTGCCAGATTCTTCAATGAAGCGGTGCTCGGAAGCATCTGTCCACAGGAGCTGGTTATAGCCATCCTGCTGGGCCAGCTTGGTGGGGTACATGGCCGCGCCATAGTTGCCGGCGTTTTTGGCGAAGCCCGCGCCGCCCTCCGCAGAGCGCACGTACTTTTCCTCGAACCGCACGCGTAGCGGCTTGTTGAAAAAGGAAGCTACTGGGCAGGTGATAATGATGAACCGGTAGGTGCTGGATGGCCGAACGCCCAACATGCCATCGGTGGCAAACATGAAGGGGCGAATATAGAGTGAGGTGCCAGGGGCGCTAGGTACCCACTCCCCATCCAGACGAATCAACTGAAGGAGCCCCTGCATGAATATCTCCTCGGGTACGGCTGGCATGCACATACGCTCAGCCGACAGGTTGAGGCGGCGCAGGTTATCGAGTGGCCGAAATAGGGTGATGTTGCCTTCGGTATTCTTGTAGGCTTTCATACCCTCAAAAATGGCTTGGCCATAGTGCAGCGCCGAGTTGGCAGGGCTTACTTCAATAGGGCCGTAGGGTACGATGCGCGGCTGCTGCCAGCTCCCGTCGCGGTAGTCCACCACCAGCATATGGTCAGAAAAAGTCTGGCCGAATTCAAGACGGCTCAGGTCTACTTGCGGAAGGGTAGAGGCTGTTGTGCGTTGGGTGGGAATGTCGAGGGTAAGAGACATAAAAAAACCAAAAAGAGTAAAGTTGGGTGGCAGCTTAAGCGGCGCTAAATGCGGGGTTTCCAGGTCACTTCCTCCGCGCCGAGGTCGTAGGCCATCTGACGGCCCAGTACAAACAGGTAGTCAGACAGACGGTTCAGGTAGACAATGACTAAATCAGCCACAAAAGACTCTTCGCGCAGGTGAATGACCAGACGCTCGGCGCGGCGGCAGACGCAGCGCGCTACGTGCGACACCGAAACTGATGGATGCCCGCCGGGTAGGATGAACTCGCGCAACTCGGGCAAGCCGGCATTCATACGGTCCATTTCCTGCTCCAGCAGCGCCACGTCTTCGGCGTGTAAATCTGGAATCTTCATCTTCGATTTCTCGGGATCCGAAGCCAGCGAAGCACCCATGGTGAACAACCGGTCTTGGATTTCTTTCAGCAAGCCGCGGCGACTGCCGTTCACGTCTTGGTCACGCAGCAGACCAATGTAGGCGTTTAGCTCATCCACCGTCCCGTAGCAATCAATGCGGAGGCTGGACTTCGGCACGCGCGTGCCACCAATGAGAGAAGTCAGGCCTTGGTCGCCGGTTTTGGTGTAGATTTTCATGGGGTAGGGATGGGTGGATGAATGGATGCGTGGTTGAGAAATTGGGTGTTCTCATCAGTCACCACGCACTCATTTACCCATTGAGTACGTGCGTTGTCACGTGCTCGTTGATGATGTCGGACTCAATCAGGCCGTCGCGCAGGCGTACTACGCGGTGGGCGTAGTTGGCAATATCTTCCTCGTGCGTCACCATGATGATGGTGTTGCCTTTCGCGTACAGCGCCTCGAACAAGTCCATAATCTCGTGACTGGTTTTGGAGTCGAGGGCGCCAGTGGGTTCGTCGGCCAGAATGATGCTGGGGTCGTTGACGAGGGCGCGGGCGATGGCTACGCGCTGGCGCTGGCCGCCACTCAGTTCGTTGGGGCGGTGCAGGGCGCGTTCGGCCAGGCCCACGCTGCGTAGGGCCTCGCGGGCGCGCTCTTGCCGCTCGCTCTTACCGTAGCCGGCATAGATAAGGGGTAGGGCCACATTATCGAGGGCAGTAGCACGGGGTAGCAAGTTGAATGACTGGAATACAAACCCGATTTCACGGTTGCGTACGTCAGCCAACTGGTTGTCCGACATATGGCTGACATCGTGATTATTCAGCACGTATTTTCCGCCAGAAGGCGTATCCAAGCAGCCCACAATATTCATCAGGGTAGACTTGCCGGAACCCGACGGCCCCATAAACGCCACGTACTCACCCCGGTTGATGCTAATGGACACGGATTGCAGCGCATGAATCTCCTCCATGCCCATGCGGTATACTTTGGATATGTTGGTGGTTTCGATGATGGGCTGCTGCATGGCCAAGTAGGTTAGTTCCAGGATTCCGTGGCGGCAATTATAGCCGAACGACGAGCTTCGTACTGCGCAAGAAAGGTAGCGTATTCGGGGGGGGAAAGCAACGCACGTAGCTGGTTGAGCGGATCGGTAGCGTAAGTGGTCAGCCCTACGGGAATAGTCGCCAACACATAGGCTCGTAGTAGCTGGGGCGAGTTGGGGGCATACTCCAGGCCGCGCACCAACGCATCGTAGGCCTGCTGATACTTTTTCTGGTTGGTATAGAAGTCGGCAGCGGCCAGTACGGCTTCCGGCTCGAATGGTGCTTCTCGCAGCAAGGCCGCAAATTGCTTGCCGGCAGTGGACGGTTGCGTATGTGCTGCCAGCAGCGCTTGGTAAGTTAGGTAGTTAGGCTGATCGGCTGCCGTGAAATAGCCAGTAGCCACCAGCTTTTGCAAATCGGTCCAGCGTAGCTCAGCCAAATACAACGCGCCGCGCACCACATTCCAACGCGAAGCAGTGCGGGTTTTGGTGGCGGGAGGTAGGGCGAATTGTTCCACCACCTGCCGGGCTGCTGCCAACTGTCCGGCGTCGATGGCGCGGGGCAACTGAGCCAGCAAGGCCTCTGTGCGCACAGGGGCGGGTAGGGCCACGGCTGCTGGTAGCCATTGCGCAGGCGGTAGCGTATTGCCTTGCACCACCAGGAACTGGGCCTTTATAGAATCGGGCGCAGTAGCGTAGTCGGCGGGGTAGGAGAGCGTGAGTACTTGGCGTAGCAGGCGGCCAGCATAATCGAGGCTATCTGGTGCGGGTAGGGACGTGCGGCCCCAGTCGGGTTCTCCATTCAGCGTGAAAGCATAGGCGCGCCCTACCCGCGCATCGGGGTAGCCATTCACCTGCGCCGTCGTGAACAGGTGCTCGGCGCGGGCGTATAACTGCTGCTGTAGCAACCAAGTGCCCATCAGGTTTTGGTAGTAGGCAGCGCTGGCATTGGTGCCGAGCGTGAGCGGTTGCAGGGTAGCCTGAGCCGCCGCAAGTCGGCCGCCGTAGTGCTGGGTAAGCGCCAGCAGAAAGCTTAGCTGCTCGTGGTAGGCGCTGTCGATGGGCTCTTGGCGCAGCTGCCGCAGGGTAGGAAGCAAACTGGTATCGCGGGCCGTGGCGCGGTCCAGCGCTAGGTGGTAGAGCCGAGCGAAAGTTGGTAGCGACAGACCTTCACCTGCCTTCAACTGAGGTACCGCCGGCGCGGGCTGCCCGGTTATCCGAGCCAGCAGCAACTCATTGCTCTGCAAGGCGGGTTGCTCGCCGCTGGCGGCATGGTCGGTAGCCCATTGCTGGGCAGCGGTCAGGTCTTGCTGAATCAGGAAAGCGAGGCGGTTGGTGCGTACGGCCTCATTGGTAGGCGCATCTTCTTCGGCTCGACGCAGATAGTAATCCACCGAGTCGGTAAGGGTAGAACGGGAGTAGAGCTGCGCCATGTCGCTGGCCAGGAACGCATTGTTGGGCGTTGCCTGCAACCCATCGCGCAAGGCCTGTTGGCGGTCGAAGAAGTCGGCCGGCTCGTTGTAGAGCGCTGCTAGTCGCAACGACAACCGTGGTGAGGGTGCCCGGCTCAGGGCGCGGCGTAATGCGTTGATTTCGTTCTGTCGCTGAAACCGGAAGCGGTAGAGTGCCGCCCGTCCCCAACTGGCTTTGTGATTGAAGCGGTCCAGCACGTCGCTTTCGGCGTAGTAGCGTTCGGCCAATAAAGCAATGGGTGTTACTTCGGGCTGCTGCTCGCTCTGGAGGCGGGTCACATCACCTAAATTGTTGTAAAAGCCTGCTTCTACCTGATCCAGTACAAAGAAATGCGTGCGCAAGCCGGTAATCAGTAGCAGGCCTACGCCCATGATATAGACCACGTAGAACGGCAGGCGGCGCGGCTGGTAGACCACCCGGTACACCGGAAGCCGCTGCTTGATGAGCGGTCCAAAGTTGAAGATCAGATATAAAAGGAAGCCTCCACCGCATCCCAGAAAAGCCAGCGCCGTGAACTGCCGGGCAGCTTCCAGCAATGGGTCGTTGAGGGTAGCCAGCGCGTAGCCCAGCGTGGCGGCCGCAATGGCCAACAGCGTGAGGTAGATAGGGGCCATACCCGTGGCGTAGGGTAGCCACTCGTTATAGGTAGGAGCACGACGGCGTAGCCCCAACCAGCCCACCAACGCGGCGGGCAATAGAAACAGCAGCGGATCTAGGCGAAGAGTATCAGTTAGCTGTACCACGCCGTTGCGCCAGTAGTACAGGAAGAGCAGCGTGAGGTACAGAATGCTGAGCGCCAACAGCGGCAGGCGCCCGAGGCGAAGACGCGGCTGCTCGCTCATCGTCCCTACCCATAGCAAGCCATGCACGTTCTCGAAGCCCAACCAGAGCACCACTAAGGCTACAGCTACGGCGCCACCGCGGGTAGCGTAGGTAGCCAATTGCAACGCCGTGATGTCGGTAGAGTAGGAGCTGCGCACGAACAGCAGCGCGCTCAGGCCAGTTACCAGCACCGCAAACGCTCCCAGTCGTTGCCAACGCGGTACCGTAGGCCAGAAAGCGTGAAAAGCATAGGCTGGCAGTCCTAGTGCTACCAAGGCCAGCACCAGAAAATACTGCCGTTGCGCATCAAACACCCCCAGCAAATCGGGGCTCAGCGACATCAGCAGGAAAAACACAGAGGCCATTGCTACTACAAAAGCCGGCCGGCCGAACGCTGTGATGGTAGCCAAGAAGTAGACAAGACTACCCGCCAGCACGGCCAGAAAAGCCATAGCCGCCACCGGCCGCACGAAGGGGCCCGCCACATCATGGGTTTGAGTGAGCAAGTAGGCGTTGGCCCGCACAGGTAGGCCCGCCAGCCCTACCCGCACTGTGTCGAGGGTGAGGGGTAGGGGCTTGAGCTGCGTAACCGGCTGGAGCGGCAGCGTGTACTGTGCCCCCGTGAAGTAATGAAAAAGGGCCAGCCCTACGGCCAGCACAGCAAGCAGCGCCGGACCTAGCAGCCAGGGGCTCCAACGATGCGGCGAGATAGAAGGAGCAGAAGTCGGCACTAACTAATTATTCAAAAGCTAACTAGTTGTCAAGTGGTAAGTTATCCGTTGTTAGTGTTCTAAGTGATTCACTAACAACAGATAACTGCCACCTGACAGCTAAAAATAACGCGAGTTAATCCAGAACTTTGGGTACGCGGAAATAGTCGGAATCCTTGCGTGGGGCGTTGCGTAGACCCTCCTGGTGGCTTACGGTATTATGCGCTTCATCGGGGCGCAATACATTGATTTCCTGCGATAAGTGCACCAGCGGGGCCACGTTGCTGGTATCGAGTTGGCGGAGCTGATCCACCCAATCCAGAATCTCGTTGAGGGCGCCCAGCATTTCTTGCTCTTTAGTGGCGTCGAACTCGAGGCGAGAGAGGTGGGCCAACTGGCGCAGGGTGTTGATATCAGTGCTCAAAGCAAAGGGGCGTTAGGGTAGGGAAAAGGTGGGCAGCCAACGGAGTTGACCGCCCACCTTCAAAATTACGAATTCGGCAGACTTAGTTCTGCCCGGTCGTTGCTGTGTTGCTCGGTCTTCTGCTCCACGGCTTGGGTAGCGGGTGGGGTAGGGCGCCAAGTAAAGGCCGGTGGCACCCCGGCCGCTTCGGGCTGAAACTCGCTGGCGATGAGATCGTGCGCACGTTGTTTCAGGGCGGGCACGTCGGCCATCGTGAGATTGTGCGTCGGGATGGGCTCATGCAGTACGATACGCAAGGGCGTGTAGCGAATGCGCAGGCCACTTATATCGGGCATGAAGCGGTGGTTCAGCGGCATCGATACGGGCACCAGCGGCACGCCGGCGGCAATAGCCAACTGGAAAGCGCCGTCTTTAAAAGGCACCATCTGCTCGCCGGGTTTCTCGGAAATAGTGCCTTCCGGAAAAATCACCACCGAGCGCCCCGCCGCCAGGCTCTGCTTGGCCAGCACCATCGAGCGGCCCCGGCTTACGGCACTGTTGCGATTCACGGTGATGTAGGCGCTGCCGAAAATCGGTCCCCAAAGCGGTGTTTTCGCCAGGGTGTCTTTGCCAATAATGTTAAGGAAACCCGGAAGGGTGCTGAACAGCAACGGAATATCAATGTAGGAACTGTGGTTGGCCACGTACACGCAAGGCTGACCAGCGGGCGGCTGGTTTTTGCGCACAATGCTTACCGGCATACCCCACATGAAAATTGCCGACGATGACCAGAACCGGTTGACTTTGTGTAGCCAGGGGTGCCGGCTAGGCTTACGCGCCAGTACCCATTGCAGAGGGTAGGTATAGAAAAATGGCGATACAAACCAGAACGTGCACCAAGTAGTATAGATTCGTTGACCAATAAAACGCAGTAGCTGACGCATATACAAGCAAACTGGGAGGCGAAACAAACACAGTACCCAAGAAAGGCACCGCAAGCATACGCAGAGATTTCTAAAGCAACGGTGAAGCCGAAGAGCCTACCCCGGCTGCTGCCGGCTGGCCAGCACCCGCTCGGCCTTCAGCAAACCGGCCACGCTAATGGCATCGGTAATGCGGTTTTGCATTACCATCTCAACAGCTTCTGCCAAGGGTAGGTGCCACAGGCGCAGCTCTTCGGTTTCTTCGGGCTCTACCTCACCGGGCACCAGGTCCTCAGCCAGAAAAACGAAGCCTTCCTCATCGGTTACGGAGTTGGAGGTATGCAGGCGGGCAATGTTGGTCCAGCGGCGCGCCGTGAAGCCCGTTTCCTCGCGCAGCTCCCGCTGCGCCGATTCCAGAATATCCAGCTCCACGGGGCCACCGCCCATCGGGATTTCCCAGCTGTACTCATTCAGCGTGTAGCGGTATTGCCCTACCAGCCACGTGTAGCCCTGCGCATCGACCGGTACAATGCCCAAGGCTTTGTTTTTCATCGATACTACCCCGTAGATGCCGGGGTTGCCGGCCGGGTTCAGCACCTGGTCCTCGCGCACCCTGATCCAGGGGTTCTGATACTGCATGGCGGTGCTTAGCACTTGCCAGGGGTTGCGGGTTTCATCAAAATCAGCGGCCGGAATAGAGGTCATAGAAAGAGAAATGAAGGAAGGACTAGGCAAAAATACGATTACCCGCTTACTCCGGTAGCAACTGCTGGTCGGCCAGAAGTATTCATTGGTCGACAGAAGTAGGTCAGTAGTCCAGTTTAAGTAGCATTATTCACCGCTATTTGGTAGCTTTGTCTTAATAAAATTAAATAACACAGGTCAGGATAGTGGAAAGGAAGGTTCTGCCTGTGTGCGTTGTTCGGCGAAAGGAATAGGGTGGATGATTTTAACCCCGAACAACGTTCGGAAAGGCCATTGCGGTACGCAATGGCCTTTTTTCGTATGCGGTAGCCGCTAACCTCCGGCGCATAGCTGCCGTATCAGATAAGAGCAGGCAGTCGTTCACACCCCGGCTGCCCCTTTTCGCTCTATGGCTAACGACCCTAAAAAGAATAACCAAGCTAAAACAGACCTGCCGAAAGAAGGCGACCCACTGTTCAACCTGCACCACGCGCAAGCGGAAGCCGAACTAGCTAAGAAAAATGGCGGCCTCGGCCCGACCACCAACGAATACATGACCGAAGACGAGCAGGATAACGTGGACGCTTCTATTGCGCCGCGCGATAGTCAGGGTTTTGTTCGCGGTCAGGACGACTCCGATGTGATTGGCAGCAATGCCGGTGACCATAAATAAACGAGGCCTCGTTCAATAGGCTAATAAACGGCCCGGCTGGTAGCACAGAAGCTGCCAGCCGGGCCGTTTTATGTGGGGGTGTTGCGTACGTTTGCACCCATTATGCTGCTTACTTCCTACACCACGCACCTACACGAGGCTGGCCTCGATGAGGCTGGCCGAGGCTGTCTGGCTGGGCCAGTCTTTGCCGCCGCCGTCATATTGCCACCCGATTTTCACGCGCCCTACCTCAACGATTCCAAGCAAATGACTGCCCGCCGCCGCGAGCAGGTGCGCACCGACATCTGCCGTGAGGCCATTGCCTGGGCCGTGGCCGAAGCCTCGCCTACTGAAATAGGTGAAATAAATATTGCGCAGGCCAGCTACTTAGCCATGCACCGCGCTGTGCAGCAACTGCCCATCACGCCCGATTTTTTGTTGGTCGATGGCAACCGTTTCCGGCCCTACCCTGGCCTAGAACACGCCTGCATCATTGGTGGCGACGCCCTGTACCGGAACATTGCCGCGGCATCGGTACTGGCCAAAACGTTTCGGGATGAGCGCATGCGGACGCTGGCGGAGGCCTACCCACACTACGGCTGGGAGCAGAACGCGGGTTACCCTACACCCAAGCATCGCGAGGCCATTCGGACGCACGGTCCTTGCGAGCATCACCGGCTCGGCTTTCGACTGCTTTAATTAGTTATTCGTGAAATACGCTTGTCATCCTGAGTGCAACGAAGGACCTTATGTCAGTTAAACGACTGGCGTAATAACGACTTATTCGCACGTGAGAAGGTCCTTCGTTGCACTCAGGATGACAAGCGTATTTCACGAATAACTAGCAACTCGTTGCCTACTGATCTTTCAGGCGCAACAGATCAAGAAACAAACTGAAACCGTCGATAGTAGTGGCGCCTTCGCCGAACTTATCGAAGCTAAGGGGCTTGATGATGTAGCCACTTACGGCCAAATTTTGAGCCTTCAGGCGGTCAGTTTCCAGGTCGGAGGTGGTAGTGATGAATACGTTGAGACCTACAAACTCGGGGTCGGAGCGGAGTTCTTGCAGCATCTCCAGCCCGTTCATGCGGGGCATGTTGATGTCTAGAATAACGACGCTGGGCTTTTCGATGCGAGATTCGCCGCTCTCACCGCGCAACATATTGAGTGCCTCGCGGCCGTTGCGGGCAATGTGCAGCGGCACGGCTACATTATGTTTGCGCAATTCGCGCTGGACATTCATAATATCAAGTTGGTCATCTTCAACCAACAGGATACTGGGGGTAGGATCGGCAGACATAAGAAACAAAGTACTGAGCAATAGAGCCGGTGGGTGACTATGCTTAATACGGTAGGTCAGGCGTTTGGATTAACTAAGTTGGTGGATAGCGCCGGCAGGTCGCCGGTGAGCGTTTGCTTGGCCCAGCTGAAAATAAAGGTAGCGCCTGCCCCCTCTGCCGATTCTACCCGAATGGTGCCACCGTGGCGCTCCACAATCTTTTTCACAATAGCCAGCCCCACGCCGGTGCTTTCTAGGGTATCGCGCTCGGTGAGGGTCTGAAAAATGACGAAAATCCGCTCGTGGTACTCTGGCGCAATACCGGGGCCATCGTCGGCAATGGCAAAAATATATTGCTTGCGATTTTCCTGTATGCTGATGCGGACATGACCAGTGGCCGGATGGTCGTGGTACTTCAGGGCGTTGCTGATCAGGTTGGTGAATACCTGCTGAAGCGGCACGCGGCTAGTAACGAAAGTAGGTAGGAAAGTGGGAAGCTCCACCTGAAAACCGGTCGGTGGGGCCAGCGAATCCACGATTTCGTTGAGTAGCTCCCGCACATCTACCCACTCCTCGGGCTGCTGCACCCGGCCAATTCGCGCCAGATCCAAGATGCCCGTAATAAGGTGTTCCATGCGGTGCACGCGGGTACGCATCAGCGCTAAAAACTCTTGGATGTGAGGAGGAAGCTCTTCGGCCATATCTTCCTCAATCCAGCGCGAGGCGCTTTCAATGCCGCGCAGAGGCGCTTTCAAATCGTGCGATACCACGTAAGCAAACTGGTCGAGCTCCTCGTTGCGGCGGGCCAGTTGTGTGATGTTAGTATCGATGGTGCGGGCCATACGGTTCAGCGACTGGGCCAGCTCGCTTAGCTCATCGCGCTGGGTGTCGCGCAGGCCGGTGCTGTAGTCGCCGCTGGCAATACGGCGGGCTAGCTGCACCATGCTGCCAATGCGCCCCGAAATCTGCCGTACAATATAAGAGGCCCACAGCAAGCTCAGCACACCCGCTAGTACCGAAATGGCGATGGATAAGATGCGGGCTTGCTGGATGCTTTCCGCGAGCTTCACGCGTTGCTTGGCGCGGCTGTCAAACTCCTGCTGATCGAATTTTTCGAAGAGCACCCTAATCTGATCGACCAGCTGTTTGCCCGTCAGGTTCGTCATCAAGTTGCCGTGGGGCATTTCAAGTAACAGCAGCTGGTCGGCGTTGCGGCGGTGTGCCTCGCGCTTCTCGCTTACCAGCATGTGCGAGTAGTCGGCCCACTGCTGGTACAAGTGCTGCGCCCGCTCAATACGTCCTTGCTGGGGAGAGCCAGTTTCCAGTTGACTCCGCAGGCGCAGGAAGCGCCCCAGCAAATCTCGCTCGCCTTTGTAGTAAGACTCCAACATTCTCTCGTTGCCGATCAGCAGGTAGCCCCGGAAGCCCGATTCCATATCCACAATACTGCGCAGCAGCAAGGTGGCCTCGGCTGTGATGCGCTGCGATTTCTCGACGCGCTGTGAGTTGCGCAGCACATTGCGCGAGAGCTGGTAGTTGACGGCCACGACCACCGCAAACAGCAGCATCACCACAATAAAACCAGCGAAGAGCTTAGTGGAAAGTTTCAGTTTCATGAATACCACGAACAATCGGACCGCTGAGGCAGCTAAAAAATCGAGCCGCAATTTCTTCGGCGGCGCGCTGCCAGCGGGTGAACTTCAAAGATAGCAGGATACGAACAGGTGCGGCCCACCGGCCGGAATTGGCTACTTTTGCCCGTGTCCGGCCTCGGCTGGTTCTGGTTTGTCTTTCTACCCTTCTTCTTGTTTTCTCCATGAGCGAAGCTCTCAAGACCGTTGCCCTGAACGATGTGCACCAGCAGTTGGGTGCCAAAATGGTGCCCTTCGCGGGCTTCAACATGCCCGTGCGCTACTCTTCCGACCTCGAAGAACACCGGACCGTGCGCCGGGGCGTGGGCATTTTCGACGTGTCGCACATGGGCGAATTCCGGGTGCGTGGCCCGCAGGCCCTCGGCCTCATCCAGCGCGTCACCACCAACGACGCCAGCAAGCTCCAGGACGGCAAAGCGCAATACTCTTGCCTGCCCAACGAGGAAGGCGGCATCGTAGACGACCTATTGGTGTATAAGCTAGCCGACGAAGACTACCTGCTGGTGGTAAACGCGGGCAACATCGACAAGGACTGGGCCTGGATTTCGGCGCGCAACACCGAGGGCGCGGAGCTGGAAAACCAGTCGGAGCAGTGGAGCCTGTTTGCCGTGCAAGGCCCTAAGGCTGCTGCGGCGCTCCAGTCTCTCACCGACACCGACCTGGCCAGCATTCCTTACTACTCCTTTGTGCAGGGCACATTGGCTGGTGCGCCCGGTGTTATTCTCTCGGCTACGGGCTACACGGGTGCGGGCGGCTTCGAGCTGTATGTGCCTAACGAGTACGCTCAACACGTGTGGGAAGCGGTGATGGAAGCCGGGCAGGAGTACGGCATCAAGCCCATCGGCCTGGGCGCCCGCGACACGCTGCGCCTGGAAATGGGCTACTGCCTCTACGGCAACGACATCACCGACGAAACTTCGCCTCTGGAAGCCGGCTTGGGGTGGATTACCAAGTTCACAAAAGACTTCACCAACGCCGATGCCCTGAAACAGCAGAAAGCCGAAGGCGTGACACGCAAGCTGGTAGGCTTTGTGATGGACGGCCCCGGCATTCCGCGCAGCCACTACGAGCTGGTGAACGAGGCGGGCGAGAAAATTGGGGAGGTAACGTCGGGCACTCAGTCACCCTCGCTTAGCAAAGGGGTAGGGCTAGGCTACGTGCAGACTGCCTACAGCCAGCCCGGTAGTCAGGTTTTTGTGTTGGTGCGTGGCAAGCAACTGCCAGCTACCGTTACCAAACTGCCTTTTGTGTCGGGCACAGAAGCATAAGCACTAATTAGATGGATGGGGGTAGGGACAGCTTATCGGCATCCCTACCCCTGTTGTTTTTATACTGCCTTCACGACTATTGGGCGCCTGCAAGGTGCTTATTCCTATGCCGACTCTGGATATTTGTTTTTCGCCTGACCTGCTGCCACTCTACGATTTACGTGGGCGCATAGCCGTGGTGGTGGATATTTTGCGGGCTACCTCAAGCATCGTTACGGCGCTGGCGCAGGGCGTTACGCATTTGGTGCCAGTTGAGACGCTGGCGGAGTGCCGGGCGCTGGCCGCCGATAACTACCTGACTGCTGCCGAGCGCGACGGTGTGCAGGCAGAAGGGGTAGATCTTGGCAATTCGCCCTTCGGCTACCTCAATGGGATAGTGCCGGTGCAAGGCCGCAACGTGGCCATCACCACCACCAACGGCACCCGCGCTATGCACCTGTCGCGCGCGGCCAATGAGGTAGTGGTAGGGGCTTTCCTGAACCTGGGAGCCGTGGCCGATTTTCTACGCCAGCAGGGTAGGGATGTAATCGTGGTATGCGCCGGCTGGAAAGGTCATTTTTGTCTCGAAGACACGCTGTTCGGTGGCGCTCTAGCTGCCCGCCTCGCCCCAGACTTCGACGTAACCAGTTCTGACGCCACCCTGGCTGCCCTCGACCTCTGGGAAAAAGCCAGCCCCGACGTAGCCGCCTACCTCCTGAAATCGGCCCACGTGCGCCGCCTCAACCGCCTCGAAGCTCACAAAGACATGGAATTCTGCGTGCGCCAAGATGAATATAACTTGGTACCGGTGTGGCGGGAAGGAAAAATTGTGAAGTTGTGAGGTATTGAAAACGTCTGTCATCCTGAGCAGAGCGAAGGACCTTCTCACCTAAGATCGATGCTCGTACCAGCGACTCGTTTTTAGGTGAGAAGGTCCTTCGCTCTGCTCAGGATGACACGCGTCTTTTTCATTCACAACTCTATTTCAACTTCTCATTTTCCTTATGACGAGTAGCATCCCGCTGCGTTTTCTTAGCCAGATTGCGTTGCAACGCTTCGGTTAGATTGACGCCTGTTTGGTTGGCCAGGCAGATAACCACGAACAATACATCGGCCAACTCATCGGCTAGCACCTTGTCCTTATCTGACTCTTTAAACGACTGCTCGCCGTATTGCCGGGCAATGATGCGGGCTACTTCGCCTACCTCTTCCGTCAGCATGGCCATGTTGGTTAGCTCATTAAAGTAACGGACACCAGTAGTTTGAATCCACTGATCTACGGTTTGCTGGGCTTCTTCGATAGTCATGATTGGTGAGTTGGTGAAGTTGTGAAATGGTGGGTTTGACCTTCTAATGATGCAAGTTGCGCAAACCTCGACGTTAGAACGTCAACTTCACTATCTCACCGTTCCAGCACAATCGTCACCGGCCCGTCGTTCACCAACGCTACCTGCATATCGGCGCCGAACTCGCCGGTAGGCACGGGCTGGCCCAGCAGGGTAGTAAGTAGCTGCACAAACTGCTCGTAGAGCGGCACGGCCACGGCCGGCGGCGCAGCGCCCACGTAGCTGGGGCGTGTGCCTTTGCTGGCATCGGCCAGCAGCGTAAACTGGCTGACAACCAGCACTTGCCCGCCCACATCCTGCACCGAGCGGTTCATCTTGCCTTCATCGTCGGCGAAAATACGGAGCTGGATCAGCTTGCGGGCCATCCAGTCCAGGGTAGGGGCTGAGTCGGTGGGAGCAAAGCCTGCCAGCACCAGTAGGCCGGGGCCAATCTCGCCAGTCAGGCGACCTTCTACGGTTACGCGAGCCTCACGGACCCGCTGTACTACAACGCGCATAAGCAGGGTAAACAAGGAATGATGTGCCGGCAGATGTCGTACTTCGCGGAGTACCCCCTCTCGGCATGGCTGATTTTATCCTCACGAAATACGACAATCCATCCCGAACAGCCACGCTGGCGTGGCTACTGCCCGCGTGGGTGCTGGTAGCCGCTGTGCGTTTGCCCGGCCTAGCCAGCATGGCGCTACCCGACTACGACTCGGTGCGCAACTGGCAGATTGTGCAGGAGTTGGTCCGTGGCGACTTGCGCCATCTGTTCTACCACGCCAGCCCCGGCTTCTATCTGCTCTTCGCGCCCGTGGCGGCACTCCAACCCGATTTTCACTGGTATCTATACCTGAATGTTCTGCTGTCGACGCTGGCGGTAGGCACGCTGGCTGCCGTGGTGGGCTACATGGTGCGGCTGCGCCCGCCCGAAACGGCGCTGCTCACGCTGCTCATCGGCACCAGCATCTTCCTCACCTTCGCCGCCCGCGACTTCACCATGAACTCGGTGATGCTGCTCGCCTTCGCAGGCCTGCTACATGCGTACTACCAACGGATACAACGCCCTTCTCGCCGCACCCTACTAACAGCTACCGGATGGTTAGCGCTGGGGCTGTGCTTCAACTATAAATTCTTGTTCTGCCTACCCATTCTGCTTGTACTGGAATGGCGAGCCGCTGATGGGCTGTTGCGTCAACCAAGCAACGCCGGCCGTGTGCTGCTGGTGCTGTCGGCGCCCTACCTGGTGTTGGGGCTAGTGGGCTGGGTAGGTGGCCTACAGTGGTGGCGTTGGCCTGCTACATACTACGGTATTCTGTTTCCGTCGGCCAGTAACGCGGCGGGTCGGGCCGGTAACTTTCGCCTCGATTTGCTGTACTACCCGCACTATCTCGTGGCGTTTGAGTCGCCGGTGCAGTGGCTGGGGCTGCTGGCTTTCCCGCTGATATTTTGGCGAGTGCTGCGCGCTGGCTGGCAGCGCCCTAATGCAGTTTTTTACCTTGCTGTGTGGTCGTACTGCTTTCTTGGTGGCTTTTCGCTGCTGCTGAAAGCCCCGCGAGGCCTGCTATTTGCCTACGGACTTTTTGCGGCGTTGGGCTTCTTGGTGCTACGTCATGTACTGCGACAGCGCCTGGGTTGGCTAACGGTGGTTGTAGGCGTGGCGGTGTTGGGTAACATGATCCATATTCAGCAAGAAATCTATGCTTACACTGGTACCAATTACCCAGCAGTAGCGCAATGGCTCCAAGCACACCACAGCCACAAAACCGTGAGCACCGTGGGGCTTTCCTTGGCGCCCTACCTTGCCCCCGATTCCTTAAAGAGTATCACAGACGAAAAGCAACTGCCTACCCTGCGTAAACGTCACTACCAGTACGTAGTGCTCGATGCTTATTGGCGCGTCACAGGTATTGCGCACTTCGATTCGTTGCGGCGTCAGCAGCCGTTAGTCACATGGCGCGAACCATTGCTCACAGCACCACTACTCTTTCTGGAGCACTCCGAGTTCAGCGGTATTGACTACCCTGAAACCATGCGCCGCCAACAAGCCGCCGCCCAAGACACGGTACAACTGGCGGTATTTGAATTGAACCAGTGACACGATATACGTCCTCGCTTAGCTGTTCCAAGTCAGAACTATACTCAAGCATCTTTGCTACGTGCGTCTGCTTAAAGTTGGGTTAGTTTTATACAGGCGGCGCGGCTAGATTCGGGGCGCAGCTATTCAAGCGTAGGCCTCATTCGGCAGATCCGAGCGAGGGCAGCCCTTTATACATGTGTTCTTTTACCGCATAATCTTCAGGCTATCCAGCGTGTGCTGGTAACGGCGAGCATTCTTTTTATGCTCCGCGAAGGTTTCGGCGAAATCGGAATAGCCGCTTCGGTCGGGGCGGGCGCAGAAAAAGAGGTATTGGTGCGCGGCAGGGCGCAGCACGGCATCCAGGCTCTGGCGGTTGGCGGAGGTAATGGGGCCGGGCGGCAGGCCCGCGTGCTTGTAGGTATTGTAAGGCGAATCGACCAGCTTATCCTTATTCAGCACCCGCTTCACTCCAAAGTTGCCGATGGCCCAAAGTAGAGTAGGGTCGGCTTGCAGGCGCATGCGGCGGCGCAGGCGGTTAAGGTACACCCCAGCAATAATGGGTTTGTCCTGCGGCATGGCGGTTTCGCGCTGCACAATACTGGCCAGCACGTGTACCTGGGTAGGCGACAGGCCCAGCGAGTCGGCCTGCTGACGCCGTTGGGCGGTCCAGAACTGCCGGTGCGTAGCCGCTGCCGAGTCCATAAACTGCTGCGCCGAGGTATTCCAAACCAGCCGATAAGGGCCGGGTAAAAACAGGGTTAGCACAGTGGTAGTATCAAGCTGATACTGTCGCTGTAGCCACTCGTTGTCTTGCAGCAATTGCCGGAGCGTCGTGGAATCAGCTTCCAGCTGCCGCGCTATTTGCCGGACTAGCTGAGGTTTGTACTTGAAGGCGTTCAGCTGAAAATCAACAGTGTCTTGCTCTCCTCGTAGAAGCCTGTCGAGCAAAGCATCGTTGCCAAGACCAAAATCGAGGCGGTAGCGGCCGGGGCGGATTTGGGCTGGGTAGCCGCGCCGTTGGGCTAGCCAGGCAAACGTGGCGGGCTCGTGCAGCAGTTCCTGCCGCCGCAGCGTATCCAGTACTGTTGCAAACGAGCTGCCCGTACGGATATAGAGGTAGGCCGGTCCTAGCGGTGAAGCTACCACGTTGGGCTTGCGCCACACCCGCCACCACGCGTAGCTACCCGCTAGTCCCAGCACTAGTCCCACGCCAAGCAACGTTAATACTACCCACCAGCGCAAACGGGCAGAAGGAGAAGTTTCTGTCATCAACACAAAGATAAAACACAAAAAGCCCGGTTCGCGCCGGGCTTTATAAGAGAGGGGCAGAGGCTCTTGATGTGCTTTGGCTGCCGAGATGCTTATTGAAAAGGGGTAGCAATGCTGTCGTATGACAGCTGATGTTGCACCGCCGTATCGCGCAGAATGGCCTGTTGCCACGGCCGAAGGGCCTGTTCAGCGCCTTGCTCAATGATGTCCGATATCAGCCGGTTCGAGAGCACAAGGTTCGCTACGTAGCCGTTGATATCCTCCGTAATGAACGTTTTTAACTGTAATAGCAACTGCTCGCGGGCATCGGCGCGGGCGGCTTTCTCCCCACTCAAACGCCGCCGAAACGGGAAGCGCCGCTGCTCGGGTGGTAGGGTTGGCTCAGGCACTGGCACAAATACGTCAGGTAGGAAGCCGGCCAGTTGGTCGATGTAGGGCGTGCGCTTCAGCTCGGGGTGTAAGCCTCGGGCGGCTTTCCATTCCTCCAGCGTGCGGGGTGTATCGCGAGCCAGCTCGGCGAGGCGGTCGTTGGCAAATACCATGTACGGCGGCCGGTCGATTTGCCGGGCTACCTGGTCGCGTAGCATATATAGGTCGCGAAACAGGGGCATTTCGGGTGGCAGGATGCGGTATTTGCCGGCCATGCGTAGGTAGGGCCGCTCGTCGCGGGTGTAGCGTACGTCTTCTAGCGCTGCGTTTTCCTCATCGGCCCAATGTGTGCGGTCTAGTGCTGCCAGCTTATCGCGTAGGCGGTCAGCCAGCTCGAACAGGTACAGCACATCGTTGGCGGCATACTGCTTCTGAGCTTCTGTAAGCGGCCGCTTCAACCAGTTCGACTTTTGCTCACCCTTGTCCACCTCAATGCCCAACTCGCTCTGAATTAATCGGCCCAGGGAAATATTGTTATCTGCCTCGGCGAGTAGCGTGTACTGTACGCTGGTGTCGGTGATGTGGCGCACGTGCACGCCGTACAGCTCATCAAGCAGTAGAATATCCGACTTGCAGCTGTGAAATACCTTTTCCACGGCCGGGTCGCGCAGTAGCTCCCAAATCGGTTCTAGCTCGTGCGCCGGGTTGGTGAGCGGCAATGGGTCGATGAGGTAGACGGTGCGGCCATCAAAAAGCTGAATCAGCGCCAGATTGCGGCCATAACGATGGCGCATGTCGTCAAACTCCAAGTCGATGGCAATGCGAGGCTGATTATGGAGCGTGGCGGCGCACTGTTGCACCTCGGTGGCTGCAGTGAGGTATTGAATGGAAGGCATTGAGTAGTACTAACAGAAAACGCAATATAGACTCTAAAGTAGATAAAAGATTAGGGTAATAGGAATAGTACAAATCAAAACTGTTAGTTTGCATATCGATACACAACAGTACTAGGAGGGTTATTATATGCTATAAAATAAATGAAAAATACTGAGTGTTTAATGAATTATTCTTACTTTTAGTTAAAAATAAATAGCGATACTGTTCAAAGGCTATGACACTACGGTATCCGCTTCATGTTGCTCTTAAGACTAACTTAAGCAGGACGACCTTCGGTAGTAAAAGTTGAATGTTAGTAGGTAGAGCTGAGAAAGTTTAGACTGTATATTTTTCGCTAAAAGTGTATGACGTAAGCAGTCTACACTATAGAATCGCCTCGTTAGATGATTTCTTTCCATTTTTTCAACTTTTCTTTTTTCCAATGAAAAAAACATTACTCATGAGTTTACTACTCATGATAACTCTTTTGCAATATGCTTCGGCACAAAGCAGAAGCATATCAGGACGAGTAACAGATAGACAAACAGGGGATGGGTTACCTGGCGTAACTGTCTTGTTGAAAGGCACGTCGAATGGCGTTTCAACCAATGCTGATGGTACCTATACCCTCTCAGTTACACAATCTGCAGGTACACTAGTATTTAGCTCTATTGGCTATATTCAGATTGAACGTGCATTCGGCGAGGAAAATCAAATTAACGTGGCACTTGCGCCTGATACAAAACAATTAAATGAAGTAGTTGTAACAGCATTTGGTATTGAGCGCGAGACCAAAGCGCTTACGTACACTGTACAAGAAGTACAAGGTGAGCAAATCACGAAAGTTGCCCAGCCAAACGTAACTAATGCACTTCAAGGCAAGGTAGCAGGCGTTATAGTGCGTCAGTCCAGTGGTATGCCAGGCTCTTCATCACTAATCACGATTCGTGGTAGCCGCTTCCTTACAGGAAATAATCAGCCTTTATATGTAGTAGATGGATTACCCATTGAAAGCCAAGCTGATTTTGGTGGTGGGGTAGGCGATACAGACTACTCTAGCCGAGCACTTGATATCAATCCTAGCGATATAGAATCTATATCAGTGCTCAAAGGCGGCGCCGCTGCTGCTTTGTATGGTAACCGCGCAGCAAACGGCGTAGTAGTTATTACTACAAAGCGTGGTAAAGGCGTAGGTAAAAAGGCCCAATTGTCCTATACTTCTGACTACACTTTAGACTATGCTAGCCGTTTTCCTAAACTGCAAAATACTTGGGCACAAGGTAGTAACGGTATTTTTAACCAAAATACTTCTACTTCTTGGGGACCAAGAATAACAGAACTCGATCCTGCAGTGCTGGATAAAGGCGGTAAAGCAATTGTGCCTGGTAGAGTGTATGATAACGTAGAGCCCTTTTTCCGTACAGGCCATACAATCAATAATGCTGTTGATTTGACAGGTAGCGGCGATTTTGGCAATTACGGTGTTGGCTTAGGTTATACAAAGCAAATAGGTGTTATTCCTACTACTGGTATGGACCGCTACAGTGCTAAAGTAGGGGGAGATTTCAAAGTATCGGATAAGTTTACTATTGGTGCTACAGCGAACTATACTAACCTACAAGTAAGTAAATTGCCTAACGGGTCGAATCTATCGAATCCACTGTTTACTACTTATTATGCTCCGCGTAGCTATGATTTGTGGGGAATCCCTTTTGAAGACCCCAATAACCCAAATCAGCAGATTAACTATCGTGGTTCTTTTGACAACCCTCGTTGGGCACTAGCACATAACTCATTTAGTGAGCAAACAAACCGTATGTTTGGTAGTGCTAACGCTAGTTATAAGTTCACAAACTGGTTGACGCTCAACTATCGCGTAGGCGAAGATTTCTATACTACAGAGGGGAAAGAATTTTATGATCTAGGCTCTGGTAATACGGGAGGGCGTACTGCTGTTCCTTCAGGTGGTCAAGTACGTGACTATACAGTTACACAAAATCAGTTGAACTCTAACGCCAACTTGGTCTTCAATAAAGATTTGACTGATGACATTAACCTGAATGTATTGCTTGGTAATGAATTCTATGATATCCGTAATCGGTATCAGAACATGTTAGGCCAAGGGGTAACTATCGGTGGCCTACAGAACATCGACAATACAACTACACAGACTACAACGGAATATATTACCCGTAAGCGTACCGTTGGATTCTACGGTAACTTAGCTGCTTCGTGGAAAGAGATGATTTATCTGAACGCTTCAGGGCGTGAAGACTTTATCTCAAACCTGCCAAACGGCAATAGAACAATTTTCTATCCTTCAGTAGGCTTAGGCTTTGTAATTACAGAAGCTGTTTCTGTTCCACAAAACGTTGTAACGTTTGCTAAACTGCGTGCCTCTTACGCCGAAACGGCACAAGCGCCTGATGCAACCTATTTAACACAGCCCCGCTTTGTGCGTGGTGGTGCAGGTAGTGGCTATCTATCGGATGGCATTACATTTCCTTTCCAAGGGCTAACGGCTCTGTCTTTGTCAGATGTGCTGTACACCAATCAGTTGAAACCTGTTAACGTTAGCACGACTGAATTTGGCGCTGATCTGCGCTTCTTCAACAACCGCCTAACATTTGATTATACATTCTTTATCCAGAATGCTAATAACCAAATTTTTGCCGCTCCTTCAGCTCCATCAATTGGGTATACCTCACGATATGTAAATGCTGGTAAGCTTCGTACCTTGGGTAATGAACTTGTATTGGGTATTACGCCAGTGCGCACAGATAACGGCTTCAACTGGAATCTGACAGCCAACTTTACTGCTTATCGCAACAAAGTGCTGGAACTAGCTGAGGGAGTAGACAATATATTCTTGGGTGGTTTCACTGAGCCTAACATTCGTGCACAAGCCGGAAATGCTTATCCCGTAATATTTGGGACGCGCTATTTGCGTAATAGCAACGGCCAGATTGTAGTTGATGCCGATGGCTATCCGCAGGCAGATGAACAACTTGGTGTAATTGGCCAAGTACAGCCAAAATTTGAAGTAGGGGTAACCAATAATTTTACCTTCAAAGGAATAACGCTAACTGCTCAAGTGGATGTACGGCGTGGTGGACAGGCATATGCTGGTAACACGCGCCTAGCTCGTCTCTATGGCATGGACAAAGCGACTGAAGATCGTACTTCAGACTACATCTTTCCTGGCGTGAAGGAATCCGGTACTGATGCACAAGGTAATCCTACCTATGTTTCTAACGATATTGCTATCAAGCGCGACCAAACCTATTGGCAGCTAGTAAATGATGGTATTGATGAGGCAAGCGTATTTAAGACAGATTTTGTGCGTTTGCGCGAATTGTCTTTGGCCTATTCGCTGCCTACCTCCGTTGTAAGTAAGACAAAGGTGCTTAGCAACGTATCGTTGACCCTCACAGGGCGTAACCTGTTCTTGATCACGAAGTATCCTAATTTCGATCCTGAGACGAACATTGGTGGCGCTTCTAACTTCCAAGGGTTAGAATATGTGGCTTTACCGCAAGTGAAAAGCTACGGTATTGGTTTGCGCGCTACATTCTAGAAAATTGCAAAGACCTTCAATAATGAAAACAATAAAATATACTCCTTTCCTGCTTGCATTGGGATTGGTGTTTGGTGTAGGTGCGTGTACAGAGGATAAGCTCGATGAGATTGATACTAATCCAAATACACCAACTGACTCACCAGTGCAGCTATTGCTGCCACAAGTAGAGGTTGATGCCGCATTCGGTATTTCAGGAACAGATTTAGCATGGATTTCTTCTGTGTTTGTAGAGCACACTACGGGTGTGCACGCGCAGTTTGAAAACCTAGATAAGCGGGCTGTTGGTTCATTCACTAACAATACAACCAGCAACAACTGGAATGATATCTATGCTGGTGAATTAGTTGATCTGAACTTAATCATTCAGAAAGGCTCGGATGGCGGTAGTGAAGCAGGCGCTTGGCGCTATGTAGGCATTGCCAAGGTGCTGAAGGCATACACGTTAGGAATCACAACTGATTTGTTTGGTCGTATTCCATATAGCGAAGCGCTACAGGGAGATGCGCTACTGAAGCCAGTATATGATAAGCAGCAGGACATCTATACCGTTATTGATGACCTATTGACTGATGCTATTGTCGACCTTGATAAAACATCGTCGAAAAGCCCAACCAACGCAGATCTGTTCTATGGAGGCGATGCGGCAAAATGGAAGAAGGTAGCGTACTCTTTAAAGGCTCGCTACTATAACCATTTAAGTAAACGCGACCCTGCTGGTTCTGCTGATAAGGCTCTGGCAGCTGCCGCACAAGGTTTTGCATCACCTGCGGACAACTTCACTTTCACAAAGTATACTACTGCTGCCATTGGTCAGAATCCATGGTACCAAGAACAAAATGACCGGGGCCACTTTGCGGTGAGTGCTACATTCTACTCTATTCTGCAAAATGGCACACCTACTGTGACGGCTGATGATGATCCGCGTATTCCGTTCTTGGTTGACCCGGTTGGACGTAATGCGAGCAATCCACGCGTCGCTGCTCCTAATGGTACGGCTATAGCTGACCAAGGGGGCACTACATATTCACGGATTTCAACGAACATCGTAGATGCAACATCAGCTCAACCTCTGATGACTTATGCTGAATTGAAGTTCATTGAGGCGGAAGCGCAACTGCGTAAGGGAAATGCAACTGCGGCATATGATGCATACGTGGCAGGTGTAAATGCTGACCTGAATGCTAAGGGTGGGAGTACTTATACAAACTCCACATCAACAAATGCAAACGTCATTGCTTTCCGGGCGAAGGTATTTATGGGAGCTAGCAATCTGACATTGCGGGACATCATTACGCAGAAATATGTAGCTGCTTTTCCTTATATGTCAATTGAATCTTATAATGACTACCGGCGTACTGGCTTTCCAGTGTTAAATAATCCTAAAGGGCCAGCACCTCGTCGCTTCCCCTATCCACAAAGTGAGATAGATACAAACGGTGATAATGTTCCGAATGTACCTCTTGCCAGTGGAGTATGGTGGGATGATGGTACAGAAGATTAACTCTAAGTGGTAGAATAATAGAAAAGCCTAGTCGGAATGACTAGGCTTTTCTATTATTCTACCACTTAGAGTTTCAGGGGCAGTATGCCTTTTCTTAAAAAGGACAACATTAAAAGTAATTAAGCCTCATCCTCGTCTTCCTCCTGCGTGAAATCCAGCTCCCGCGCTAATTTCAGCGCTTCCGCCATTAGCTCGTCCATGCCGGCAATAGAATCTACTTCCAGCGTGTCGCCGAAGAGGTTGAGCAGTTGCTCGCCCTGCTCATTCACGTAGAGGTTGGAGTAGAGCCGGTCGAACAGTTTGCCTTCTTTGGTGACAATAGCGTCGATTTCTTTGGTGGAGCCGGCGCGTAGGGCGCGGTGCATTAAGTCCAGCACGGCACGGCAGTCTGCGTGGTCACCTAGGTCGGCCAGCAGCTTCATCAGGGCCATGGCCACGGCCAGACGCACCCGCTCGAAGCGGAAGGAAAGCTCAAGCCGACCGGCGCGCTCCAAGTCCTGGTAGGCGGCTAAGGTAGGCTTGCTGAGGTAGCGGGTGGCATCGGCAGGGTCGGGGAAGGCCTGGTGCAGAAGCTGGTCGTAGGTAGTAGCACTCATAGAGAGGGTAGGGAAAAACGAGGAGCGGAGCTGAACAGGTAGTTGCCAAAAGGGCGCGGACATGTAACCCCAATGCCCAAAGATACGATTGCTACTAGGTTGCTGGCCGCAACAGGCTGCCTGTATCACGCAATAGCGGCTGGCTTTTCGTTTACTCACACATCCTATCTACATGACGCACAAGAAGAAATGGTTGCTTTTCGCTCCGGCCGGCTTACTAGTAGTGGGCTTCGGTAGCTGTCTGATACAATGGGCCGCTAAAATGAAAGACGATGAAGCTCCTACCGCGCAATGGGTAGGTGCTGGTACGTTAGCACTGGGGGTATTCAACGCGGGGCTAAGCCTGCTGGGGCGGGGCATTATGGAAAATGCACTCTACGAGATTCGCGAGAAAGGCCCCTCAGCTGTAACAGTTGACAGCATTGCACCGGCTATGTTTGTCGAATAGCCGATAGTTTCATCTGTACAGCATAACCTTAGGCCTTACGCAATCACTTAGCACAGTTGAGCGAGTGCGTAAGGCCTAAACCTATAAACAAGCCGATTTCCTACCTCTGTATTGGGGTAGGAAATCGGCTTGTTTGCTTTTACAAGGCAAGGCTGTTTGGAGACTTGACACCGAAAGAGTGCCGCCAACGCTATATTCGATTCTCCGAACCGCTTTACCCGCCTACCTATTCTTTTTCAATGGCAAAATTCTTCTCTTCACCGCTCAGCTGGCTGTTAAGTTTTCTGTTGCTAACCAGCGCTGCCAGCTACGCTCAACTGCCTGCTGCTCCAGCCGAGGGGCCACTCCTCACACCCACACAGTTTCTAGGTTATCCACTGGGTACGCGCTTCACGCCCCACGCGCAGATGTTGCGCTATGTAGCGCATGTGGTAGCGCATACGCCCAATGGGATGCGCTTGCAACAATACGGTAGCACCTACGAGCATCGTCCGCTGGAAGTGGTGCAGGTGGCCTCAACAGTTAATCTACAACGCCTGGATGCTATCCGGCAGAGCAATCTGCGCCGGGCTGGTTTGGCTGAGGGCGCAACCGACGCTGCCCAGCCGGGTATTGTATGGCTGAGCTACAACGTGCATGGCAACGAGGCAGTGTCGTCGGAGGCGGTGATGCAGGTGCTCTACGACTTGGCCAACCCGCAGGACCAGCAGATGCAGCAGTGGCTGCAAAATACGGTAGTGTTGGTTGACCCCTGCGTGAACCCCGACGGCCACGACCGATACGTAGATTGGTACAACCGCGTGGCCGGACAACCCGCCAACGCATCGCCCTACGCCTGGGAGCACCGAGAGCCGTGGCCCGGCGGGCGACCCAACCACTATTATTTCGATCTGAACCGCGACTGGGCTTGGCAAACCCAGCAGGAAAGCCGCCAGCGTATTGCGCTCTACACGCAGTGGCTACCGCAGGTGCACGCCGATTTTCACGAGATGGGCGTCGACAATCCCTACTACTTCTCGCCGGCGGCTAAGCCGTTTCACGAAGATATTACCAAGTGGCAGCGGCAGATGCAGGATGCTATTGGCGACTACAACCGCCAGGTGTTCGATAAAAACAACTGGCTCTACTTCACCCGCGAGGTGTACGACCTGTTTGCACCTACCTATGGCGACACGTGGCCGAGCTTCAACGGCGCTATTGGCATGACCTACGAGCAGGGCGGCTCGGGTAGGGCTGGCGTGCGCATCGCCCGCGCCGAGGGCGACACGCTCACGCTCACGCAGCGCATCAGCCACCACCACGCGGCCAGCCGCGCTACCATTCAGGCTGCAGCCGACCGTCATGATAAGCTGCTCAGTGAGTTTCAGCAGTACTTTACGGACGGTCGCACCAAGCCCCGCGGCGTGTACAAAACCTTCGTGATGGCTAGCTCCTCCGACCCTGCTCAACTTCGCGCCCTCACGGAGTACTTAGAGCGCCAGCAAATCCAATATGGCTACGCCAGCCGCCGGGCGCGTATGCGCGGCTACAGCTACGATACGGGTAAGGAAGAAGTGATGGAAGTGCAGCCGCGGGATGTGGTTATCAGCATGTATCAGCCCAAATCGACGCTAGTGAAAGTGCTGTTTGAGCCTCAGCCAGCGTTGGAGGACTCACTCACGTATGATATTACAGCGTGGGCTTTGCCTTACTCATTTGGCTTGAAAGGGTACGCTTTGAAAAGTCAGTTGTCAGAGGTGAGTTCCAAGTCGCCAGAGCAGAAAACTCCGCAACGCGCAACCGGTACTTCAGAACCTACAACAGATAAGCCCTACGCCTACCTCAGTCGCTGGACCAACCAGCACGACGTGCAGTTTCTGAGTCAACTGCTGCAAGCCAAGGTGAAGGTACGGGTAGCCGAAAAAGCTTTCGAGGCGGCCGGCCAACAATATGCGCCTGGCACGCTGGTAATTACCCGAGCCGGCAACGAAGCCATGGGGCCCAAGCTCGACCAAGTGGTACGGGCGCAAGCCGATTCGGCGGGCGTGGCCGTGCAGGCTGTGCAAACTGGCTTTTCTACCACTGGCAGCGACTTGGGCTCCAGCTCGGTGCGTTATGTAGGTCAGCCTACTGTGGGCGTGCTGGCTGGCGAAGGTGTAAGCTCCGGTGCCTTTGGAGAGGTGTGGCATTTCTTCGAGCAGCAAATTCACTACCCTCTCACGGTGCTAGGTACCAGCTACATCAACAGCGTGCCCCTGCAGAAATTCGACGTGCTAATTCTGCCCGACGGCAACTACTCCGATGTGTATTCTGACCATGGCTTGGAAGCGCTGAAAACCTGGGTGCGCGCCGGCGGCAAACTGATTGCCTTAGAAGGAGCCGCCCGTTTTTTAGCTGATAAGAAAGATTTCCTCCTGAAAACAAAGCCTGCTGACAGCGCCGCCACAAAAAAAGGCGACCCCTACCAACAGCTCCGTCGCTATGCCGATGCCGAGCGCACGCAATTGCAGGAACAGGTGCAAGGTAGCGTCTACCGCGTGCAGCTCGACAACACGCATCCGCTAGCTTTTGGCTATGGGTCTTCGTACTTCGCCCTTGTTCGCAATCCGCTCAACTACCGTTTTCTGAGCGATGGGGGCTGGAATGTGGGTGTGCTCAAGAAAAATAGCTATGCGGCTGGTTTCACGGGCGTGCAGGCCCGCCGTCAGCTGGTTGATACCTTTGTGCTGGGCACCCAGGAGATGGGTAGGGGCCAAGTGGTGTACATGGCTGATAATCCGCTGTTCCGGGCTTTCTGGCAAGGTGGCAAGCTACTATTCAGCAACGCCGTTTTTCTGGTTGGACAATAAAAAGGTAATCAAAAAGCAGAAAAGAGCCCCACCAAATAGTTGGTGCGGCTCTTTTTATTTAGCTGTGCTTTCTTGTAAGCACGGAAGCAATTAAAATACTTCTTCAGCTTTATTGCCTACCGCGTTGGCGCCTTTTTTCACGCCACGCTTGGTCTTGCGAGCAGCTTTTTTAGTGAAATCGCCGGTAGCTTCAGCACCGGTTTCTACAGCATTACCCGTTGCCTTAGCGCCTTTTTTTACGCCATGCTTGGTCTTGCGAGCAGCTTTTTTGGCGAAGTCGCCGGTAGCTTCAGCACCGGTTTCCACAGCATTACCCGTTGCCTTGGCTCCCTTCTTCACGACATGACCGGTTTTTTTGGCACCGGTTTCTACGCCTTCCTTCGCGTCGTGAATTACTTCACCAGCTTTAGAGCGGTCTTCCGTAGTAGTGGTTTGAGTGGTAGTCTGGGCAAAAGCGGCCGATGAAAGGGCCACGGTAGCTATGAGCAAAAGAAACTTTTTCATGATGTCAGAGGGAAAAAAAGATGTCTCCTCTCTATACGATTCGTGCGAAAATGGTTGCCTTTTGCGTGCAATCTTCCCACTACTACACGGCTAGCTCAGGCATTCGGCAGCAGCAGCGAACTGTCGCCGTAGCTCAGGAAACGGTAGTCGTGGGCTAGGGCATGTTCGTAGACGCGTCGCCAGTCGGGACCCAGCAGGGCAGCTACCAGAAGTAGCAGGGTACTTTCTGGCTGATGAAAATTGGTGATAAGACCTTGTACCAACCGGAACGTATAGCCCGGTGCAATCAGCAGCTGGGTAGTAGCGTGCAGGGTATCGGTCTGGTGCTGGTCTAGGTAGGCGAGCAGGGCGCGCACGGTTTCTTCTAGGGTAGGGGTAGGCACAGGTTGGTACGGCTCCCATTGCGTGAGGTGCAACGCCGCCGAAGCCGCCTCTGGCTGGCGCACCAGTTGCGCACCCAGCCAGAATAGGCTTTCCAAGGTGCGCAAGCTAGTGGTGCCCACCGCAATAACCGGCCGCGGCGCGTGCGCAAGCAGCTGGTAGAGAAAGTCGCGCTCCACACTGATAGGCTCGGCGTGCATGGGATGGTCGGCCATGTGATCGGCCTTCACCGGCTGGAAGGTGCCCGCGCCCACATGCAGCGTTACGGTGGCCCGCTGAATGCCGCGTGCATCCAGCTCAGCCAGCACTGCATCGGAGAAATGCAGGCCGGCAGTGGGGGCCGCCACGGCCCCTTCGTGGGCAGCATACACCGTCTGGTAGCGCACGGCATCGAGGTCCGTATCGGCGCGATTAAGGTAGGGCGGCAGCGGCAAATGGCCGGCCGCACGCAACACCTCGGCGAAGGGTAGGGTAAGGGGCGTCCAGCGAAAAGCAATCAACGAGTAGCCCTCTGCTACCTCCTGCCGCTCGGCCGTGAGCACCGCCGTTTCGCCATCTACCTGAAACTCCACCTGCACTGGTCCGGATTTCCAGCGTTTGCCGTTGCCTACTAAGCATTTCCAGACGCAACTGCCGGTTTGCTGCATGGCGGGCTCAATGGCGCGGTGCGGAGCTACCGGCTCCAGACAAAACAGCTCGACCACCCCACCTGTGGGCTTGTGCGCAAACAGGCGGGCCCGCACTACCTTGGTATCATTGAAGACCAACAGCGAATCGGCAGGCAATTCGGCGGGTAGGGCGTGAAAGCGTTGGTCAGTGATATTGCCCTGGCGGTACACCAACAGGCGCGACTGGTCGCGGTGCGCGAGGGGCTCCGGCGCAATGCGCTCCGGTGGCAGCTGATAGGTGAAATCCTGAATGGAAAGCTGGCGTGGATCAGGGGTAGGGACAGCGGACATCCTGCAAAGGTCTGCAATCAGGTGACTACGAGCAATGCTATGCAAATGGCTACTACCACTCAAGCGCTGTGCATGCAGCTATAGTGGCTTGCGCGTCAACTATTTCGCTCTTCTAAAAAACATTAAATGTTGCTGAGGCAACGCTTCCACGCTTTCTACAAACTCTAGACCTACCGCTGCCATCTCCTTACGGGCCTGGTCGATGCTGAGCTTATGTAAGCGCTTGATGGGCACGCTTGGGTCCTCGGCACGGTACTCCACTAAAGCCACCCTACCCGTTGGAGTAAGCGAGGCGCGGACGGCACGCATCATCTCACGTGGATAGTCGAACTCGTGGTAGGCATCCACAAGCAGCACCAGATCAACTTGATTAGCAGGGAGATTGGGATTTTGCGTGGTGCCTTTCACCGCTTCCACGTTGGTAACGTGTTGTTTGGCTTTGTTTTGTTGAATAGCAGCCAGCATTTCGGGCTGAATATCTACAGCCAGCACTTTTCCCTGCGGCACCAATGGCGCCATTCGAAAAGTAAAGTAGCCCGTACCGGCCCCTAGGTCAGCCACCACGTCGGTAGGCTTTAGTTGTAGCTCCCGCAGTAAAATATCCGTGCCTTCCTCCTGGTTGCGGTCGGGGCGCTCCAGCCAGTCAGCGCCCTCATGCCCCATTACGTGGGCAATCTGCCGGCCTTGGTAATATTTACTGATGCCATTGGGGTCGGCAGCTGGCCGAAACTCGTAGCCCGTAGTGTCGGGTGCCACCAAGGTATGGCGTTCCGCAGTTAGGCTCGTGGTATTGACGCTTTCAGTGGGCAGCTGCGTGCAGGCACCCAACAGAAGAACACTGCCGCACATAGGCAGCAACCACCGTGTAGGAAGAGCAGATAAAGACATAAAGTCAAATAAATTGGTGGGAATAGCCTCCAAAACGACTGGCAGTTGAGAAGCGTTCTGCCGAGACAATGTATTACTTGAATTACGCTGAAAAAGCCGATCTACTCGCCCATAGCAGCTCGACAGTTACATCCTCTCCATCACATGCCGCACGCTTTAATCCTGTGTGTGAATCAGCTATGGTGATAAAGACTTAACGATGGCAACCAGAAAAAAATATAAGAACAGCCATGAAAAGAATGTGCTTTGGCTAACGAATGGCAACTAGTTGGATGTGTCCACCGCGCTATTAGGATTTAAATCTGCTGAAAATTTACCCTAATCAGCACTTTATTCGTATAGGGCGATATTCATTCTACCTTTGCCTGTATGAAAAAACAACTTCTCTCTCTGCAACGTGGCTTTGTTGCCTTGCTGGTAACTGCTACTGCTCTCACAAGCTGCAACCGCGCTGAATACGCTATGTTGCCTAAAACGTCGGCCTACCACGGTACGCAGTATACCGTAACGGCGCCCAAACCAGTAGCTGAAGCTCCTGCAGCCGTTGCTACTGCACCTGAAGCAGCATCCGTAGCTACTGAAACTCCCGTAGTTGCATCTGCCCCCGCCGTAGCAGTTGCACCGGCACCAGTGGCTCAGCCTGCACCCGCTGCCAAGCCCGCCAAAGCGCCTAAATTGAATCTGATGCAGAAAGCATTGGTGAACAAGGTAGCCAAGCAGGCCCAAAAAGTAGCCAGCAAAATGCAAGTGAAGCAGAAGAGTGAAACTGCTGAAACCAACCGCCTCGATGGTAACATCCGCACAGGTATTATCCTGGTGCTGGTTGGTTTGCTAGTGAGCTTGCTGTCCTTCATCAGCGGCATTTTCGGTGTACTGGGTGGTATTATTGCCATCGTGGGTATTGTATTCATCGTATTGGGTCTACTCGATATGGCGTAAGCTCAAGACAAATAGATCTAAAACAGCAAGCCCCAATCAATTACTGATTGGGGCTTGCTGTTTTTATATACCAATATACATCCTTTACTTAGAGAGCATTAGGCGTTATGGTATCATCTACTATTACTTCAATTTATGCGTGTCATTTTTTATTTGTTCATGACCGTACTGTTAATGAGTACAGTGAATTGCCGGAGCAGCCGAGTAGGAACACTGCCTACTTCGTCTTCCATCTATACAAAACCTACGGACACGCTGACATCTAGTGCACCCACTTCTGTGACCTTGTCGGAACAGCGCGATAGTGCCGTTATAAAGCAATCGTTGGATTCGACTATGATCCGAAAGCCAGCTCCTACAATCACTTATCCAGATAACCCGTTGCGAGCATACGGCAAGCCCGACCGTAACACCACAATAGTTAACGTTACGGGAGCAGTTGTTGCTAGTATAGGGGTAGTACGCTTGGTGCAAGCAGGGAGATCTGCAAATTCTAGTACGCCATGGGGCGGTCTAGGGGGATTGATTATTGGTACTACAGGCCTGATAGCGCTACTTGTTGGTATTGCACTACTGTTTGCCCAAGGTAAAAATGGTCGTGTGCGGCGGCTACGCGAAGACCGGCGCCGAGCGCAGGGTAGGAGCTAAGCTGCCTCCTACATCGGGTCCACATCGGCCGCAATGCGAGCTTGCTTGAACTCCTTTTGGTCTTTCACGATGTTGATGGCGTCCCGAATATCGCTTTTGGCCGATTTCAGGACCGTATGCTCGCGGCTGAGCTTGATGGTAATTTCCTGCAAGTAGAAGTTGCGGATACGGAAAATGTACGGCGCTTCTGGCCCAAGCACAGCCTCGCGGCCCAGACGGTCCACCAATTCCTGGGTGAGCAGAATAGCTGCCTGCTCGGCTAGGAGCTGATCTACGTGTTTCACCGTAAGGCGAATCACGCGCATGAATGGCGGATAGCCATGCTCGCGTCGCTGCGTGATTTCGTACTCGTAGAACTCCAAATAATCGTTGCGAATCACTTTATCGAAAATCACCTGCAACGGGTCGCCGGTCTGGATGATGACTTTGCCTTTCTTTCCCTTGCGGCCGGCCCTACCACTCACTTGTACAAACATCTGGTAGGCCCGCTCGTGCGCCCGAAAATCGGGGTAGTGAATGATGCTGTCGGCGTTGATAATGCCTACCAGGCTCACGTTGGCAAAGTCCAGTCCCTTCGTCACCATTTGAGTGCCCACCAGAATATTGGTTTTTTGCTGCTCGAAGTCGCTGATAATCTGTTGGTAGGAATTTTTGGCACGGGTCGTGTCCAAGTCCATGCGCTGCACATGAGCTTCGGGTAGCATGATTTTTAGGTCGTCTTCCAGCTTTTCGGTGCCGAAGCCTACCGTTTTGAGGTTGCGTGAGCCGCAGGCCGGGCACTCCACCGGCATGCGCTCGTGGTAGCCGCAGTAGTGGCAGCGCAGCTCGTGTACGTGCTTGTGGTAGCTCAGGCTCACGGCGCAGCTCTTACACTTCGGTATCCAGCCGCAGTCGAGGCAGTTGATAAAGGGGGAGTAGCCGCGCCGGTTTTGGAAAAGAATTACTTGCTCCTGCGCGCCCAGTTTGCGCTCCATCTCCTGCATCAGCTCGGGCGTGAAATGGTTGAGCATGGTTTTCTGCTCCCGGCTTTTGCGGGTATCTACCAACTCAATCTCGGGTAGGCCGGCCTCACCGTAGCGTTTGGTCAGCTCTACCAAACCATAGCGGCCGGCGCGGGTCTGGTAATAGGTTTCCACAGCAGGAGTAGCCGAGCCCAATAAGGTTTTGGCGCCCTGAAAATTGGCCATCATCAAGGCCACCTCGCGGGCATTGTAGCGCGGTGCTGGGTCATACTGCTTGTAGCTCGACTCGTGTTCCTCATCCACAATCACCAGCGCCAAGTTGTCGAAGGGTAGGAACACGGCCGAGCGCACCCCTACCACCACTTGAAACCGCCCTGACAGCACGCCGTTCCACACCTCCACCCGCTCGTTGTCGGAGAATTTGGAATGATACACGCCCAGCCGGGTGCCAAACACCCGCATCAGGCGCGTTACAATTTGGGCTGTAAGGGCAATTTCGGGCAGCAGGTAGAGCACCTGCCCGCCACCCTGCATGGCCTGCTGAATGAGGTCAATGTAGATTTCCGTCTTGCCTGCGCCTGTCACGCCGTGCAGCAGCACAATGTCTTTCTCGGCAAACTGTTGCAAAATCTCCCCGCGGGCCGTGTTTTGCGCCTCGCTTAGGGTGAAATTCAGGCGGGTTTCGGCCGTATGGTCCAGCGGGAAACGCGACACAATCACGTCGAACTGCTCCAATACACCATTTTTAATCAAGGTGTTCACGGCCGAAGCCGAGAGGTGCGGAGCGCTGCTGAGGTAGGCTTTTTCGATGCCCTGGTGATTGGCATGCTCGTTTTGGTAGATGGGCACTTTCTGCAAAAAGCGCATCAGCACGTCCAGCTGCTTGGGTTTGGTAGCCAGCCGCTGAAACAGTTCTTCCAACGCCGCTTCGGCCACAAACGTGTGGGCTAGCCGCACTTTCTTCACCACCTTCGGTGAGTATTTATCACTCAGATGCTCAAACAGAAAGATGACCTCCTTCTGCATCAGCGACTTGATTACGCGGTGAAACGAGCTGATGCCCAACAATTCACCTACCTCTGTAAAGGTCATTGACTTACCTTCCTCACCCGTACGCAGGACCTCCACAATGCGCTCTTCCTGCTCACTCAAAGGGTAAGGACTTTCCTCCAGCACAAAGGCCGGATGAAGCTGCACGCGGCTTTCCGAGCTAAGCTTGAGCGCGGCGGGTAGGGCTGCGTTGATTACCTCGCCTAGGGTGCACATATAGTAGTCGGCCATCCAACGAAACAGCTTCAGCTGCGGCTGCGTCACTACCGGCGCATCGTCAATAAATTCCAGAATGTACTTAGCCTGGTAGTCTTTGGGCGGCGTTTCGTGCACGGCGGCCACAATGCAGCTCAGCGTTTTTTTAGCGCCGAACTGCACAATCACGCGTCCGCCAATAACCACTTGGTCATTCAGCTCATAGGGTACACGGTAGGTATATAGTTTGGGCAGAGGGAGGGGCAAAATCACGTCCGCGAATAGCGTGACGCGGTCGGTGGCCACCGGCTCCGGCTGCACAAAGTCAAACGAAAGGCTCAAAAGAAAGAAGCTATCAGGCGAAAGTCAAAAAGCGGACTACAAAGATAACCGTTTCGCGGGCGCGTGGTTGCCGACATGCTGAGTTTAGCCCGGCAGTGAAATGTAGATGATGCGTGCAGCAACTCAACTCGATAAGCTCCGCAATGTGTTGGCTTTATCAAGTTGAACGCAAGGGACTTTCTCTCAAAATTGAGATAGTAGGAAGCACATACTTTTCTTGTAAAAAGCATATCAACTTGTTATAATCCTGCTAGTTATGTGCATAATTCGGGTATTATAGATAGTTGGAAAAAAGAGGTAAATCCAGTTCCGCAATGGTTTGCGTAAGCTTTGTATTCTCACCTTTTAACCCAAAATAATATGTCTAAAGTGATGCACAATGACACTGAGACCAAAGGTCTTAGTGAAGGGCTGAAGATGCCTTTGGAGCGGCGTAACTTTCTACGCTATACAGGCCTGGGCTTGGCAGTAGGTGGTCTGGCATTAGCTGGCTGCAACGACGTGATGGAGGACATGTCGCAGACACAAAGCGCCAGCGCTATCGCCGCCGACATGGCTAATATGGTAGATGTAGGTAGTGGCGACGTAGGTATTCTGAATTATGCGTATGCCTTGGAGCAACTCGAGGCTGCTTTCTACGCACAAGTATTGCAAACCCAATACTATAACAGTACATCGGCTCCACAGAGAGTATTCCTGCGCGATATTGAAGCGCATGAGCGTATTCACCGGGAGTTTTTCAAAATGGCCATTACGGCCGCTGGTGCTACCCCTATTAAAGACCTGGAGGTAGACTTTTCCAGTATTGATTTTCGTACCAAGAACGGGGTATTGAGCGTAGCCAAAGCCTTCGAAGACTTAGGAGTAGCTGCGTACAACGGCGCTGGTAAACTTATCAAAAACCCTGCTTACCTAACCATTGCCGGCAAGATTGTATCGGTAGAAGCGCGTCACGCTGCTATTGTCCGCGACTTCTTGGAGTACAACACCTTTGTTGGTCCTGATGTGGTGGACCAAAGCAACGCGCTGGAGAAATCAATGATGCCCGCTCAGGTAGTGGCCATTGCTAACAACTTTCTCAAAGAAGGCTCGAAGCTGAACGTGAGCAACCTGCCCACGGAATAAGCATCGCCTACTCACTCTCACATCTTTCTGTTCTGTAAACCACTACTCCATGAATATTCTCAACATACTCGCCGAAATCGAGAAGGTAGACCCGGAAGTCTATGAGCGGCTCGACCAGCGTCGTCAGGTTTTCAAGCACTTTGCTGGTTTCGGTAAAAAACTAGCCACAGCCGCTGTGCCGTTGGCTATGGGCTCCATGTTCCAGAAAGCCTACGGGCAGTCTTCAGGCTTGAGCAAGCAGGTAACCGATGTTCTGAACTTCGCCCTCACGCTGGAATACCTGGAATACTACTTCTACGATATGGGCGTGAAGACGCGTAATCTGTTTGTGCAGGCCGATCTGGCCGCCATCACGATTATCCGCGACGACGAAATGAAGCACGTCAACTTTTTAAAGGCTGTATTGGGTAGCAGCGCCATTGCGCCGCTCAGCGCCAACGATTTCGATTTCACTGGCTCGAAAGGTGGCAAGCGTGCTCCCTTAATTTCAGAGGTGTTCCGTTACCGGCAGAATTTCCTAGCGCTGGCGCAGGCTTTCGAAGATACCGGCGTGCGCGCTTACAAAGGCGGCGCTCCACTGCTGATCGAAAATAATACGGTGCTCGAAGCTGCTCTGAACATTCACTCTGTAGAAGCCCGCCATGCCTCGCACATCCGCACTATGCGCCGCGGAGGTACGCAGGCCAACGGCCTACCCAAGAGCTGGATTACCGGCAACGAAGGCGGTGGCCCCTTGCCCAGTGTAACGGCTCCCGTGTATGGCCCTGGTATGCCAGCCGATATGTTCCCTTCGGAAGCGAACGTCACGCAAGCCGGTATCGACCTCACGTCTATCCCCAACGTAACGGCCGATCAGGCCTCCGAAGCATTCGACGAGCCGTTGGATATGGCTACAGTACTCAATATTGCTAGCAACTTCCTCAAATAGCTCTCAGATACTGAGCGAAGAAAAAAAGGGCAGCCGATAGGGCTGCCCTTTTTTATTTTACTACCCTACGTAGCCGACGTGTCGTCGGGTGCTGCTGGTTTTTTGCGTGGCGGCCTACTGCGGCGCTTAGGGGCAGTAGGCGCAGGTTCCGTCGTGGGCGCAGTTTCAGTGGTTGGCTCTATAGTCGTCTGCGGTGCCGTGTCGGGCGCTGGCGGGGTAGAAGTTTTAGCAGCTTTCTTTCGGGGTGCCCTCGGCTTGGGTGCAGTAGGGGTATGCGTTGCGGCCGGTTCCGGTGCAGTCGTATCAACCGGCGCCGGAGTGACAGTCGTTTTTTTGCTGCGAGAAGCCCTTGGCTTAGCTTGTGCTTTAGGCTTAGCGGCTTTGCGAATGGGCGTTGCTTCAGTATCGGCTGACAGGGTAGGAGGATCCTCAGCATTGGCCACAGGGGTAGCCTCCGGAAGCTCTACTGGTAGCGCAGATGACTCAGGTGTTGGCGTTGGTGCCGTTGGCTCTGGCTCAGTGGTAGCAGTAACCGCTGAGACGGCGGCAACAGGTGCTTCCTCTTCAGCTGGTAGCAGGGTAGGGGAGGGCGCAGAAGCTGTTTCTGTAACTATTGGGCCCGAGGCTTCGCTCTGAATCAATTCAGGAGCTGTCTCGGGAGTTTCTGTAGAAGCGTTTTCCGGCGTGGCGTATAGAGGAGCTAGTTGGCGGCCACGGTTTTTACCCGAGCGCCGTGCCTTTTTCTTGTCGGCCAATATCTGACCAGCCGTACGACCCTTGCGGGGCTTTGGCACAATATCAACATCCTCTGCATCCGCTGCTTCTTCAACGGATTCCTCCACAGACTGTTCTACTATTGTAGATTGCTCGTCAACTACCTCAACGGAAGGACGTAGATCAGCTTCAACAGCTATTTCTGCATCTTCATTGGGCTCCGCCGAGCCCGCCTCCTGGGCTGCTAAAGCCTCTAGCGCAGCACGTTTGCGGGCCGTGCGCTTGGCTCCGCCTCGGCTCCGCCGTTTTTTCTTGGGAAGTTGAGTAACTGCTTCATCCACAACCTGCTCAGCTTCTTCTACCACAGGCGTAGCAGGCAGGTCGGCCAGTGCTTCCTCTGAGTAAACAACCTCCTCTTCCGTAATAGACGCCAACGCTAATTCCGTGGCAACTGCGGGAGTTTGCTCAGCATACTCGCCAATATCAATTCGTTCCTCATCGTCATCCGACTCTGGCTCCGGTTCAGGCACAGAAGGGATAGGTAGCGCTGCTAATTGCTGCTCTACGGCTTCTATCTCAGTTGTTACATCAACTTGCTGGCCCAGACGCCGCAGGCGCTCCAGCGTGCTTTCTAAAAACTGGCGATGCTCAGGAGCGCCTGCATACAACGGCCTATGATGTAACGCCTGCTGTACAGAATGCCACTCCTTTTTGAAGCGGCCAAACGCTGCATCGAAATACGTACGCGTAAACCGCTCCCAGATGTAATCTTGTGCCACCACGGAAGGGTGCAGCATGTCATCGGTATAGAAACGGTAGTCACGTAGATCGTCTAGTAGCAGTTCATAGGCCGGAAAATACGATACATCGGGTAACAGCTCGCTCAAGTAATGGCAAGCCAGTCGAAGAGCTGATTTGCTGACAGCATTCAGAGGGAGTGTATCCTTCAAATGGCGTACGGGGCTTACCGTCAAGATAAATCGCAGCTTCGGATTATGACGCCGTAAGTAGGCGTGGGTTTCCGCTACGGCGTTGATGATTTCGTCCGGTGTCAGCAATTCCTTCTCAAACTGATCTGCCGGAATTTTGTGGCAATTGCTAACCAACTCGCCTGTAGCGCGCAGCCGGTAGACAAATGCGGTACCCAGCGTCAGCATCACCACATCGGCGGTGCCCAGAAATTCGCCGGTTTGCTGCACTAGCTCTTGAATCTGCTGTAATAACGTCACCGGCGAATCGGCGCCAAGGGTAGCGTGCAGGTCGTAGCTCTGCCAGCGGCCGCGGGCTTCTACTAAGTGCTGTTGCCAATCCATATCCTCACCAGCAGCTGCACGCAGCAACTGGCAAGCCGTGAGCGGATTAAACACGGTGCCGAAGGGATTCACAACGGCCGCGACCTTATTCTCGATCAGGCGCACGCCAATTGTCTCTGCGAAGCAGGAACCCACCGTCAGCACCCGTGCTGCGTGTGGCAGCTGCTGCGGATAAGGAGTAAGAGGAATTTCAGTACGAAACATGCAAGGAAGCTAGGACCGATAGCCGGCCAACAAATACGCTGCGCCGCTCCTGAATCGCGCGCCACCGAAGCGCGGCAACTTCAAAAACAAAGCACTCATGGACAAAGATGGGAGTAAATTGCTTATATAAACCAGTTAGCTAATACGGAGGGTAGCGCATGTTGGCCAGAAAGCTGTTCTATCAGTAACGAAAAAGCCCGACTACCAAAGCAGTCGGGCTTTCTTAGTTAAAAAGTAGTTGCTTACTCAGCTACTACGTTGAAGCGAACCTGGTGCTTCACTTCTTTGTGCAAGTTCAGGGTAGCAGTATACTCGCCAGCCGTCGAAGGCTCTTGGTCAAACGAAATACGCTTGCGGTCTACCTCAATGCCCTTGTTAGCTAGTGCGTCAGCCAACTGAAGCGTGGTTACGCGACCGAAGATCTTGCCGGTTTCGCCCACTTTCGCTGGAATTTCCAGCACCATATCACCAATTTTGTCGGCAATGGCTTGAGCGTCGCCCTGAATCTTATCGGCTTTGTGCGCAGCCTGACGCACGTTCTCAGCTACGATTTTCTTGTTCGATTTGTCGGCCAGAATAGCCAGACCCTGGGGCAGCAGGTAGTTACGACCGTAGCCGGCCTTCACCGTTACGATGTCGTTCTTCTCGCCCAGACCCTTTACGTGGTCTTTCAGAATTACTTCCATGACTTTGTTGGTTTCTGGTTGTTGGTTTTTGGTTTCCTGGTGGTATCCTCAATTTCTAGTGAACAGAGGAAACGGCCAAGTAACCAAAAACAAAAAACCAATAACTAGAAACTATTTTAACGAATCGGTTACGTACGGCATCAGCGCCAAGTGACGAGCTTTAGCTACGGCCTGGGCTACCTTGCGCTGAAACTTCAGGCTGGTACCAGTGATGCGGCGGGGCAGCACGCGGCCCTGCTCGTTCACAAACTTCAGCAGGAAGTTTGGGTCCTTGTAATCGACATACTTGATGCCGTTTTTCTTGAAGCGGCAGTATTTCTTACGCTGCTCCTGCTTGTGGATTCTTTCGTTGGCTAGGCTCATGATACTAGGCGGCGGCTTCCGATTGTTGTTTGGCTTTCTGCTGATTCATCTCGCCATTGCGGCGGCGCTGGTTGTAAGACACAGCGTGCTTATCCAGCACAGTGGTCAAGAACCGGATAATGCGCTCGTCACGACGGAACGCCAGCTCCAGCGTATCCACGATGTTGCCCTCACCAGTGAACTCAACCAGGAAATAATAACCGGTTGATTTCTTCTGGATAGGGTAGGCCAGCTTGCGCAGGCCCCAGCTTTCCTGATTGATAATGTCGGCGCTATTTTCCTTAAGCACCTGGGTGAACTTCTCGACCGTCTCTTGCACTTGGCTCTCGTTCAGTACGGGAGTCAAAATGAAGACCGTCTCGTAATTTCTTACTTCCATTACGACGGGGTGAAAATTGTGTGTGAAAACTAAATGAGGCGGCAAAGATACGCTTTTTCTTGCCCGATGCCTACGACCTAGTTATTATTTATTGCGGAAGGATAAGACTTAACTGACTGTGCGTCAGAATTTGCCTGTCCTCCCGAAACATGCTTTAAGTTAAGTATAGGAATCAATATAACTCTGCTAAGTAACAGCTACTTAGTAGTGTATATAATATTATATAAGTATAACTACTAGAATGTGAGGTAGTTTAGAATCTTTCTAACCAAGCTAACGAGGGCTAATTTTCGCCTCTTCTGGTTTGTTGTCTGCGATTCCCAACCTACATTTGTGGCCTTGATGCACGCCTGCGTTTCTTTCTTCCCAGTCAATTTGTGCTATGGATAGCATCCGATTTCGTACTCTCCCCAAACTGCTTCTTGCTCTTTTCCTGACGGTTGCCACCGTGGGCCAGTCTCTGGCGCAAGAGGTTGGCTCCGCGCCAGCGGTTAGCAAAGAAGGTGTAACGCCCGGCGCCACTGCCGGCGCCGATGGTGCCCCCGCTGCTGCGGAAGGTGCTGCCCCTGCCGCTGGCGGAGGCGATGCTGCTGCCATTCAGGCCGGCGATGCTTTGTTTAAAGGCAATTGTGCTCAGTGCCACGCTGTCAACGAAAAAGTGGTAGGTCCTGCGCTAGCAGGCATCACCAAGCGTCGTCCGATGTCCTGGATCATTCCGTGGATTAAAAACTCCAGCAAAGTAGTTGCCAGCGGCGACGCGTATGCTGTGAAACTCTTCAATGAGTACGGCAAGCAGCAAATGCCCAGCTTCGCTTTGTCTGATGATGAGATTAAGTCGATTATCGCCTATACTGTTTCGCAGGAAGGTAGCGCAAACAATACCCCAACGGGCGGAGCAACCGCTGGAACCGATGGCACAGCTCCAGCCAATGAAAATGGCAGCACCGAAGCCGGTCAGTACATCGACCTGCTGATGATTGTGTTAGTAGTAGTGCTTATTGTACTGGTAGTAACACTGGTTATCATCGCCAATCTGATGAAGGATGTGCTGCGTGGTCGTAAAGACCTAAGTGGCCGCGATGTCGAGCAACTCAATCAGCGTTACGACTTTTCGAAAATTTACAAGTCGGGAGCTGTACGTGGCATTGCTGTAACAGTGTTCATCTTAGTCGTGCTCTATGAATCAGTACAGGCGGCTATGGGCATTGGCTTGACACAAGGCTACCAGCCTACGCAGCCTATCGCTTTCTCGCACAAACTGCACGCCGGTGAAAACCAGATCAACTGTGCTTATTGCCACACGTCGGTATACAAGAGCAAATCGGCCAACATTCCGTCGCCTAACATCTGTATGAACTGCCACTCGCAGATCAAGACAGAATCGCCGGAAATCAAGAAAATCTACCGGGCTATCGAGCGCAAGCAGCCTATCCAGTGGGTACGCATTCACAACCTGCCGGATTTGGCCTACTTCAACCACTCGCAGCACACCCAAGTGGGCGGCCTAGAGTGCCAGACCTGTCACGGTCCGATCCAGAACATGGATGTAGTATATCAGTATTCTGCCCTAACCATGGGCTGGTGCATCAACTGCCACCGCGAGACGCCTCTCAACACGAAGGGCAACGCATACTACGATAACCTCGTGAAGCTGCACGACACCAAGAACAGTGCTGTGCCTTTCACGGTGTCATCAAACGGTGGTACCGAGTGCTCGAAGTGCCACTACTAAATTGTACGTCTCGGAGGAAACCTTTTTCTTAACGGTCAAACTCCGCGACAACCAAAAGATATTAAATAAGCCTTACTTGGAGATAATGTGGAGTCAACATCACGACTCCAGTCTTCAAGACCCTAAGTCCCCATACACAAATGCAAGAGTCGCCTAAGTACTGGAAGGGAATTGAGGAACTGGAGAGCTCGCCGGAGTTTGTGAAGAACGCGTTGACAGAATTCGCGGACTTCCTACCGGTGAAGGAAACCTATGGCTCTTCCGACGCTGCGGTAGCCCCGCGCCGCGACTTCCTCAAACTGATGGGTTTCGGTATCGCTGCCGCTACCCTCGCCAGCTGCGAAACCCCGGTTCGCAAGGCTATTCCGTACCTGAATAAGCCACAGGAAGTAGACCCTGGCATTGCTAACTTTTACGCTTCTACCTACTTCACGGGTCAGGACTACAACAGCGTATTGGTAAAGACCCGCGACGGTCGGCCAATTAAGTTGGAAGGCAACCCCGAGTCGCCGCTCACGCGTGGTGGCCTGTCGGCCCGCGCCCAGGCGTCGGTGCTGAGTCTGTACGATGGTGCTCGTCTACAGCATTTCACTATCGACCGTAAGAAAGCCGATAAAAATCGAGTAGACAGCGAAATCCGCACGAAACTGGCTCAAGCCGGTCGTATTGCCATCGTGTCGCCTACCATCATCAGCCCTTCGACCAAGAAAGTTATTGCTGAGTTTGCATCGCGCTACCCCAATACGGAGCACGTGCAGTACGATGTGATTTCGGCTAGCGGCCTGTTACAAGCTAATGGTGGAGTATTGCCGAGCTATAATTTCAGCCAGGCTAATGTTATCGTAAGCCTTGGCGCCGATTTCCTTGGTACTTGGCTGTCACCAGTAGAATTTGCTAAGCAGTACGCCACTACGCGCAAAGTATCGAGCGACAAGAAAACGATGTCGCGGCACTACCAGTTTGAAACGACAATGTCGTTGACCGGTGCCAATGCCGACACGCGCGTGCCGGTGAAGCCTTCTGAAATGGGTGCAGTAACCCTGGCCCTGTACAACGCGGTAGTAGGTGGTGGTAGCGGTTCATATAAGAATGCTACCCTAACTAAAGCTGCTAATGAACTGAAGGCAAACCGTGGCCGCAGCCTTGTGGTATCGGGTTCTAACGATGCCAATGTACAGGCATTGGTAGCAGCTATCAACCAAGCGCTCGGCAACGTAGGTACAACGGTTGATCTGGCTAATCCTTCGCTGGTTCGTCAGGGCAACGATGCCCGCATGACGCAACTGGTAAACGATATCAAAAACAAGAGTGTCGGCGCAGTTATTTTTTACAACGCTAACCCGGTATACGACCACCCTATGGGGGCAGACATTGCCTCAGCTCTGCCTGGTCTACCTCTAACGATTTCGCTCAACGACCGTCTCGACGAAACCGGTTCTTTGTGCAAATACGCTGCTCCAGACCATCATTACCTAGAGTCGTGGAATGATTATGAGCCGAAGCGCGGCTATCTGAGCTTGGCTCAGCCTGCTATTTCGCCATTGTTTGCCACTCGCCAGGCGCAAGAAAGCTTACTGACTTGGGCAGGTAACAACACAAGCTACTACGACTATCTGCGTGCTCAATGGAGCGGTGTGTTAGGAGCTAGTGGCTTCCAAGCCGCTTGGGACAAAGCCGTACACGATGGGGTAGTAATGGGCACTGCTTCGCCCGCAACTGCTCCTACCACTGCTGTGGATGCTGGTTCTGCTGCTGCTGCGCTGAGTGCGCCAACAAAATCAGGCGAAGTGGAACTGGTTCTGTACGAGAAAGTAGGCATTGGTAATGGCTCAGAAGCCAACAACCCATGGCTGCAAGAGCTACCCGACCCAGTTTCTAAAGCTACTTGGGGCAACTACGTATGCGTGCCTTATGACATGGCAAAAGCTAATGATTGGGAGCAGGGTGATGTACTGAAAGTGACTGCTGCCAATGGTAAGTCAGTAGAATTACCCTTATTGATACAGCCAGGCCAAGCAAAAGGCACTGTAGCTATAGCCGTTGGCTATGGCCGTAAGCAGACTGGTAAAGTAGGCGATGGGGTAGGGGCTAACGTATTGCCACTTGCGACAATGGTCGGTAACAGCATTGTGTATGCTACTACTGCCAAACTAGACAAAACCGGCGCTAACGAGACAATTGCTCAGACCCAGACGCACCACACCATTATGGACCGTAAGGCCGTAGTGCAGGAAGCAACCCTGGCGAAGTACATTGAGAATCCGAAAGAAGTAACAGAGTACGAAAAAGTTGCTACTCCTGATGGTCTGGAAGCTCCCGCCCGTGTATCGCTGTGGCAGGACTACGAGTACAAAAACCACCATTGGGGTATGGCTGTTGACCTTAACTCGTGTATTGGCTGCGGCTCGTGCGTGATTGGGTGTCAGGCCGAAAACAACGTAGCTGTAGTAGGCAAACAAGAGGTAATCAACCGCCGCGAGATGCACTGGATGCGCATCGACCGTTACTACAGCTCTGACCACCACCGTGACGAGTTCGAGACGGAAGGTAAGCTAGCTACATATGCTGCGATGGAGAATCCGGCTGAAAATCCGAAAGTGATTTTCCAGCCGCTGATGTGCCAGCATTGCAACCACGCTCCTTGCGAAACGGTTTGTCCAGTACTAGCCACTACTCACAGTTCGGAAGGTCTCAACCAGATGACCTATAACCGTTGCGTAGGTACGCGTTATTGCGCAAACAACTGCCCGTATAAAGTGCGTCGTTTCAATTGGTTCTCGTACTACACTAACGAGAAGTTTGAGAACGTGAACGGCCACATGTTCACTGATCTTGGCCGCATGGTCCTCAACCCCGACGTAACGGTTCGGGCCCGCGGTGTAATGGAGAAATGCTCGCTCTGCGTGCAGCGTATTCAGCTTGGTAAGCTGGAAGCAAAGAAGCAGAAGCGTCGTCCGAAGGATGGTGAAATTGTGTCGGCTTGCGCTCAGTCTTGCCCCACTGAAGCCATCGTATTCGGTGATATGCGTGACCCGGAGTCGCGGATTTCGAAGCTCCTGCGTCGTGAAGACGGCGAGCGGGCTTTCCACGTCCTCGACCAGATCAACGTGCAGCCGAATATCACGTACCTGACCAAGATCCGGAACGTGGAGAACGGAAATGAATTTGTGATCTAGCCATTGAGAATAGGAGTAGGCAGTTTGCTAACAAACGTTACAAGCTGCCTGCTTCCTGCCACTTCCTTTAAATAAACCACTATGCAGCACGTATCGCCTGTACGGGAGCCGCTCGTAACCGGGGGGAAAACGTACCACGACATCACGCAGGACGTGTGCCGGCAGGTAGAAGCCAAGCCGAATATTCGGTGGATGGCGGCCCTGGCCGTTGCCCTATTCTTCCTTGGTGTATTTCTCTATTCTGTATACCGCACCCTATGGTATGGTATCGGGGAATGGGGCCTCAATAAAACTGTTGGCTGGGCCTGGGACATCACCAACTTTGTGTGGTGGGTGGGTATCGGTCACGCTGGTACGCTGATTTCTGCTGTACTATTGCTGTTCCGCCAGAAATGGCGCTCGTCCATCAACCGTGCAGCCGAAGCTATGACCATCTTCGCTGTAATCTGCGCGGCTATGTTCCCGGTGTTGCACATGGGTCGCCCATGGCAGGCTTACTGGGTATTTCCGCTGCAGAATACGTTTGGCTCACTGTGGGCAAACTTCAATTCGCCGCTACTGTGGGACGTATTCGCCATCTCGACTTACTTCTCGGTTTCATTGGTTTTCTGGTACATCGGTCTGATTCCTGACTTTGCTACCATTCGCGACCGGGCGAAAGGCCCTATTGCCAAAGTAGCTTACTCCATGCTGAGCATGAATTGGAAAGGTTCAGCTAAAGCATGGTCGCGTTATGAAACGGTTTCGTTGATTCTGGCAGGCGTTTCTACCCCGCTGGTACTGTCGGTACACACCATTGTATCGATGGACTTTGCTACCTCAGTTGTACCAGGTTGGCACACCACGATTTTCCCTCCTTACTTCGTGGCAGGTGCTATCTTCTCAGGTTTCGCCATGGTACTGACGCTGATGCTCATCACCCGGGTAGTGTTCAAATTAGAAGACTACATCACGCTTGAGCACATCGCCTTGATGAATAAAATCATGATGATTACGGGCTCTATTGTAGGGGTAGCGTACATCACTGAGTTCTTCATTGCCTGGTATTCGCAAGTAGAGTTTGAGCAATACGCATTCATTAACCGCGCAACCGGTCCTTACTGGTGGGCTTATGCGTCGATGATGACCTGTAACGTAATTACGCCCCAGTTGGTGTGGTTCCGTAAGGTGCGCTATAGCATCCCGATGACGTTTGTGCTGTCGATTATTGTTAACATCGGTATGTGGTTCGAACGCTTCGTGATTATCGTAACCTCCTTGCACCGCGACTACCTACCCTCGAGTTGGGCTATGTTCTCGCCCTCTATTATCGACATCGGTATCTATGTAGGTACGATGGGTCTGTTCTTCACCTTGTTCCTATTGTTTGCCAAGTTCTTCCCAGTTATCAACATGGCAGAGGTGAAAACGATCCTGAAATATGGTGTAGACAATGGCCCAACCTATACGGGTCAAGATCCGCACCACGCCCCTACGCATCATCACGCTACCCCTGGCGTACCGGCTTCCGCTCCCGTAACTTATACCAAACATGACTAAGCGTTTCGCCCTCGGCGTTTTCGATGACGAAGACGTACTCCTGCACGCCATTGAGAACGTGCGCGCAGCGGGAGTGAAGATCTACGATGTATTCACGCCTTTCCCTATCCACGGCATCGATGATGCTTTGGGTATTGAACGGAGCCGTCTACCTATCGCCGCATTCTTCTATGGTCTGTGCGGTTTGTCCTTTGCCCTGTGGATGCAGATCTACATGTTGGGATTTGACTGGCCCATGATCATTGGTGGTAAACCTCACATTTCGCTACCAGCATTCATTCCGGTTTCGTTCGAGTTGACGGTATTGTTCACCTGTCATGGTATGGCCATTACCTTCTTCATCATCACAAGCATGTATCCTAAGCCGAAAGTACAGGTGATGGATGTGCGTTCGACGGATGACAAATTTGTGATGGCTATCGAACTGAAGGACGATACAAGCAATCTAGGTCAGTTGACTCAACTGTTGCGTGATAACGGCGCTTCAGAAGTCAACGAAAAAGAAATGACTAAGAACTAATGGCGCATTCGCTGAAAATAGGTCTGCAAGCGTCGTTGATGGTATTTGGAGCAATCTGTACGACTGCTTGCCACGACGCCAATGACACCGGCATTGAATATGCGCCGGAGATGTACGAGTCTATTCCGTATGAGCCTCTACGACAAGTCACGGCTAATACAATCAACCCAATGGGTATCAACCAGCGTACGCCGCCGGTAGGTACCGTTCCACTGGGTAAACTGGATTACTACGATCATATTCCAAAAGATAGCGTTGAGCAAGCTTCGCGTCGTTTGACTAACCCGCTGGCCTACACGCAGGAAAATCTAGTGGAAGGTCAGACCCTGTATGCTCGTAACTGCCAGCATTGCCATGGTGAACAAGGCGATGGGCAGGGGCCAGTAGGTCAGAAGTTCAAAGGCGTGCCCAACTATTCTGCCGGAGCCTATAAGACAATGAATGATGGGCATATTTACCACGTCATTGAATGGGGCAAAGGCCGTATGATGCCACACGGTTCGCAGGTTAACCCAGAAGAACGGTGGAAAATTGCCATGTACGTTCGTGCACTACAACTAGGTGAAGGACCTGATGGCTTGTCTAAAATGGTAAAGGTCGGCCCAACAAGCGCTGCTTCTGATTCAACGGAAACTTCTGATTCATCTAATCAGTCTGCTGTAGAAGAAGCGCAAGCTGGAACTGGTTCGGCTACCCCCGGACAGGGTAATACAAAAGCAACTAACGGAACGGCGAACTAAGGAACTATGGCAACACTGACGCACCACGAAAGCGCCACGGCTGAACACCTGGTACTTTCGTCTGATACCCGTAAAAAGTTTATTTGGCTAATTCTGGCCGGCGTTGTTCTATTCATCGTCGGAGTAGCTCTAGCACTCTTCGGGGTAGGAGCTGAACATGCTACTGGCCACGAGGCTGCTGGCCATGCTGGTGCTCATCACGGTAGTCCGCTTTGGATTAAACGCATTATAGTGAGTGTATGGCACAGCAACATTTTCTTCCTTGGCTTATCAGTCGTAGGCACTGTTTGGGTTGCAATCAATACTGTTGCATACGCTGGTTGGTCAGCTGCTATTCGGCGCGTACCAGAAGCTACTAGTGCCTGGATTCTGCCAGGTGGTATCATTCTAGTTGTCGTTTTCCTGCTGAACCTATGGCACAGCGACATCTTCCACTGGACAACTCCAGGTATTATGACCCCTGGCAGTGAGACTTATGATGCTATCATTGCTGGCAAAAGTGGTTTCCTTAGCGTACCATTCTACCTGATTCGTACTGTATCCTACCTCGTTATCTGGTGGGTATTCACAGAGCGGCTACGCAAATTGTCGTTGGAAGAAGACCTGAATGGAGGTACGTATTATTTCCATCAGAGCATCAAAACGGCCGCGCTATTCCTAGTATTATTCGCGGTAACAGAATCGATGTCGGCTTGGGACTGGGTGATGTCGATTGACACGCATTGGTACAGCACGATGTTTGGCTGGTATGTCTTTGCTAGTTGGTGGGTATCAGGTATTGCTGCTATCACCCTGTGTACTATATTCCTGAAGCAAGCTGGCTATCTACGTTTTGTAAATGCAAGCCACCTGCACGATCTAGGGAAGTTCATGTTTGGCTTCAGTATCTTCTGGACTTATATATGGTTCTCGCAATTCATGCTGATATGGTATGCGAACATACCCGAAGAATCAGTATACTTCAACCAGCGTCTAGGTGGATTTGATAATGCTTATACTGGGTTGTTCTTCTTCAACCTAGTTATCAACTTTGCTTTTCCATTCTTGGTAATGATGACCCGCGACGCTAAGCGGCAGATGATCATGCTTAAGATTGTAAGCATTGCTATTCTGATAGGGCATTGGTTTGACTTTTATTTAATGATCATGCCTGCAACTATGCAGGGAAATAACGGGTTTATCATTGAAATAGGTACCGCACTGGTTTTCTTGGGTAGCTTCCTTTTACTCATGACGAAGCGCCTATCACAAGCTTCACTGGTTCCCGTCAACCATCCTTTCCTCGACGAGAGCATCCATCACACGACTTAAATTTTAGACGCTGGAAATTGAAAGATGTTGATTAGAACTTTGTTCTTATGACACTTTCGATTTCCAGCTGCTAGCTTCTAACTTCTTTACAAATGACTGCTCTTGGTATTCTACTGGTCTTGGTGTTACTGCTGGTCGTATTCGGCCTGTTGTTCCGCCTCCAGATTCTGACATCCATTTTCTCGGGTAGCTCTAACCGCGAAATCGGTACAAGCAACCGCGTTAATGCAATTTTATTCTTGGTTTTCCTTATTGTAGGTGGTGCCGCTTTCGCGTGGTCTTTCGCGGATAGCTTCGACGCCATGAATCCACCTATCGCTTCTGTGCATGGCCATGCATTGGAGAAGATGTTCTGGACCACAATGGTTATTCTGGGTATCGCCTTTGTGCTAACTCAGGTACTGTTGTTTGGCTACTCCTACAAATATCAGCATCGTGAAGGTCGTCGTGCTTTCTTCTTTGCGCACAACAATAAGATTGAGATTATCTGGACGCTGATTCCAGCTGTTGTGATGGCTGCATTGGTGTTTGCTGGCTGGAAAGAGTGGACGCGTATCACAGGCCCTGCTCCTAAAGATTCAGTAGTTATCGAAGTGATGGGCAAGCAGTTTGGCTGGTTGGCTCGCTATCCTGGTCGTGACCAGAAGCTTGGGGTTGTGAATTACCGGCTGATTGATGCTTCTAACGACTTCGGCCTCGACCTAAGTGACCAAAGCTCACTGGATGATATTACATTTTCCTCAGGTGCTTTGCATATTCCCAAAGGCCACCCTATCATGTTTAAGATTCGGTCGCGCGACGTTTTGCATGCTGTGTATATGCCTCACTTCCGGGTGCAGATGTATGCGGTTCCTGGTATGCCTACTAAGTTTTGGTTCACGCCTACTCTGACAACGGAAGAGATGCGAGCTCAAACGGGTAACCCTAAATTCACTTACGAATTGGCTTGTAACCAGATATGTGGTCGGGGTCACTTTGCCATGCGAATGGAAGTGATTGTGGAGGAACCAGAAGACTACATTGCTTGGTTATCGCAGCAGAAATCCTTCTCGTCACAGAATCCTGAAATTCTGGCTAACTTGAAGAAAAAAGCACAAGATCAAAAAACAATTGGAGTAACTGCTCCAGTAGGTCCGGCTGCTACAGCCGCTGTACAATCGGCTACTCCAGCTTCGTTGTAATTACATTTTAACGCACGCTTCTCTATGGCTGCTAATATTCCTACTAACGCACAGGCGCAAGGCGGTATTGGTGTGTCGGTTCCGCATACCGAACACGAAGATCATTTGCATAATGATGAGCACCACGAGCAAAGCTTTATTTCGAAGTACGTCTTTAGTACAGACCATAAAGTAATTGCCAAGCAATTTCTCATCACGGGTATTTTTTGGGCCATTCTGGGCGGCACACTTTCTAGCTTGTTCCGCTTGCAACTTGGATGGCCTGAAGCAACTCTGGAATGGCTGACGCCGGTATTAGGTAAATGGGTGGAAGCTGGTAAGCTGAATCCTGAGTTTTATCTGGCGCTGGTGACGATGCACGGTACCATCATGGTATTCTTCGTGCTGACAGCTGGTTTGAGCGGTACTTTCTCAAACTTCCTGATTCCGTTGCAAATAGGCGCTCGTGACATGGCTTCGGGCTTTATGAACATGCTATCGTACTGGTTCTTCTTTATCTCCAGTGTGATTATGTTTTCGTCGCTGTTTATAGAAACGGGTCCCGCTGCTGCTGGATGGACAATTTATCCTCCATTGAGCGCCTTACCACAAGCTATTCCAGGCTCGGGTGCTGGCATGACGCTATGGCTGGTATCAATGGCTTTGTTCATTGTATCGCAGTTGCTAGGTGGTGTTAACTACATCACAACCATCATCAACCTGCGTACCCGCGGTATGTCGATGTCGAAATTGCCGCTCACTATTTGGTCGTTCTTCCTGACGGCTGTATTGGGTCTGCTGGCTTTCCCCGTGCTTTTCTCGGCTGCTCTGCTGTTGATCTTCGACCGTTCGTTTGGTACGAGCTTCTTCCTGTCAGATATCTACATTGCTGGCCAAGCATTGCCAAACACAGGTGGTAGCCCTATTTTGTTCCAGCATTTGTTTTGGTTCCTGGGTCACCCCGAGGTATACATCGTGATTATGCCGGCCATGGGTATGGTATCGGAAATCATGGCAACCAATGCTCGCAAGCCTATCTTTGGCTACCGTGCTATGATTGGCTCGCTGCTTGGTATCTCATTGTTGTCTTTCGTGGTATGGGCTCACCATATGTTCGTGACGGGTATGAATCCTTTCTTGGGTTCGGTCTTCATGTTCCTTACGCTCATTATCGCAGTACCTTCAGCTGTAAAAACGTTTAACTGGCTAGCTACTTTGTGGCGGGGTAATATTCGCTTTACTACAGCCATGTTGTTCTCCATCGGCTTTGTATCACTGTTTGTATCAGGTGGTCTGACGGGTATTGTATTGGGTAACGCTGCTCTGGATATTCAGGTGCACAATACTTACTTCGTGGTGGCTCACTTTCACTTAGTAATGGGTAGCTCTGCTTTCTTCGGCCTATTTGCTGGTGTATACCACTGGTTCCCAAAGATGTTTGGTCGCATGATGGACGAGAAGCTTGGCTACATCCACTTCTGGTTGACTTTCCTCGGTGTGTATTTGGTATTCCTACCCATGCACTATGTAGGTATTGCTGGTTTTCCCCGTCGTTACTACTCTTGGACCGGTTTTGATACATTCAGCCAGTTTGCTGACCTGAATAAATTCATTTCGGTAGCTGCCATCTTGGCCTTCTTCGCGCAGTTTATCTTCATCTTCAACTTCTTCTACAGCATCTTCCGCGGCCGTCGGGCTACAGAGAATCCCTGGCAGTCGAATACGTTGGAGTGGACTACGCCGGTTGTTCCCGGTCACGGTAACTGGCCTGGTGCTATCCCCGCTGTGTATCGTTGGCCATACGACTATAGCAAGCCTGGTGCTGAAACGGACTTCATTCCGCAGAACGTACCTTTCTCGCAAACGCAGTCGTCAAACATGCCTTATGAGCGAGAAATGGCTGACTAAGTTTCGCCTGAGTGTATTTCAAACGGGCCGCTGTATTTACGGCGGCCCGTTTCTATTTAATCAACCGAAAGATATAGCTCAGATAAATTCGGCATTTAATCAATTTTCTGGAGCAACACGCCAGTGAACTTTGTTTCACTAGTAAGAAGATTTATCGCCTATGCGCACACCTGCTTTTGTTCGCCGGTTTCGGTTTTTCGGTGTACTCACCGTTGTGTCGGTTTACTTGTTGATCTTAGTAGGAGGCATTGTGCGTAGCACAGGATCCGGTATGGGTTGCCCCGATTGGCCGAAATGCTTCGGAACATGGGTGCCACCCACCGATATCAGCCAACTCCCAGCTGATTACAAAGAAGTATATACAGCGCAGCGGGTAGCCAAAAACAAGCGACTGGCAGCTACATTAGAGCGTTTCGGCTTTCAGCAGGTAGCAAGCAATATTTTTGCACACCCTACCCAGTACATAGAAACGGATTTCAATCCGGTGAAAACCTGGATTGAATATGTGAATCGCTTAGTAGGTGCCCTGATTGGTGTATTTGTATTCCTGACGGCTGTGCTGGCGTGGCCCTACTGGCGCCGCGACCGAACAGTGTTCTGGTTGGCGTTTTCAGCCTTTATCCTGACAGGAGTGCAGGGCTGGTTGGGTTCATTGGTTGTTTCTACCAATTTGTTACCCATCATGATAACCGTTCATATGGGGTTGGCACTACTCATTGTGGCCATGCTGATTTACGCGGTAGAACGCTCACAGCGGGAAGCTATAGAAGTAGAAAGGGGCAGTGAGGCACCCGTCGCAACTGGAATGTCGGGCTGGTTATGGTTGATTGTCGTGCTGACGTTTGCGCAGATAGTGCTAGGAACCCAGGTACGGGAACAAGTAGACTTGGTGGCTACAGCAAACGGCTATCTGCAACGACAAACCTGGATTGATCAGCTAGGAGGCGTTTTCGCAGTACATCGTACGTTCTCAGCGGTGCTGTTATTATTGAATGCCTACGTGGTCTATCAACTGTATCGACAGCCTAATCGACGCTTGCAGCGCTTAGCTAGTGTAGTTATCGGCGTAATCGTAGTGGAAATTTTAGCTGGGGTCACACTGGCTTACTTTAGCCTGCCAGCAGCTGTTCAACCAGTGCATCTTTTGTTGGGGACTCTATTGTTTGGGGCGCAGTTTGTCTTGTTGTTGGCCTACCGACATGCTCGGAAAACAGTAGAGCAGGCCGTGTTTCCGCGGGTTGTTGCGTAACTTTGCGCCCCGCGTTTGGTCGAGTCTAACGGCCAATTATCAGTCTAATCTCTCGGATGTCTAAAGCCAGAGCGTTTTTTCAGCTACTCAAGTTTCGTCTGGCCCTCACGGTAGCCTTTTCTAGTGCCATTGGTTACCTACTGGGGGCTTATGAGCTTGATCTGGGTAAGGCACTGCTGGTATTGGTAGGCGGCTTGCTGGTTACAGGCTCAGCCAATACTATCAATCAGATTTTTGAGAAGGACCTCGATAAGCTGATGAAGCGCACCGCCAAGCGCCCTATTCCCACGGGGGTAATAAGCATTGCGGAAGGCTGGGTATTTGTTTTTGTAACCGGCTTATTAGGACTAGGAATCTTAGCCTACTTCTTCAACCCGCTGACCGCGGCGTTGTCATTGCTTTCGTTGATTCTATACGGATTCATCTACACGCCGCTCAAAACAATTTCACCAGTATGTGTGGCCGTTGGTGCTATTCCAGGTGGAATGCCGCCTATGATTGGCTGGGTAGCCGCTACCGGCGTGCTAGGGGTAGAGGCCTGGATTTTATTCGGAATTCAGTTTATGTGGCAATTCCCGCACTTTTGGGCCATTGCCTGGGTGCTAGACGACGACTACAAGAAAGCCGGATTCAAAATGCTGCCTACTCCTGGTGGTAAGGACCTCCGCACAGCCATCCAGATCATGACCTATACGTTGGTGCTGATTCCACTGAGTCTGCTCCCAACGGTCTTTCACATGACGGGTACTACCTACGGAATAATTGCTGTGGTATGTGGAGTTTTATTCCTGGGGCAAACGTTCTATCTCATGCGCACCTGTTCCAAGAAAGCGGCGATGAGCATCATGTTCGGCTCATTTCTCTACCTGCCCATTGTACAGATTGCGTTGGTCTTCGATAAACTGTAACCTACCCACGTATGCATACTTCTGAAGTTTTAACCGCTAAAGAACCCGGTACCGGCCAACACCCGTACCGCTTGCAGCTGATCCTGTTAATGATCAGCAGCTCTATGATTTTTGCTGCCTACACCAGCGCCTATATTGTGCGGCGTGATGAAGGCAACTGGTTGGAGTTTGCCCTACCCGTGGCACTGGCTATCAACAGTGCTATCATCTTAGTGAGCTCTGGTACGATGCAGTGGGCGTATATGGCGGCCCGGCGCAACAGCATCAAACAAGTGCGGATTGCGCTGATTCTGACCTTTATTCTTGGTTTGGCCTTCTTAGTAGGGCAGTGGAACGTATGGGGAGATTTAGTAGCCAGTCGAATTTTCTTCGGCGGTACCGACGCCAATCCTTCTGGTTCATTCGTATACGTGCTCATGGGCGTACACGCCTTCCACCTCGTTACAGGCCTTATTTTTCTGTGGGTTGTGCTCCGCAAAAGCTTGCGCTATGAAGTACATTCCAAGCAAATGCTCTCGATAGGCAATGCGACTATCTACTGGCACTTCCTCGGTGGGCTTTGGTTGTACCTGTATTTGTTCCTACTTTTGAACCACTAGTATTGTCTTACCCCGCATAGTATGTCCACTTCTTCCTCAACGCTGGCCCCCACGACGAATTCGGTCGAACTCGAACAGCCACGTTCCGGCACTTGGGATGGCGGTAACGAACCCTTCAAGGCGAGCTACGGCAAGCTGATGATGTGGTTCTTTCTGCTGTCGGATGCCTTCACGTTCGCCGCGTTCCTGACCACCTACGGCATGATCCGCCACCGCAATCCGGTGTATGTGGGTGATGTCGAAAATTTTGAATTCTCGACTGCCTACTGGCCCATTCCCGAGAAGGTATTTAATGCCTTCCCTGGCTTCCACGGTGTAGATCTACCGTTGGCCTTTGTGGCGTTGATGACCATGATTCTCATCTTCAGCTCTGTGACGATGGTACTGGCTGTGGAAGCTGGCCACCGCATGGACAAGAATGATGTGCAGAAGTGGCTGCTATGGACTATTCTGTTCGGGGCTACTTTCCTTGGCTCTCAGGCCTGGGAGTGGAGCCACTTTATCAGTGGCCACGAAGAAGGTACGCTATTGAGCGACGGAACTATGTTCCACGGTGCCAACTTGACCATGAACCAATATGGTCCGGTGTTATTCGGTGACCTGTTCTTCTTCATTACTGGCTTCCACGGCACACACGTATTCTCAGGTGTTTGTTTGTTGGTGTGGGCCTTTATCGCTACTACCAATGGCACCTTTGAGAAGCGTGGCCATTATGAAATGGTAGAGAAAATTGGTCTCTACTGGCACTTTGTAGACTTGGTTTGGGTGTTTGTTTTCACCTTCTTCTACCTCGTTTAATCGTAAACTTAAATGGCTGGTCGTCCAACAACGCGTTGGGACGACCAGCCATTTACCCATTCAGTAATTCAACCATTTAGTTATAATGGCACATCACGTCGAAGTTCAGCACAACGAGATACGGGAGATTCCGAAGCCCAATACCGGCTGGATCTGGAAAACCTTCTGGGTACTAGTAGGCATCACGGCCGTTGAGTTCGTTATTGCCTTTACGATGCCATCCAGCACCTTACGCAATAGCATCTATATCGTGCTAACTATTTTCAAGGCTTTCTTCATCGTAGCTGAGTTTATGCACTTAAAGCACGAGACGAAAGGCCTTATCTGGAGCATTTTGATTCCAGTTGCGTTACTTATCTGGTTGTTGGTTGCTCTGGTAACGGAAGGTTCTTACGCTGGCGAGTTGCTTCAGCATACATTCAGCAGCTAATCTATGCGGCCCCGGCAAACCCTGTTGTTGGGCCTCATGCTGCTTGTGCCCGTTCTGGCTTTTCTATTTCTGAAAAGCTTCGGCACCAATCATTACGCGCTGCCAACTTTCTTCCCCGAACGTGTTGATTCAACACAAGTTGGTGGAAAGTGGCAGCGCGATACTGTTTATCACCACCTGAACAGCTTTGGTCTAACCTCGCAATCTGGGCATCCAGAGGCCATAACGGAAATAGCGGGTCGTGGCCTATATGTAGCAGGATTCTTGTGTGCTAATTGTCCTGGTGCCTCGCCCGAGCCCATTGCGCAGCTGGCCCGCGTGCAGGAGCTGTATCGGCAAGATTCTCAGGTGAAGTTAGTCACGTACCTAACCGCCGGTATCACGCCCGAGAAGGCTGCTGAACAGTATGGTGCTATTGCCGGCAAATGGTGGTTTCTGGCGGGTGACAGCGCAACAATGCGTCGCGTGGCTGATGATTACCATTTATCAACCGCTACGAACAGCACTATTCAGACGTCGAATCTGTTTCTAATAGACCGCGACCAACAGATACGCGGCATTTACGACGGTACCAAGCACAAGGAGATTGAACGGTTGCTGACCGAAATAGGCGTTCTATTGTACATCTATGAGCACGACGACGCAGACCGCTAATCCTAGCGGTACTACCAAATACAAGATTTTAGCTGGCGTACTGGGTGCAGTGATACCGTTGGCCGTTGCCGTACTATACTTCTTTCCGGGTATTCTGAAGGTAGAAGGCGCTAACGTGAAGATGCTGCCGGCTGTGAATGCCGGATTGAACTCTCTGACAGCTGTTTTTCTACTACTCGGATACTACTTCATCCGGCGAAAGGATGTAGCGCGTCACCGCGCTATGATGGGCATAGCCTTTCTACTTGGGTCGTTGTTCTTGGTGTCGTACGTAGCGTATCACTCGCAGGGCATCGTCACGAAGTTTGGCGGGGTAGGGGCTATTCGAGGGGTATATTACTTCCTGTTGCTAACGCACATTGTGCTAGCAGCCGTAACGGTAGCCCTAGTGCTTTTCACGCTATATTATGCGCTGACGCAGCAATTTGCTAAGCACCGCCGGATAGCCCGCTGGACTTTCCCTATTTGGCTGTATGTGTCCGTTACGGGGGTTATCGTGTACTTCATGATTGCGCCCTATTACACGTAATAGCCGTTAGCGTAAAACAATTGTCGGAGTTGAAACTTAACGCCTGCTTAGGTGTTCAAATCATATGAAAAAGGCCCTCAAATCCAGTGTATTTCTGTTGCTGCTGAGCACGTTGCTTAGTTTACTTCCGTTGGCAACACAGGCCCAGTGCGTGCTCTGTAAGTCACAGGTAGAGTCGTCGCGCACGGAAAAAGACGGCTACGACGTAACAGGTCTAAACAAAGGCATCGTCTACCTCATGACGGTTCCTTACCTGTTAATGGGTACAGTAGGGTATTTCTGGTATCGCAACGTGCAAAAGAAGAAAGCTGCGCAGCAGTAAAAGCTAGATTGCATTCTTCGTGCAACTATTGTATTAAGCAGTGAATGCCGCCAAATGGCGGCATTTTTGTTAGCTTCCGGGTAGGTTTGCGCTGTAGTGCTTGGTGTTAGTTAGCCTTCTGCCTTGTTAAAATCGACTCGTTTTTCTCCGTTGTTTCTGCTGCTGGCGGCCGTTCTGTGTTTCGCTGGGGCCTATGTCAGCAATCAGTACGCACAGCGTTCCGGGTCTTTGTTCCGGGCCGATGCACTGCGGCTACAGAACCTGCTGACGGAAGCCGAATTAACGGCGCGCTATGAGGCGGAGGCAGTGGTAGACAACTTGCGTAAATACAAGCCAACTTTTGGGGAGCTGGTAAGCCATACGACCTACCCTTGCTTTGTGTATGAGGGTGAGCAACTGGTAAGCTGGTCCGATCATACCATCGAGCCAGATCAGGCGCTGGTAGATGAGGAGTTTCGGGAGAAGATGGTGGAAATGCGCTTCGGGCACTACTTGGTGCTTCGCCAGGTGCTGGGGCCATACACCATTATTACCTACGTGCCGCTGGAGCAGCACTATGGTATCAGCAACCGCTACCTGCGCAACGGCGCCGGACAGGCACTATTCCGGGGGATGAATATCCGGCTGGTGCCAAATAGCACCAATCAGCGCCTACCCCGCCTGTATACCGATGCAGGAGAATACCTCTTCTCAGTCGAAAGTCTTCAGCCTAACCCCATCACGGGTAAATACCTACCGTGCTTTTTACTGTTGTTGGGCCTGAGTTGCTACCTATTGTGCTGGTGGCAAATGGCGCGGCGACGCTTTCGGGCAGACAAAGCTCTCAGCGGTGCCATTGTAGTAATTCTGGCGCTAGTGGTGTTGCGGGCGGCATTGCTCTTTGCGGGCCTACCTTTTTCGCTGATTGAGCTACCTCTATTCGACCCGCGAGTGTATGCGGCTTCCTGGCTTTCGCCTTCACTGGGCGATTTGCTAATCAATGCGCTTTTGTTGTTAGTGGGGTCTTACTACGCGCTCTTGCTGTTCCGGCGCTACCGGATAGTGCGGCGGGTGCGGCAAGTGCGCAACCAACTAGTGCGGCTGTTGCTAGGTGTAATAGCGGTGCTGGGCTATTTTGGGCTGATGGTACTGCTGTATCAGTTCTTTTCCAATAGCTTCAACAACTCCCAACTAGTGCTCGATATCACGCAGAGCATTCAGGTGAGCGGTTTCAAAGTGCTGTTGTGTTTGGCGCTGGTGCTACACGGGGGAGCCTATATGGTAGGCTTTTTCCTGTTGTCGCAGCTGTTTACGGCGGCGGTGCGACCTACCTCCAAGGTATCGGATGTGGTGCTGCTGAGCTTTTTCATGCTGCTTTTCCTACCAACCGGGCTCATCCTTAATCAGCCCTACCTCACGCTGTTGGGGCTGGCGCTGTTGTTCTTCGCGGTGCTGCGCCTCACTGGGCTGAAGCAACTGGTGAATGTAGTACCGTATCAGATTTACCTATTTATTTTCCTGATGCTGGCCGTGATATCGGCTGTGGGGGCGCTGGCTTTGTATGAGTTTGCTGATCAGCAGCTAATTCTATCCAAGCAGAAGATTGCAGGCAATTTGCTGATCGATAATGATTTGCAGGGAGAATATCTGTTGGCGGAACGTACACGCCAAATGGCAGCCGACTTGCGCATCCAGAAGGTATTGGCCAATCCGTTTGCCAACCAGGAGGTAGTCCGGCAGAAAATTGATAAGTACTACCTGCGCGACTATTTCGATAAATACGAGGTCGTAGTCACGCTGTTTGGCCCCTCGGGCACGACGGCCGATAGCAGCGTGGCCCTACCTGCCCTGCGCCGCCGTCTGCTTGCCAATGCTACGCTCACCGACCAAGAAGGCATCTACCTGATTCGGGGTAGCAACTCGTTCAGTACGCGGCGCTACGTGGCCCTAGTGCCCGTGCCGGCCGACAGCAGCCGGGAGAGCACCATTGTACTAGAACTGTCTCTCAAGAAGTTGACCGCCTACAGCGTAGTGCCCGAACTGCTGATCGACCAGAAATTCTTTCAGCCTGGGCTAGGACCAGAGTTAAGCTATGCCGGCTACGAAAACAACCAATTGGTATATAGCGAAGGGGATTTCGACTACGTAAACCAGTTGACTAGTAACGTGTTGAATGATAGTAGGCTCTACACAACGGGTCTGGCTATCAATGGATTTCACCACCTGGGCGTGCGGGGGCCGCAACAACGACTGGTTATCGTGACGACGACCACGTATTCGTTTGCCAATTGGCTGGCTAACTTCTCTTTCCTGTTTCTGCTGCACACGTTCTTCTGGCTGGTGTGCATTGGCATTTACACCCTGGCGCAGGGCCAGTCGCTGGAGGTGTTCCGAACCAATTTCAGCACCAAGATTCAGCTGTTTCTGAACTTCGGGATTCTGGTGCCACTGCTGATTGTAAGCGTGGCGACGGCTAGCCAGGTGACCAGCTCGTACAAGCGTGACCTGCTGCGCGCCTACGAGCGCCGCGGCAAGGCCGTGCAGGAAAGCTTGCTCCGCAACCGCTCCGCCCTCACCGATTCTGCCAACCACAGCGCCATTATCGACCTGGCCGACAACGTAGCCAGCATTACCGATACTGACTTGAACCTATACGATGCCCACGGCATGTTGCAGGTAAGCAGTCAGCCGCTCATTTTTGAGGCGGGTTTGTTGAGCCCCTTGATGAACCCACAGGCCATGGCTGCGCTGGCCGAGCACGGGCAGCCGCGCAAGCTGTTGACCGAGCACGCTGGTACGCTGTCGTTCAACGCGCTCTACCTACCCCTGCGCGCCGGGACGGTGCGCGCTGGCAAACCGGCACCCGTTATCGGCTATGTGGGTATCCCGTTCTTCGACTCCGAGAAAGACCTAGACGGCAAGCTGATCGAGCTGATATCAACCAGTCTGAACATCTTCACGGTGATGTTTATCCTGTTCCTGATTCTGACGTTTGTGGCTTCGCGCATTCTCACGGCCCCGCTCAAGCTCATCACGGCCAAGCTGAAACAAACTACCCTAACGGACCGCAACGAGCTGCTCGAATACAACTCGGCCGACGAAATCGGGCTGCTGGTGCGTGAGTACAACGGCATGCTGATGAAGCTGGAAGCCAGTAAGCTGGAACTGGCCGCGCAGGAAAAAGAAGCTGCCTGGCGCGAAATGGCCCGACAAGTGGCCCACGAAATCAAGAATCCGCTCACGCCGATGAAGCTTTCGTTGCAGTACTTGCAGAAGGCTATTGCCGAGCACCGGCCCAACGTGCAGGAGCTGATTGGAAAGATTTCGCAGACGCTCATCACGCAGATTGACGTGCTCTCGGATATTGCCACGTCGTTCAGCACCTTCACTAACCTACCCGCCATGCGTCCCGAGCGCCTGGATATCATCCCGATTCTGCGGCGGTGCGTGAGTCTGCATCAGAGCAATGCCATCGGCGGCCACCTCTACCTGCTGCTGCCGGATGATGCTGATAGCGGCAACTACGAAGTGTTTGCCGACGAAAATCTGCTGGTTCGTACATTCAATAACTTATTGATCAATGCGTTGCAGGCGGTTCCGCTGGGGCAGCACCCCGATGTGGGCTTATGGCTGGAATATCAGCCTGATGGGCAGCACCTATTGATTTGTGTGCAAGACAACGGCGCCGGCATTCCGTTGGAAGTACAGGACAAGATTTTCAAGCCGAATTTCACCACCAAAGAGCAAGGTTCGGGCATCGGCCTAGCCGTGGCCCGACGCGGTATCGAAAGCGCGGGTGGGCGCATCTGGTTCGAGACGGAAGAGGAGGTAGGCACCACGTTCTTCGTAGAGCTGCCCCTGGCCCCGGAGAAATAGTGAAGTTGTGAACTGGTGAATTTGACATTAGAGAGGCGCACTTTATGCAAGTGCCGCTGTCAGAATATCA
>NZ_JAHWGL010000120.1 GCF_019334315.1 Hymenobacter profundi
CGAAATAGTGAATGGTGAAACGGTGAGTGGTGAGTGAAAACAGGACTGTCATCCTGAACAGAGCGAAGGACCTTATGCCAGTTGAACGATAAGCGTAACAACGACTTGTTCTCACGTCATAAGGTCCTTCGCTCTGTTCAGGATGACAGTCCTGTTTTCACTCACCGTTTCACTTAAACCGGCAGGTAAGAATGGTGATGTCGTCGGCGAAGTGGCTGCCTTCGCTGTTGTAGGTTTCGATTTCCTGAAGCAGTTCGCGGTGTAGAGTAGGCAGGGGCACGTAGCGCGAACGACGAAGAAAGTTGAGCACGCCTTCTTCGCCGAACTCTTCTACCTCTTGGTCGAACACTTCTGTGAGACCATCGGTGTAGGTGAGTAGCAGAGAGCGGGGGGGAACTTTGGTTTGCTGCACTTTCAGGAAGGGCAGTTCCTCAAAAATACCGAGCATGGTGGTGCCATCGGCCAGCAACTCGTGGTGGTGGTCGTCGCAGAGCAGAATGGGCGAGTTGTGGCCCGCATTCACGTACTCCAGCTCGCGCGTAGTGCGGTTGTAGATACCAAAGAAAGCCGTGATGAACTTCTCCGACACGGCATTGCGGTAAATCAGGTTGTTCAGCTCGGCCACAATAGTAGCCAGATCGGCCTGCTGGCGCAATAACGTCCGCAAGCCCGCCTGGAAGTTCGACATCAACAACGAGGCCGGCACGCCCTTGCCCGACACATCGGCCACACAGAACAGGAACCGTTCTTTGTTGATTGGTACTACGTCGTAGTAGTCGCCCCCGATGGCGGTGTGCGGCACGTAGCTGGCGTGCACCGCCACGTCCTCGTCGTTGGGTAGGCTGCGCGGAAACAGCATGGTTTGCACCTCCTGCGCAATCTCAATTTCCTTTCGCATAGCCGCCGCCGCTACGCGTTGCCGGCCCAGGCGGCGATTTTCAACCGCCCCGATCAGGATGTTGCTCAGCGTTTCCAGAAACTTGGTGGCCTCTTCGGGCACGTAATCGTCGTGCACGTTGCCGATGAGCACGTAGGCCAGGGTTTCGCCCCGGTGCTGCACCGGAATCAATAGTTCCAGCTGGTGCCACTCTTCGCCCAGATCCAGGTCGGCCACGGGTATGGGTTGGGTAGGACTGTGCGCCAGGATATGCTCAGGCAGGGGTAGACGATGAAAATCGACCAAGCCACCGCCAAAGCTTACCACGCACTGCCACTGGCCTTCCTCCTTCACATAGAGCACCATGCGCCGGATGTTGAGCTGACCGAGCAGGGTGAACTGAAATATTTTGTACAGCGCGGCCTCCGGCGAGTCGAGCGTGATGGCCTGGGTGATTTCCAGCAGGGCACCCAGCTCACGCTCTTTCAGAAACAGACGCTTTTCGGGAGAGATATAGTTAGACATTGGCTACGGGTGTTTTAGGGTCATAGGCGTCGCGGAGGCCGTTGCCGAGCAGGTTGAAGCTCAGCACCAGTAGGCTGATGGCTAGGCCCGGCAGCAGTGTGAGCCACAAGCCGGCCTCGGTGCCCAGGAGCTGAAAGCCCTCGTTCACCATCAATCCCCACGACGGGGCTGGGGGCTGCACGCCCAGGCCCAAAAAGCTTAGTCCAGCCTCCAGCAGAATAGCTGCGGCGAAGTTGCTGGTCGCCAGAACAATCAACGGGCCAATCATATTAGGAAGCAAGTGGCGGGCTATCAGCCGGCGCTGGGGTAGGCCTAATACGCGCCCTGCCTCCACAAACGTTGCAGAGCGCAGACTCAGCATTTGGCCGCGCACCACGCGGGCTACGTCTACCCACATCGTCAGGCCCACCGCCACAAACGACACCCACACGCCTTTGCTATTGAGGGCCAGCGATATAGCAATAACCAGCATAATACCCGGAATGCTCCACACCACCGTCATCACGCCCAGCAACACGCTATCAACCCAGCCGCCCACGTAGCCTGCCACGGCCCCAATGAGCATGCCCAGGGCCAGCGAAATCAGGACGGCAACCAGGCCAATGCCCAGGGAGATGCGCGTGCCCAGCAGCAGGCGGCTTAGCTCGTCGCGGCCAGCCTTATCGGTACCCAGCCAGTAGGTGCGCTGCTCCACGCGCTCAGCGAGGATGAACTGTTGCAGCTCGGCCGGCGAGCCGTCTTGGCCGGCCAACTGCCGCAGCCCGTAGCGGCGCGGTGGGTCGGGCAGGGCACTGTGGTTTTGGTAAGCTGGGAAAAAGGCCGAATCGGTGGTGAAGGTAGGGCGGCCACCTACCGGCACCTCCTGAAACTGGCGGGCCCTACCCTGCCACCACGTCCGCAGCGGGTTATTGGTAGCGGCGGCGCGGACGGCTGTAGGCAATGGCAGCTTCAAGATGGTAACCTGAAAGCCCGGCGACTCCTTTTGCAACTGCACCAGGCCGTTGTTGGCGTTGGGAGAGTTGTCGGGCAGCACCCAGTAGCCTAGCAGCGCCAGCAGCGTGCACAGCCCGATAAATGCCAGCCCAAACATGGCAGGGCGGTTTTGCAGCAGCCGCTGCCGCACGTAGTAGCTGGGCGGCCGGGCGGCTGCCGCTACAGTGGGCGCGGGAGCGGTAGGTGCGGCCACAGCTAGCGGGTGTTGTGTTGCAGCAGCCCTTCCTTGGAGGCCAGAAAGAATGCATCGCGGCAGATGGCGCCGAACGATGTGGGCTCGTAGGCCAGCTCGGTATCGGCATCGGGCCAGAAGCTGCGGATGAGGTCCTTTTCCAGCAAACTGCGCAGGTTTTCTTCCACAACAGGAGCGGCAAGGGTGGTTTTGCGGCTCAACTCAGCAAAAGATGTGACGAAATATAGTTCGTCGAGAATATCGAATTCGGCGTCGGTCACGGGGATGGTGTAGGTCGGGGAGGGTAGCAAATATAGGGTTGAGGCCGGAAAAAGTCAGGCAGCCGCAGACGCAGCTTAATTGCGGGCTAGCATTCCAGCGTTTTGTTGCGTTTTGATATAGACTATAATGTCCTTGATTTCTTGGTCTGACATATTAAAACCAGGCATTTGCTGCCTTTCATAATCTTCATACAGTTTCACTGCATATAAGTCGCCGCTAACAATGACTTTGGCAGGACTTTTCACCCATCGTATGATCCATTTTTCAGGTCGGCGCTTGGTAATCCCGGCTAATGCGGGACCTACTACCCTATCCAGCACCGCATGGCATTGCGCGCAGTTGCTATTAAAGAGTGTCTCGCCGGACGCATAGCGTGTCATTTCCGCAGGAGACAGTTCTATCTCATCTGTTTCCTGTACTTCAAGAGAATCAACCATTCCGGTTTGCGGACCTTCATCAACCGTTACTACCTCCTCTGGCTCGTGCAACAGCCCTCCTGCCGATAAAAAAACTGCGCCTATTGCACACGCCACTACCCCCATCCCTACCGTTAATGCGCCGCGTATCGATGCCTGACTCATAGTATATTTGATGAAGTAGTTGGTGTTATTTTCTTATCCACTCAAGTACCGTCAGGCGCGCTGTATTCTCAAGTGAAAAACGCTTTTTATTTCACCTGCCTTCCCTTCCATTGGTAGCCGCCGCGCAGGCCCAACAGCCCTACCCCCAACGTGTAGGGAGCATAGGTCAGCTGCAACAGTGGCACCATGCGCAGCCACCGCTGCCGATGCAGCAGGCGCAGTACGGGACGGAGAAACCACACATCACCCCCAAGCTTGAGTGCCCACGCCGCGCCTACCCACGGCCCCAGGCCCGGCTGCCGCAGCCACAGCACCGGCCCCATTGCCAACGACACATTGGCCAGCAGCACCAGCACCGCCAGCCGCTGCGGCGCGTCGGCCTGGTAATGGCGCCATTTGCTGGCCCAGCGTACCCGCTGCTGCAACAATGCCGCCAGGGTAGGCGGCGCGGCCGTGCGCACCACGGCCGCCTCTACCTGCAAAAACCGAATGCTGCCGGGGTAGGCCGCGTGCAGCTTATGGAGCAGAAATTCATCGTCGCCGCTGGCTAGGTGTTCGTTGCCGGCAAAGCCCTGCACGGCCGCGAAGGAGTCGCGGCGGTAGGCGAGGTTAGCGCCGTTGCACATCGTCGGGAAACCGGCTTGGATGCATGCGCCCCCTACCCCTACCAGCCCGGCAAACTCCAGGCCCATCAGGCGGTGCAGCACGGTATCGGGGCCGGTGAGCAGCACAGGGCCGCTGATAAAGCGCGTGGTGGGTGCCTGTTGGATAAGCAGGGCGTAGCTGCGGAGCCAGTCGGGGCCGAGGCGGCAATCGGCATCTGTACACACCACCCAAGGGGCGCGGGCCACGGCCAGCGCGGCTTGCAGGGCCGCTTTTTTGCCGGTGGGCGTGCCGGGCTGCCGGGCTAGTTGGATGAGACGCAATGAAAAATCCGTTACGGTGCCCTGCACTACTGCCGCCGTTGCATCAGTGGAGTGGTCATCAACCAGAATGACTTCAAACTGCGCGGCGGGTAGGGTTTGCTGGCGCAAGTCCTCTAGCAGATGCGGGAGGGTATCGGCTTCGTTGCGGGCGGCGATGAGGACGGAGAAGCGGACAGAACAGCTATTAGCTGTTGGCTGCTGATTGTTCGCTTCTATGTCAGGCAAAAAGCTATCAGCCAATAGCTGACAGCTAACAGCTTGCTTACCCCACGACCGGCGCAGGGCCACCATCACACCGGCATACACCAACGGCGCTACCAATAGCCCTACCCCCAGCCATTTCGTTTTCATGGATGCGTCGCCCGGTGGGCTTTTTTCTTTCGGAACACCTTCACTTGCAGCACAAACAATAGCCCTACCGCGCTGGGCAGCGCAATATTGACAACCCACAGGCTAAGGCTGGCGCTGAGCACCGGCAGCACCGGCTGGCCCAGCAACCCAAACAAATGTGTGGCCGATAACTCCCGCACGCCCACATCGGCCAGGGCGTTGAGCGAGGGCACCAGCGACTTAAACAGGAACGTACCGGCAATGGCCGCCAGCCCCTCGCCTACCCCCGGCCGGGCACCGTAGGCCAGCAACAACAAGCCAAATTGCACGCAGAACACCAGGTAGCGCAGCCCGGCAATAGCCAGCACCACCGTGAGGGCGCGGGCAGAGTAGCTGGGCATAACGGCCAGAAACCTCCGAAAGCGACGCAATGGCCGCACCAGTCCCAAGGCCGCCACCAGCAGGCGCGAGCGGTAGTACGGCAGCAGCACGGCCGCATTCAGCAGCAGCCCGGCCACCACCACGCCTACCTGCGTGGCCGGGTAGCCCACCAGATAAAACCGCAGCAGAAAATACGCAATGCCCACCGAGCCGGCGGCCACCGTCGCAATCAACTGGCAGTAGCGGCCCAGAAACACGGCTCCCAGCGCATCTAGCCGCCGGCTTTTCAGCTCGATGATGCGGCCGGCGTAGTCGCCTACCCGGTTGGGCGTCACGAAGCCTAGGGTGAGGCCTACCAGCACGGCCCGGTAGCTGCGCCGGAACGAAACAGGTTCTAGGTGCCGGGCCAGGCGCCACCATTTCCAAGCCTCCAGGCCCCAATTGACGGGCACCAACGCCAGCGCGGCCAGCACCGGCCCGCGGCCAGCGCCCGTGAGCGAGGTGGCCAGCAACTGTCGCCAGGCGGCAGCCGTAGCGGCATCGGCAAATACGGAGTAGTACAGCAACCCCAGCGTGAGCAGCGTCACGAGCAATTTGCCCGCCAGCACCAGCCATTTGCGCCGCCGGCCGACATTATCCGGCTTTTGGGCGTAGTTTTGTAGAGGGTCGGGAGGCAAAAGAGGAAGTAGCTTGTTGGCCCGGCAAGTTAGTTGTCCGTTGCTAGTTGTTGGTTGTCAGGGGCTGGTTTCTATGAGATGCGGCTACCTTAAAATTGATAACTACCTGCTTCCAACTGATAACCGACTCTGAAACCCACTTAGCTCATGCTCGCACCCCTCGCCGCCACCGATTTACTTCCCAAGATTATCATGGGGGTCGACCCCGGCACGCAGATCATGGGGTATGCCATGATTGAGGTGCAGGGCTCCAAAGTGAAGGTGCTGCGCTACGATGTGATTGAGATGAAAAAGCTGGCCAACCACGCCCTCAAGCTCAAGCGCATCTACGACCGCATGGTGGAGCTTATTGACGAGTTTCTGCCCGACGAACTGGCCATTGAAGCCCCTTTCTATGGCGTGAATGCCCAAAGTATGCTGAAGCTGGGTAGGGCGCAGGGTGTGGCCATTGCCGCCTGCCTGTCGCGCCAGATTCCGTACGTAGAGTATGCGCCTACCAAGGTGAAGCAGTCGGTGACAGGCTCCGGCGCGGCCAGCAAGGAGCAGGTGGCCCACATGTTGCGCCAAACCTTGCAGCTACCCCCCATTGAGGAAGCGCCCAAGTTCCTGGACGCAACCGACGCGCTGGCCGTGGCCATGTGCCACCATTACCAGAAAGGCAACAACCAGAAAGCTGGCGGCAAAAGCTGGGGCAAGTTTCTGGCCGACAACCCCGGCAAGCTGGCCGCGCCGGTGGCGGGCAAAAAGGCGGTCCGAACAAAGGGGTAATCCCTGCCTGGCCTAGCGCTTTGCCAGCCTGCGCACAGATCGCGCTAACTAGTATTCTGCTGTTTATTGCCGCTTGGGGTTATCCCAAGCCGTTTCTACGCGCGGTAAAGCGCCTTATATATAAAATAATCTATACCCCAGCCAAGAACCTGCAACCATTGTCATAACAATTGCCTCTTACCAAAAAAAGCAGGGCGTATTATTTCACTCTCAATTCATTATCCGCATGATTCGTACCTATACCCGCTGGCTGAGCTGTTTGCTGCTGAGCAGTTTGATGGCTTGTTCTTCTACCGACAAAGAGGAACCTGAGCCCATTGTAGACACCTTATGGAGCAATTCTGCTTACGGATACTGTCCGCAGCTCATGACGCGCACGGCGCTGGAAGAGTCTGTGACGGTGCTACCGGCGCGGGCCATGCACCAGACCGGCAAGATCTACCTGTGGGGAAAGTATATCTTCATCAATGAACTGTACGAAGGCCTGCATATCATTGATAATCAAGATCCCAGCAAGCCAAAAGCCATCGGCTTTCTGCGTGTGCCCGGTAACGTAGACCTCGCCATTCAAAACAATTACCTCTACGTTGACAACGGCCCTGATTTGGTAACGCTGGACGTGAGTACCGTGCAGACGCCCCGCATTACCAGCCGCGTGCGCAACGCTTTCCGGGAGTTGCTGCCGCCGATGGGGTACGTGGCATACAACTGCGCTTCCACTCGTCCCGAAAACACGGTGGTAGTGGGCTGGCAGCACGTCGATATTCCGGCACCTGGCGGGAGCACGCCTTTTCCTGGCTTGTGGGACAGGGGCGTATTCTTCAGCAATAGCGCCGGTACTGCCTCGGCGGCACCTGGCAACCTGACCGGAAAAAGTGGGTCGCTGGCCCGGTTCACCATCCTCAATCAGATGCTGTACACGGTTGATAACCAGAGCTTGCGGTTGTTTGACCTGCGCACGCCCTCATCTCCCGTAGCAGGCGCCAAGATAGAGTTGGCATTTGGCGTTGAAACGATATTTCCTTACGACCACTACCTGTTCCTGGGCACTCAGCGGGGCATGTACATTTTTGATGCCGCCACGCCTCAGGCCCCGCGTCAAGTTTCCTACTATCAGCACGTAGTAAGCTGCGACCCGGTGGTGGTGGATGGCAACTACGCTTACGTAACGCTACGCAGCGGCCAGTTCTGCGGGGGCGGGCCCAACCAGCTCCAGGTTATAGACCTTACTGCCCTCGACAAGCCCCGCCTGGCCCAAACCTACCCCATGACGGGTCCACAGGGCCTGGGGGTAGACAATGGGCAGCTTTTTGTGTGCGACAGTGACGGCCTGAAAACCTTCTCTACCCAACAGACGCCGCAACTCACGCTGCAAGAGCATTTTCAGGTGAAGGTGACCGACGTGATTCCGCACGCGGGCCTTCTGCTGGCTATTGGCGCCGACGGCCTCTACCAGTATCGCTACACCGGCACGAAGCTCGAACAACTGAGCCTGCTGCCGATTACGCCCCTACCCTAGTGCGCGCGCTGTTTTGGCAGTTGCGCCTGGTGTGGCCGTGGGTGCGTGTGGCCTTCGTAACCTGCTGGGCACTACCCGCCGCGGCCCAGCAGGCCCCTACCCCCACTACTCGCTTTTTGGCGCTGAAAGTGGTACCGCAACACGTGGTGCTAAGTGGCTATTGGCTAGAGGCAGAGTATGGTTTGCCGCGCCACGCGCACCAAAGCGTGGCGCTCACGGCGCAGCTCTATCACGGACCTGCCGGGCGCCCCAACACGCCGGGCTATGCCGCCTCCGACCCCGGCGAATCAGTGCGAGGCGTGGGCGCGGAGTTGCGCCACCGTTTGTACCTGCGAGCGGCGGCCCGCCAGGCGTATCCTACGGGCTTTTACTTTAGCTATGGGCCTAGCTTTCAGCATTTTCGCATGACCTATCCTACCCTGGGTTGGCGCGAGGTGAAAGGCCCCAACGGTTTGGAATACCTGGAGTATGGCCGCATTCCAAACACCACTACCATCAACCGGTATGGCGCGGCGGCCACGCTGGGCTACCAGGCGCCCCTACCCCCCGGCCGGGTTTTCCTAGACCTGTATGCGGGCGTGGGCTGGCGGCAGCGACATAATCAGTCGGACGACGCAATAGCCCAATTCAAGAGCGGCACTTCCGACTACGGGCACCGGGGATTTTATTTCCCGGCCGGCGTCAAAATTGGCGTGCAGTTGTAAACTGTCGTGTAAGCAGCGGTGCGGTTTCGGCCCTGCGGCTGTGAGCATTCTACTGGTTCACCAGCCGCAGGGCTAGTGTCATCCTACTCTTTGGTGCTACCTAGTAAGCAGCCCGACACGTTCCAGGCGCTAAAGGCGCTGCCTTCCCGCTTCCCGAGCGGAATGGCTACTTTGAAGGTGTGCTGCCCAGCCGGCAGGTCGGGCAGTGGAATGTAGACCGGTGGGGTCAGGCTACCGGGGCACCAGTTAGAACGGCTCAAATCGGAGGAAGACAGGCCGTTGCCGAAGTTGCCGGACGACGGATTCAGCAGCCGGTACGTGCCGCAATCGGTGCGCCAGGGAATGAAGTGATAGACCCGTTTTCCATCCAGAAAAAGCTCATTCAGCTTCTGATTAAACTCATCGCCGCCACCCCAGCCCCCATGGCCCGTGGTGATGTAGCGCAGCTGCACGTTCTGCATGGCACGTGGAATGTTCACCGTGACGGTGAGCGAGTCCTGCCCGAACATCGTCCCGTACTCCTGCCCGGCCATTTCCATGAGGTTGGTGGTATTGAAAATCGGCATTACTACAGGAGTCTGCGTTTGCGTGTCCGATTTGCCCCCAGGGTAGTATTTCAGGCGCAGGCTTACTTTGTGCCCGCCCTTGTCGTAGTTGCCAATAAATACGCCTACCCATACTTCGCCCTGCATGCGAGGAGCAAGCTCCGTTACATCTTGCCGAAACACGGCCGAATCGGCCCAGTTATAGCCTTTGATGGTGGAAGCGGCGTTGTAGGCCCGCACGCCGAAGGGGGTAAAAAAGCGCATCAATTCCAGCGGGGGTAGGTACTGGTTGGTGGCCACCACGCCCTGGTACTTCTCTTTGTACACCGGTAAGGACTTTACCCCCTGTTGCAAACCCTCTAAAAAAGACTGCTGCTTGTCCAACGGAATCAGGAACACCGACCCCGTGCGGTCGTACGCATCGCCGTTGGAATACTGTGACAGCTCGGCCAATATCTGCGTGCCTGCGCTATACTCGGGCAAGCGTATTTTCTTCAGGATGACGGTGCCGCCGGCGTAGTGGTAGGTGACATTTGCCTGCCCGGCCGCCGGGTTCGGCTGGTCGTTGCCGAACGAAATTTGTTCCTGCTGAAATACAGAGACGGTCGTAAATCGGCTGTCGATTACCTGCCGGTTATAGGTCGCGGCATCTACCACCGGCCCCATGGTGGCGGGGGTAGGCCAGGCGAGGTCGGGGCTTTTAACGGAGCCCCGCTTGATCTGGGTTGCGGTGACGGCCTGCTCGCCGTTGCGGACGGTTTTCAAAATCAGCCCCAGACCAGGTGCCACGCCAATGCTGGGTGTGCCTTTCAGGGGTAGGGTATTGGTGTACCACACCTCCACCGTGTTGGAGCGGATAATGACCTTGGCCTTCTTGCAGGGGTAGCCCAAAATGGTAGCCGTATCGGGCAGCAGCTCCGGCTGTTCGTACGCAGCAAAGTCCTTCATCTGCGTGACGTGCCCCCCGTTGGGCAAGGTGAGCACCTGCAACGTGCGTTGGGCGTCGTAGTCCAGGTACTGTTGTTCTTTCGCCTGTGCATCTGCCACCCGTTGTAGGTGCACCCGAGGGCCGTCGATAAACAACTGTAGGCGCCCTTCGGGCACCGCTTTTCCGTGGTAGGTTACATCGTAGGTGATGGTTGCGCGGCGTTGGGCATAACCCGTCACGGCGCACAGCAGGCAGGCAAGCAAAAAGGCGTATCTCATTTAGGTCAGGTTGTCGGGCAAGATAACCAGCGGCGTGGTAGCAAGCGGATTTGGCTTTGTTCAGCAGTTCCTACTAGCCGTTTTCCTACCCTATCTCAATCTCCCCCTTCAAATACGTCACGGCATAGCCGCTGATGAGCACCCGGTCCTGGCGCAATTCGCACCATAGGTCGCCGCCGCGGGGCGAAACTTGGCGGGCGCGTAGTTCGGTTTTGCCTAAGCGTTCGGCCCAAAAAGGCACCAGTGTGGTGTGCGCCGAACCAGTTACGGGGTCCTCGGGTACTCCTACGCGCGGCCCGAAAAACCGCGACACGAAATCGACTTCCCCGTTACCAGGTGCCGTGGCAATAACGCCACGGTAGGGCACTTGCAGCAACGCAGCCTGATCGGGTTGCAGGGCCGTCACTTCTTCCTCCGAAGCAAATAATGCTACCAGATCGGGGCCGGCGAGTAGCTGTTGGGGTGTAGCACCCAACCCGGCGAGTAGTCCTTCTGGCACCTCGTCCAGTGGACGGGGCGGACGGCTCGGGAAGTCCAACGTGAGGCGGCCGCTTTCGTGCCGGCTCACGCGTAGAGGGCCACTTTTGGAGTGAAACGTCAGCTCATCGCCTTTGAAATTAAGATGCCGTAGCAGCACGTGAGCTGAGGCCAGTGTAGCGTGCCCGCACAGCTCTACCTCTACAGCAGGCGTAAACCAGCGGATTTCATATTCACCCTCCTGACCCTCGCGTGGCACAAAGAAGGCGGTTTCGGCTAGGTTGTTTTCGGCGGCAATGGCCTGCATGGTGTCGGCAGGTAGCCACGCGGTTAGCGGGCACACGGCAGCGGGGTTGCCGGCAAATAATGTATCTGTGAAGGCGTCGATTTGGTAGAGCGGCAGTAGCATAAGAAATAAACAGGATGATTAGTCTATTAGATGAATGGCGAGCAAAAATGCTATGCAGATATATACAGGCATGATCCTCATCACTTCTTCTGAATAGAATGCGTGAGCTTTTTGAACTCCGCTAAGTTCGCCTCGTACTCGTCGCGGGCGATGCCTTCCAGGGCAATAGCGGTGTTGCGCAGCACGGTTACTTGCTGAAATATCAGCACTTTCTGGCCGCGCAGCTTGCCGTAGGCTTCTACCTCGTAGCTTTCCAATTCGTGGGGGTGGGTAGTGGCGGTGCGGCGCACGGTGTAGTCGGTGAGGCCATACTGACGTAGGGTAGTGATGAGGTCATCGGCCACGTCGGCAGCTGTCATGGACGAGCTGAAGGGCATGGGAATGACCGTCAGGACGGGCTCGTTGCCGAACGGTTCGGCGCGGCCGCCATCCAGCGTGTAAATCAGCTGGTTGCCCATCTGCCGCACAAACGTGAAACGCGAGGCTTTATCGTCGAGGGTGAAACCGAGGCGGGCAAAAGGATCTGGGGCAGCACCACGCTCGTAGCGGGCCGAGAGTAGGGCCTGCCGTAGCGCGGCCCCGGTGGCTGTGTCGGCGGCGGGGTAGGGCGTGGTGGTGAGTAGCACGGCAAAGGTAGAGTCGCCGAACGCCAACTGGTAGCTGCGACGTGCGGGCTGCGGCTCGGCCCAGATCAGCCGGGCTGGGTAGCCTTGCACCTGCACCGCATTGTCGGTCAGCACCTTGCCACCACGGGCTGTAATCTTGGTTGGGCCGAAGCTGGCCGCGTTGGTGTAGTAGTTGGTGGTCGGCAGCTCGTAGACCTGCACGGCATTGTTGCCACGGCGCAGGCCCGCGAAGCCCGGCGCTGTGCCGAAGCCAGCCGGGGGCAATAGCAGCAGACGCGTAGTGGGTATCCGCACGTAGCCAGCCGGTAGGGCTTCCGCTGCCGGCGCTTCCGAAGGTTTGCTTAGCAACTGCGCCGTTGCCGTGTGCCCCATCAACAAACTGAAGCTTACCATCAGCCCTACCCTACCCCCTACGACGCCCAACGCTGTTCTTTGTTTCATGGCTAGCTCTGGTCGTGCTGCCTACCAGCATACCAGCGGCAAGGTACAGGGTGTTCGGTGATATTTCACGCAAAATCCGGCGCTCATCTTACTCCCTATAGCACCTATAGGCTGATCTTTTCTGCGAAGTCTTACCAGATTTGCGCAAGGATTTCCAGTAGGTCACCTAATTTGCCGTGGGCAGTTTATTTCCCAGCGCCCTACTCTATTTCACTGAGTAGCCTACCACACCTGTTTCGTTTGCTGTATGAAAGCACTCCTTTTAATTGATATTCAGCCTGATTTTGTGCCGGGTGGCCGCCTGCCGGTGCCCGACGGCGATACCATTATTCCGCTGGCTAATGCACTACAGCCGCACTTTGAGCTGGTGGTAGCTACCCAGGACTGGCACCCAGCCGGCCACCAGAGCTTTGCCAGCAGCCACGCTGGCCACGCCGTGTTTGACCGCATTTCGCTGCACGGGCACGAGCAAGTGCTCTGGCCCGACCACTGCGTACAGGGCACGCCCGGCGCCGCCTTACACCCGCAGCTGGATCAGCACCGCATTGAGGCCATCTTCCGCAAAGGCACCAATCCGGAAATTGACAGCTACAGCGGTTTCTTCGACAACGGCCACCTGAAAAGCACCGGCCTGGCCGACTACCTGCGCGGCCGGGGCGTAACGGAGGTGTACCTAGCCGGCCTGGCCGCCGACTACTGTGTGTATTTCACGGCCAAAGATGCGCTGACCGAAGGCTTTGCCACGTATGTAATCGAGGATGCCACCCGCGCCATTGATGCGGAGGGCTACGCCGGCGCCCGCGCCGACGTGCAGCACCGTGGCGGCCAGCTGATCCAAAGCGCCGATCTGCTCCCATAACCTACCCATTGTTGGACACGCCCCTTATCCTAACGCTCACGCTCGACGCCAACGCGCAGCAGTTTTTCAATCGCCTGCGCGAGGAGCACTTCCCGCCCGAGCGTAACTACCTGGCGGCTCACCTCACGCTGTTTCACCACTTGCCCGGCGACCAACTTGAGGCCATAACGCGGGAGCTAGCAACCCGTGCCCGCCACATGACGCCCCTTTCCTTAAATGTAACAGGCGTGCAGTTTCTGGGCCGCGGCGTGGCCTATTCCCTCGAAAGCCCGGCGTTGCAAGCCTTGCACCAGGAATTGCAGACAGAATGGAAGCCCTATCTCACGCCCCAGGATCAGCAGCGCCGCCGCCCCCACGTCACCATCCAAAACAAAGTAGACCCCAAGGTAGCGCGTGCACTGCACGAAGAACTGAGCGCGTCGTTTCAACCCTTCGAGGCCCAGGGTAAGGGTATGCACTTGTGGGCGTACCGCGGCGGCCCCTGGGAATCGGTGCGGCAGTTTGTGTTTTTGGGGTAGGGAGATGGTGAAGTGGTGAGGTTGTGAGTAAAAACGCGGCTGTCATCCTGAGCTTGCGAAGGACCTTCTCACGTCAG
>NZ_JAHWGL010000121.1 GCF_019334315.1 Hymenobacter profundi
GGCAATGCGGCCGTGTACTGCGTTATCATCGGTTTCGGGCTGAGTACTCCGGCTTTCTGCCGCCTGTTCGACTACCCCACCCCCAAGAGTGCCCCGCAGGAAGTCCGCGCCAAAACCATCAATGCGTACCTGGTCGATGGCCCCGATGTACTCGTGGCCAACCGCAGCCGCCCACTTAGCCCGGTGCCCGTAATGGCGCGGGGTAGTATGCCTACCGATGGGGGCCACTTCATCCTTTCCGATGAGGAAAAAGCGGAGCTTGTGGCCAAGGAGCCGCTGGCCCTTAAATTCATTCGGCGCTACCTGGGCGCACGGGAGTTCCTGCACAATGAGGCCCGGTGGTGCCTCTGGCTGAAAGAGGCCAGCCCTAGCGAGCTAAAAGCTATGCCCCTAGTCGCGGCGCGGGTGGAGGCAGTACGCCAAACCCGATTGGATAGCCCCGCATCCTCTACGCGGGCCTTTGCCCAATTCCCTACCCTGTTCCGGCAAGACGGGCAGCCCACCACGAACTTCTTGGCGTTGCCCGAAGTATCCTCCGAGAACCGCACCTACATTCCCATCGCCTTTCTTGGCCCTGACGTGGTGCCTAGCAATAAGTTACAGATTGTACCGGAAGCAACTCCCTACCTATTCGGGGTGCTCACTTCCATCATGCACATGACATGGGTAAAGCTCATTTGTGGCCGGTTAAAATCTGATATTAACTATGGCAACAATCTGGTTTACAACAACTTTCCCTTCCCTACTTCGCCTAGCCCTAAGCAAATAGCAGCGGTAGAAGCAGCAGCAGCGCAGGTACTGGCCATAAGGGTGCAGTTCTCCGACGAAAGCCTAGCTACCCTCTACGGCCAGCTGTCGATGCCTCCGGCCCTGGTGAAAGCCCATCAGCAGCTTGACCGGGCCGTGGACCAGTGCTACCGCTCGGCCGCGTTCCCCACGGAGCTAAGCCGGCTGGAATACCTCTTTGGCGAATATCGCCGCCTAACGGAGCCACTTTTGGAGGACGTTGGCGCTGCATCTAAACCGAAGCGTAAACCTAAGTCTGTTGCCTAGTATTGGCCCCTATGCGGCAAAAAATCTACCTAGAACTCGTCGTCTTGAAGCCCGAAAATGCGGTTCAGCTCACCGAGGCCGAACAGCAAGCTATTCCGTGCCACTTCCTGCTGGCTCAGGAGGCCGAGAAGCGCATGTTGGTAATCGAGTACACGCCCGGCTCTGAACGGGCCACTAGGGAACGGATTATTGCCGTGCACCTGCGAGCCTACGCCCGCCGCTACCACATCATCAGCTACGAGGTCTTTGACGACTTCGTACCGGCCCTGCCAGCTCCGCTGGTAGGCTAGTTAGATAGGATTTAGAGGGCAGTGGGGAAGTGCAAAAAGTGCGGCCACCATCCTGGTTTTGTCCCTTAACATAATGTAGCTTCTCGGACCACCCTCGGAATAATGCCGGTTTTCTAGCGTGACTTCTCTTGTTACTTATACTTGTACTATATCTATACTCCACAATACTAGTTACCTACAAATTAAGTAATTTAGGGTGCCTATCCATCTAGCCTCAGTAAACATAGCTGGATCTCAATCTACCCTTCGCCTCTCGCTTCTTCAACGCTATAATCCTCTATCTCGAATAGAGCAGGGCTAGTAATGCTCTGCATTGTGCTTGAAGTACCTGTTCTCATAAAATCTGCTCCAACATAAATTCTTAATTTTTCAAATTCTTTTAATAGACGCACAACATGATACTAGAGAAGGAAGCAAAGCAATTCAAGGATTTTGAATCTAGCACCTTTGTAACCACAAATCAATTATCTAGAATTTTAGATAAAAGAGATGAATTTAAAGAAGATTTGACAAGAGTCTTTAAAATAAGCGAACAGGAAACAGAAGTCCTTAAGATAGGAAATGCCAAATTCCTTTTGGAGTCCATACATAAGCTAGATAATCAATGTGAAAAAATTGATATAATCACAAAAATAAAAGATATAAATCTGCAAAAGATATTAGAAAAAGAAAAAGCAATATTTGAGATATTTTCTATATCTGATAATTTTATCCTGTCAAAAAACAAGTCAGATCTATTAGTTGCTGAAACCAGATATTCAGCAAAGAATGATCTTTTGGATTATTATAATTTTAGCAAATTTGCCAACTATTGCAGGGACAAAGACTTCGATAAACTCATTGATACAATAAAGGAATATTTGAAATCTAAAAATATAGATAACGTTGAAGAAAAAAATTTAAGGTTAGTATACAAGCTTGATGACAACACTTTTTACATAAGAGCCATTACGTCCAGTAAGGACTACCGGGACTTTGGAATAAACTTCTCTGTTTTCGTGGCTTTAGTGGCCTTAGGAAGGTATGCAGAGGACTCAAAAAACGAAGTATATATCGACAATTATGTTGTTGATGACTCGGAATTATACATATCCTTTAGCATGAGAAATCAAGTTAAAGTGAATAAGAATCTATCCCTGTCATTTAATTTGATATTAGAAAATGACGAAGTGAAGAGAAATTCGGTTTCATTCAATGGAGTCTTTAAGTTAAAATTTGAGGACAATGAAAAATTTAGTGAAATATATATACGACCTAGAGGTTTAAAGACAGAGGACAATAACTACCCTATTGATCTTCTTACTTTTGCTCACAGGGGCAAAGTTGATAGCATCTTCGAGAAGACTAAAAATCTACCTAAACTGATTGATTTCTTCATTTCACAAGTAAGTGAAGACGCAAAAAAAATATCCGAAATTAAGAATCCAGATGATGTAAAGCGCTTTATAAGCGACAAAATAAGCAATTCTAGAAAGCCTGAATTCAAAATACACAAAGCTGAAATTGTAAAAAAATTAACTAGTATAAATGTTGATAACACATTCAAGTTATTTGAGCTATTAAGAGAAGTGGAAGATCTCTTTGAGCATGATGATGTTATTTCAAGAAATTTCTGGAGAACAAAATTGTACGAATCACTAATAGAAAGGAAATAATAAAAACGCCCAATGCTATCTAGCATTGGGCGTTTTTATTACATAACATACTGCGAAATTTGTTTTCTTATCTATTCATTTTACCCCCATCGCCCCCGACGCTTTGGTGTTGTAGTAACAGGAGCTGGCACGTAAGCTTGGGGGGCAGGTGCAGGTGCATAAAGCTTGCGTAGGTAGTCCCGGGTGCGATACTCGCCCATTTCGTCTTCTAGCTCATAGGGCAGCTTACCTTCAAATTTAGCTCGAGCCCGTAGCTGCCAGAAGTACGCGTCAAAGTAACCGGGCCGTATGCTAACACTGACCAGCATCTTATCGTCACTCAGCTCATAACGCACGTCCTCGACATAGTAGGCACCCTCTCCGGTTTCACCCATCAGAAACCAGAGTTCAATTCCTTCTCCGATGCGAGGAATGATCGGCAGCCGACATAGAAAGCTGACGTTTTCCCGTCGACCCCGCACATGCAGCATATGCTCGACGTTGGTATACTGGAGCACGTCCGCGTCAGCAGAAATTGCTTTGATAAAGTCCTGGTGAAGGTCCTCTAGCCACTTCCGAAGTTTTCCTGCCGTGATACCAAACTGCTCTTGCAATGTTTTGCTGGCCGGCGTCTTGTCGTCTGGGCCAATCGTAAGAATAACCTCAATCAGCGGGTCATAGGGTTTCCCTTTTCCTTGGAGCTTGGCTAGGCCCGGCCGGGCAACAGATAAGCTATGAAGTATTTTGCTGGACTTGATGGGTGGCTTTGGCTGGTCTCGGTAGTATCTGCTCATCAGCTTGTTACACTTGTTTTTGTTCTACTACACTAACATTAAGTGGCGGAATCTCAAGCTTCTAATATCCGATAGTTGACTTGTTGAACAAAAAATCATAACTTTACGTATGCTAAGTATATATACTTAGCATATATACAATTATTAGATAAAACCGTTTATAAATGCATCAGAAACTGTGAGAAACTTGATTTTTACAGTTTATTATCCTAACTTGCCAGGAAGTATATATACTTCCTGGCCTTCCAGCTAGTCAATTCTCATGGCAGGCAAATCGAGGTTCGTAATTGCGGAGGCCCGCATTCGGGCATTTTTCAAGCAAAGTTCTCGTAAAGCGTTCTCCAAGACCCAATTAGCTTCTATCTTCGAGGAGCAGCGTACCAATTGGAATCTAGCCCAAAGCACGACCAGTGAGAAGTTCATTGATCAGCTCCTTAAGAAGGAGGTTCTGTACCTAACGGAGGTAATTTTTGACGGCTATGTCAAGTCAAAAAAACTGTACACGACGGAGGATGTATCTGTTTTCCAGGTAGCCACTTCCCTTATCTCTAAGTCGTATCTCTCTCACTACTCGGCGGTGTGGCTCAACAACCTGACTAACCAGGTTCCCAAGACGGTCTACATTACCTTCGAGCAAAGCAAAAGGCCGCTGGCGGATCGTACGCTCACCCAAGCAGCCATTGACGCGGCTTTTGCAAGACCCCAGCGCCGCACGGGCGCTAGTGCACGCTACAAGGAATACACTTTCCTGGTCCTGAATGGGGCGTATAGCAACCGCTTGGGCGTGCATACAATGGACACCGTTCCGGTCACCAACATGGAGCGCACCCTAATTGACATTACCGTGCGGCCTAACTATGCCGGTGGTGTTTCCTCCGTGCTGGAAAGCTACCGCAATGCGCTAGGTAAGATCTCGGTAAATAAGCTCGTCGCGACGCTGGACAGCCTGAACTTCATCTATCCCTATCACCAAGCCGTCGGCTTCTATTTGGAACGCGCCGGTTACTCTGGTAAGAAGCTGGAGGAACTGCGCGCCCGGCCCAAGGAGTTTGATTTTTACCTGACCTATGAGATAGAGGAAAAGGACTACTCTCCGCAGTGGCGCCTCTATTTTCCTAAAGGCCTATAATCTGTTCGTAAGCATCTACGACGTAATTGAAGTAGAAATCAAAGTCCCGTAGTTCCTCCGTAGGCGCCACCGTATCCTTGACGCTTTCCCAGTTATCGCGGTGGATGGACTTGTTGTTCTTGATCTCTGCGATAAATTCTACCGGCACTTTCTTCGACGCGAAGATGTGTTTTAGCAGCTCAATATTAGCCGGATCCAGCACGTCAATCTCCTTATCTTCCATGATAAAGTAGATATCATAGAAGTCCCGTGCCCGGGCACGGGGTGAGTGCGACGGAATTACCTCGGCATACTGGGGTAGCTGCTGACACAGTGCCCGCACCTTCTCGAAGACAATCATTTCCGGGGTGTACACATAGACGGTGTAGTTGTCGACGCTTATTTGCGCTTTCTGCCCCACGTACTCATACTTGCTGAATTCAATCTCAAAGACGGAAGACAAATTCGGCTTCACGGCAACAGCTGCCATCCGCTGCTTACGGTCGTTACCGGTATTCTGCTGGTAGGCGGCCTGGGGAACTACTTTGAATTGCACCAGGTAGCCGCCCCAGAAATCAGCCGTTTTTTGGGGCGGTACTTTAGGCTTGATCACAAACTTGTAGTCGATCAACTCGTAGCCGTGCTCCTGATAGGTTTGCTGCAGTGTTTTCTCAATCCGGGCACTAATGACCTCTAGGTCTTCGGCAAAATCGCCCGCCTCAATTGAAAAATCCAGATCATAGGATGGCCTGGAAAAGCGCGTCTCGCTTCCTTCGTACGTCAGATCGATAGCGTTGCCGCCTTTCAGCACAATCGTCTCAACTAGCTCATCATCTGAGGCTAATGCAATAATAGCTAAGCGCTTAATGTTATTGACAACTTCTATATCCATCTGGAATACTGCTATGTAGCTGGAAGAAAACTTCCTAAAGCTAAGTAGCTAGTCTGTTTTTTACTCCTTGAGCGTTATTAAACAAAGAGGGTAAGATCCGTTGCCTGGCGCAGTAAAGGTTCTTCCTTATTTACTTAACGGCACCGCCAATAATAAAAAAAGACCTCCCAAGCCAAGGAGGTCTTTTTCATTACGTGTTGTCTCAGCAATCGAATGGTAGTTCTAGCGAGCTTTGTTCGACTGTGCCAAGACAGAGGCAGCAAATTCCTTTGTTTGTTCGCTGTATTTGGGACTAGCCAACACACGGGCAGCTAGATCTTCCGTTGCAGCGCCTGTTTGGTTCCCTCGGTTTACCTGAGAGAGCGCGGATGCAGCTAGCGTTTTAGCAGTAGCTGAGGCATTGGAACTGGTGAGAGTTTGTGAAGCACGAGTTGCAACACCAGAGGAGGTAGTTTTCTTGTTCATATTAAAGGAGTTTAGGATGACATATACTATAATATAGTACAAATTCACAGCAACTGAAGTTCATCAATCAACTTTTTAACTAATTGAAAATATTATATCTACTTACACCCAACCATGTGTTAACTTTATTAGTATAAGCTTTTGTTTATTCACCAACCTCATTAGTAACATGACAGCTACAACTGGTCAAATTTGCCCTGAAAGTGGTGTATGGAAAGTAGTTGGAACGCCTTCCACTACCGCACCTATTGCTAAAGGAAATCGCATGCCTCCGTATAACGACCGCGCCGTTACTTGGCAGCTCATCCAAAAAGCGTAACAATCATCTACAAAACACGGCCCCAGGATAATCCTTATAATAAGGATTATCCTGGGGCCGTGTTTTGTAGATGATTATTGGTGTGGATTTAAGTCAGTGCCTTTTTTAAGTTGATATTCTAGTTTATCACTTAACAACAGGAAAATACTTAGCGGCTAGCTTCGGATAATCCTTTCGAAACCTACCCTCTTTACGCTCAGACCACTCGAAAATTTCTTGGTATTCCTTCTCCGCTTTCGCTTGTGCCGCTACCTGCTGCTGGAACTGCTCTACCTGGGCTTCCGCTTCACCCCGGCCGCGCCAGCCGAAACCAGCGAATAGAAGTACTAGGAGGAGCAGCCCGGAGAAGATACCGAAGGACTTGAAGCCCGTAAAGCCCAACACCTCGTTGTCCACCCGAATACTGCGCGGTACGCGGGCTGCCGCATGTTCGATACCCGCTGCTGCTTGCTGGCCAGCTGCCTCAATGGCCTTGACTCCCCGTTGCGTCGCCGTGGCCACCGCCTCATTGCTCGGCATCTGGCCCAGCAGCGAAGGAGCTAATAACTGCGCTAATCGCTCCGGATTCGTTTGGACCGTGATGCCGTTGCGGGCCGTTTCCAGGATCGACTGCACTTGCTGGGCTGTCGCCGGCAGTTGGCGGGCGCTGAGTTCCTGCAGTTGCTGGTCAATAGAAGTTAAGCGTTGAACAAGAAGGGCTAGTTCACTCATAGTTCTAAGCCCGAATGGGGGCGTTGTTTAGGTGATAGAGAAGGAGATAGAGATTCTTGTTGCTGTTGCTGCTTGGCAAGGGCCGCCCCTAGGCCAGCGAGTCCCTCGTTTAGTTCTTTTGCTCTCAGTTGATCGCTCAGGCCTTGCAGCTCCTGAGCCATTTTTGCTTCCTGACCCCGTTGCTGCGTCAGGGCGGGCCGCTGGGTTTCCAACGCTTCGTGCAGTTTGCGCCCACTAAAGGCCCGGTCGACTTCGCTGCCTTTGATATGAAAGTCGTGCAAGGCAAACACCACCGCCTGAGGCTGTCCTTTCTGGTAGGTCACCTGCATCCGGATTCCTTCCACCGCGAGCCGCTCGGCTAGCTCTCCCAGATCCATTGCCTGAGGTTGTTGAGCCCGCACGGCCGCGTGAATGGCCACCTTCGCCTGCTCCCGAGCCGGTAACTGGTCTACCTGCTGCTCCTTCACCGCCCGACCTTTCTCGCTCGCCACTGTCAGCCCGTAAGCCTGCGCAATCTGCTGCGCGGCCTCTTGGCTGCGGCCGTGGCTGAACTGGTCTGAAATGGTCTTCCCCGCGTGGTTCACCCGGTTTGCCACCAGGTGCACGTGCGGATGCGCCGTGTCCTGGTGCTTCACCACCGCATATTGTGTATCGGACAGCCCGACCCGCCGCATATACTCCTGGGCAATAGCCACCAGCTTCTCGTCCGTCAGCTTCGCCGCATCTTGGGGATGGAAGGCCAGCGCCGTATGCCACACGGCCCGGCCTAACCGGGGGTTCAGCGTGCGCTGCCGCTCGAAGTCACGTGCCATTTGCGCCGCGCTTTCCGCCCGCACTCCTTCGGCTGCTAGCACTACCGCTCCCTTGTCCTGGTTCTGCTCCTTGCCTCCATCGAACACGTACCGGCACATGCCCCCGAAGCTCTTGCCGATGCTCACTTTCGCTACCATTGGTTCAGGATCTGGTTGACTTGCTGCACGGTCTGGGCAATGGCCTCCGCCATCCGGGGATAGCCGGCTGTGTGCGCCATCCGGGTGACCTGGTTGAGGTTGTTGGCCATGCCAGCCAGCTGCCGCAGGAGCGCGACCTGCTCCACGGTCAATGGAGGTAAGGGCGCCGAAACCACGCCTCCCAGCCACCCGGCCCGCAGCACCTCCGCCTTGGATTTATGATACTGCTCTGCCTCCACGACCAGCCGCGTATGCTCTGCTTCCGTCAGCCGTACTGGTACAGTGTGCGTCTGCTTCTGCTCGGCCGTGGCCGGGGGACGTCCCCCACGACGGGGGCGGTGGGGAGAAGAAGGTGTTTCCATCAGAGCTAGGCTTCCTCGGCAGAGGCAAGTGAAGTGAGCCGCAGGCGAACGGGTTTTGCGGTACGCAAAACACAACTTGCTCCCAATCGTCTGCGGTCGTCTGGGGCTCGTTGTGTCTAGGGGCAAGGTAGTATGTTTTGTTAGAAGGTACCAAATCGATAGGAGTAGTTGACTCAGTTGATGACTAGTCACTGCTGGTCATCAACTGAGTCAACTATCGAGGAAGCAATACAGCAAAGAGGATAAGAAAAAACAATAGGAAGAATATACCGCACTATGAAATAAATTAGTTTAGTACAAAACTGGCTGTCATCCTGGTAACCTGTTAGTAACGTCGTCCTTGTCATCAGGGAATAGTCGATGCCATACCTAAAGCAGAAAAGCTAGGAAGCCTAAGAGCGAATAGCTCTAGTTCAATTGTACACTTATGGCTCAATTAGGATCTCTACGCCACTCCTAGCATCTGTTTGGTCTCTACCTATCCGGCAGCCTGTTCGATGCGCACAGCGGTGCATTCTGGGCATCGGGCGTGCAGCTGGGCAATGGCCTCAGGTAGCACCGGGTTGGTGGCAATGGGGCCCTGGTAGAGCGCCAGGCTCCAGGCATTACCCGAGCCCACCGTGGTCTGCAGGAACTCCCGGGCCTTAGCCTTTGTGAAGGCCTCGTCGCTGTAGGGCTCGATCTGGTAGAACTTCACCAGCACGGTGCCCAGCGGGGTATTGGTTAAGCGGAAAGTATGGTCAGCCATGGCACAAAGTACGCGTAGACAGCGGAAAACCGCGTCAAACGCCCCTTTTTGGAGGCCTAGGCAGTATAATTAAGTATTTGATTATCAAATCGTTAATACTATTTTGTGCCGCACCCAGTGCTGAAAGGCTTCGTGTTTGCTTTGCTTGTTTTCTTGTTGACGGGCTGCTTTCGATGGATGGTAACTATCCTTCTAAAAGCCCCTCGTCCGCACGTTCAAATATTTGTGACAATTCTTTTTCAATACTTGTTATTTGAGGGGCTTGTAACCTATTGAATCACAGCGTGTTGAAGCACCTAAAGTTGTAAAAAAGTCGGAATAGGTTGTAAAAAAGTCGGTGAAAGTTGTCAAAAAGTCTGTGGATAAGCACTTGAAAGTTGTAAAAAAGTCGGTAGGCAAATGATTAAGGTTGTAAAAAAGTCGGTGAAAGTTGTACAAGAAAAGTTGTACTACACTTTAGCAATACAACTTTTATCATTAGGTTTGATCCTTAACTCTTTATTTCAAGTATGAATCCAGTAACTCTCTGGCAGGATAACGCTCTTACTATTGCCCGTTACGAGATGACGGCTCTGGAAAAAAACATCTTATACATGGTAATGGCTAGCATTCGCAAGGATGATCCGGTAACTACCGTTTACCAGGTGTCTGCCAAAGAATTGATGGCTTTGACCGGTGAGGAAGTAAAGGTTTCCGATATGCAACGGGCTACGAAAAAGCTCATCACGCGCTATTTTGAAACGACCCTGTCCAATGGCGATTTCCTACAGGCCACGTTTGTAGCTTCAGCTCTTTACCGCAAAGGCCAAGGGATCATTGAGCTAGAGCTGAGCCAGAAGGTCCGGCCGCTATATGTGGAACTGAAGGATCGTTTCACCACACTGCAACTGCACACAGCGCTAACCCTGAACAGTAAGTATGCTAAACGGCTGTACGAGCTGTTCTCGATGTACAAGAACCTGCCGGATAAGACTTTCCGCATTGACGTACAGGAACTGAAGGAACGCCTAGACCTTATCGATGCCAAAACCGGCAAGGACCGTTATGAGAAGTGGACTCACTTCAAGAAAGCAGCGCTTGATCCAGCGGAAAAAGAGATCAATGGCAAGGCCGACTTGTCTTTTAGCTATCAGCCTATCAAACGAGGACGTAGCGTGGCTCAAATCGAATTTACGATACGATATCAGCCTAACACACCAATCGTAGCCTATGAAGGCCCAAATGCAGCGGTATTCGGGCGCTTGACGACGCACTTCGGCTTACGCCAAGACCAAGCGCATAAAGTACTCACCCTACATCCGCTTGACGGCATCAACAGGCACCTGCACAAGATTCAGTTAAGAATGCTCAACAATGAGCTAGAGAACGTAGGAGCTTATACTGCTAAAATCTTCGGCGTATAGACACCTACTTTCCGAATATACGTTGCCAAAAAGTCTTTTTTGGCTGTTCCGATACGACTTCTCCTTGAGGTCCCTCGCTTGGCTCTGGCAATCGTTTCTGCAACTCTCCTAGCTGCTCGTTCTGACGTAATATAAGCTCCTCAATGTGCCCTATCCGCTGACTATTCACCTGACTAGTCAGCGCGTTTAGGACATCATTCTGTTCCAGTAGCCGGTGCTGCAACTTCTGGATGGTCTGATCCCGTTCGGCAAGTGCGGCCTGCAATCGCACAATCTCCTCTACCTGATCAGGAACTACTACAGCAGGCAATTGTGGCTCTAGCATGTCCGATTCTGGCAACTGCGCTGCTGCTAAAACCGGAGGATACTGCTCCGTAAGAAATTGCTGACTGACTAAATAGGTGTTTCCCTTTGCGGTTTTCTCCGTCCGCACGTGACTAGTCAACGCATGCTGTTTGACTAGTCGCCTAATCGTCTGTTCAGAGCGACAAAAACGCTTAGCCGCCTCTTTGATTGTCAGAAATTCATGGGTAGTCAGTGAGGTATTATTCATGGTAGAATGAGTAGTCAGCGCCAGCAAAATACTTCTCTCTACCCTAAAAGCCTATTTTGCTTCGTTGGCACTGACTATTCATTGCTGCGTATTTTCATTATTCATCATATAATTCTGATTAATCAGATCATTCGTGCTAAAATCGATTGACTAGTCACATTAAAACCACGTGACTAGTCATTAATGCAGCACTTGACTAGTCATACCACAACTTGTTGTATCTAAATATGTTACTCCGTCAACCATGTTACGACGGGCGCAGGCTTCTCCTCTACTAGACGTCAGTACACTGGTGGATCTATCTCTAATTACTTTCTTTCTCTTTACCTATGAAGCGTTTTCACAGCACATCCCATGAGCGGTAGGTATCAACCTAACCGCATTCATGAAGCAACCAAAAAAACGCTGGGCCTGGACGGCTCGGCAATGGGGGCGCTGCCATTGCCGGCGTGACCATCGGATTACCTCGCCCGCACCGACATTCCTGCGTGGCCACTGGCATCAACATAGGGCCCGCACTCGGCATGCACTGCATCAAGTGCTAACTGGTTGCGACGAGGGACACGTGAGCTTTCCGTATCAGCCTCGCCACAGTGGGCGCTACGACTGGGCCTAAACAGAAACAGCCCGCTAGTATAGCGGGCTGTTTCTGTTTCTGAAGGGGTAGGGTAGTAGTTCGCTTATGGACTGCTTACCTTGTTCCCATTCTCTTTTTTATGAATACTCTTCCTCTATGGCGCTAAGTTTATCCGAATTAAAAGACCGTGCTATTCGCTTCGCGCAGGAGTGGCAAGGAGAAACCCGCGAACATGCCGAAGCCAAAGCATTCTGGGGCGATTTTTTCAACGTATTCGGGGTGAATCGTCGCCGCGTGGCCACGTTTGAAGAGCCGGTAAAAAAGCTCTCCGGCCAGCAAGGATTTATTGATTTGCTCTGGAAGGGCACATTGCTGGTAGAGCACAAGAGCCGCGGCAAAGACCTAGATAAAGCCGTGCAGCAGGCGAAGGACTATTTCCCCGGCCTCAAAGACCACGAGCTGCCCAAGTACATCCTGGTTTCTGACTTTGCCCGCTTCCGCCTCTACGACCTCGACGAGGGCACCAGCTACGACTTCCCCCTGGAAGAGCTGCATCAGCATCTGCACCTGTTCTCCTTCCTGACCGGCTACCAGAAGCGCCAGTACAAGGACGAGGACCCCGCCAATATCAAAGCGGCCGAACTCATGGGCGAACTGCACGACGCATTGCTGCGCGACGGCTACCACGGCCACAAGCTGGAAGTGCTGCTTGTGCGCATCCTCTTTTGCCTGTTTGCAGAGGATACGGCCATATTTGAGAAAGACGCTTTCCGCCTTTTCCTGGAAGAGCACACCCGCGAAGATGGCTCCGATGTGGGGGCACAGTTGGCCCAATGGTTCTCGGTGCTTGACAAGGCCCCGGACCAACGCCAGCGCCACTTACCGGCCCACCTGCAGGCCTTGCCCTATGTAAACGGCTCCCTATTCACGGAATTTTTTGAGTTTCCGGCCTTTGACGCGGCCCTGCGCGAACAGCTGCTTCGCTGTACCTACTTCGACTGGTCGCGTATCTCTCCGGCCATTTTCGGGTCGCTGTTTCAGTCTGTCACAGACCCGGTGAAGCGGCGCAACCTGGGGGCGCACTATACCTCCGAAGCCAACATTTTGAAGGTTATTCAGGGCCTGTTCCTGGACGAGCTGCGGCAGGAGCTGGCCCAAGCCGGCACCAACCGCCAGCGCCTCGACCAGCTGCACCGCCGCCTGGAAAAGCTGCGCTTCCTGGACCCCTCGTGTGGTTGCGGCAATTTCCTAGTGGTCACCTACCGGGAGCTGCGCTTACTGGAGCAGGAAATTTTGGAGCGGCTGTTTGCTGCCCAAGTGGCCACTGGCCAGACTGTGGACCTGGCCCTGTATGCGCGGGTACAAGTTGACCAGGCGTATGGCATTGAGGTGGAGGAATTTCCCGCCCGCATTGCCGAAGTGGCTATGTGGCTCATGGACCACCAGCTAAATCTGCGCCTCTCCGAAGCCTTTGGCAACCTCTACCTGCGCCTGCCCCTCACCCGGACCGCCCGCATTGTTCACGGCAATGCCCTGACCACCGATTGGGAAACCGTGGCCCCCAAAGACCAGCTCAGCTACATCCTGGGCAATCCTCCCTTTATCGGGCAGGCCTGGCAGAGCAAGGAGCAAAAGGAGCAGATGGAGCGGCTGTTTGCCGGCAACAAGATGGCCCGCTCCCTGGATTTCGTTTCCGCCTGGTACCTGAAAGCAGCCCAATACATGCAGGATACAACCGTCAAAGCGGCCTTTGTATCAACCAATTCCATCACCCAAGGCGAGCAAGTAAGTCCGCTGTGGGGTGAGTTAATGAGCAAGTATGGGGTGAAGATTCACTTCGCGCACCGCACCTTTCGCTGGAACAACGAGGCGCGGGGCAATGCGGCCGTGTACTGCGTTATCATCGGTTTCGGGCTGAGTACTCCGGCTTTCTGCCGCCTGTTCGACTACCC
>NZ_JAHWGL010000122.1 GCF_019334315.1 Hymenobacter profundi
GTGCACTGCACAGCGGGCCGTTGGCTTTCGGAATAGCGAGTGAAAAAGCACCTTAGCCTTCCGCCGTGGGCGGGTGCTGGGGCTGTTGCCGAATCCAGTACAGCCACAGGCTAAAGATGCAGCCGTAGACCAGCACCGTGAGGATGCCATAATAATAGTTGAACGCTACGGCGTGGTAAGCATAATATTGATTCACGACCAACACGCCCACGCGCAGCAGGTTGAGCAGGTAGAGCCCGGCAATGCCCACCGGAATCAGCCACAACCGCGTGCGGGTAGGGCCAGGGTAGGCCAAAATAAAGCCCGCAAACAGCGCGTAGATAGCCAAGCCGTTGTAGGGCGAACCGATGTACACAAAGGGTCGCGTGTCCATGAGCACCAGCATGGGATTGGCGCCCACCGTAGCCGCAAAGCCCGCCACGCGCAACAGCACAGCACTACTACCGGCCATGTTGGCCGTGAGCAGGGCATCGAGGCGGCCATCGGGGCCCAGCCATTGCTCGTAGCCAAAAAACCAGAGTAAATAGAGCCCAGCCGCCAGCAGCAGAAAGCGGCGCCAGATGCCGGAATTAAACTTGGGAGCAGGAAAAAGCATAATTGGCAGGAATGCACGCCCGGAAAAAGCCGGTTGGCATTGCTTGAATGCAAAAGCCCCGCCAGATCGAATCAGGCCCTAGGTTAAATTGGAGTCAAACAAGATTTTTGCATTTTTTATAGCTCCGGTCATTCCGCCTGTATTCTTCATCTTAGCCTCAGGTAAATAGGCTTACCTTGCTCTACGGATGGCATTCACCATGCGGCTTTTCCTGCTGATTTTGCACCTATGAGCGCCACATCCTTCACCACCACCACCACTCCCGAACCACACCGGGGCCGGGGCCGACAGATCGTACACGCGCATCCTGAGGTGAAACACCTCATGACCCGCACGCCGGCTACCCTGTTGGTAGCGCTGGCCTGTGTGGGGGCGCAGGTGGGGCTGGCCTACCTGTTACGCCAGCAGGCGTGGTACTGGGTGGTGCCGGTGGCCTACTTGGTAGGGGCTTTTTTCTCGCATACGCTGTTTGTCGTTATTCACGAAGCGGCGCACAACCTGGTGTTCAAGAAGCTGTGGCAAAACGTGGCGGTAGGTATTGTTGCCAATTTTCCTTCGGTGGTGCCCACAGCTATTTCCTTCAAAAACTTCCATATCAAACACCATGTGTTTCAGGGCGTGCACGAGTTGGATGCCGACTTGCCCGATTGGTACGAGGCCAAGCTGATTCGCAACTACGCGCTAGGCAAAGCGGTGTGGCTGTTTTTCTTCCCGGTTTTTCAGGTGATTCGCACGTTCCGTTGCCGCGAAGTGGCAGCCGTAGACCGCTACGTGGTGGCCAACGTTGTGTGCCAGCTGGCATTTGATGTGGCGGTAGTGTACTTTCTGGGGTGGACGGCGCTGCTCTACCTGGCCCTCAGCTTCTGGTTTTCGGTGGGGCTGCACCCGCTGGGGGCGCGCTGGATTCAGGAGCACTACCTCACCCTGGATGCCAACCAGGAAACCTACAGCTACTACGGCCGCCTGAACGGCGTGAACCTGAACGTCGGATTCCACAACGAGCACCACGATTTGCCCAGCATTCCGTGGAACAACCTACCCAAGCTGAAGCAGGTAGCCCCCGAGTTCTACGAGCCGCTGCTGCACCACACGTCCTACACCAAGCTGTTTTTCCGCTTTCTATTTGATCAGGAAATCAGCCTCTACGCACGCTTGGTGCGCAAAGAGCGCGGCCGCACCTCCCGCACCGGTTCGGTAGCGGAGCAGGTGTAGTACTGGCCCTACCCTACTTCGTTGCGCAACCCCGGCAATACCTTGTTACCGATAGGGAAAGGTTTTGGCGGCGGGGCGCAGGAGTTGCTTCACCAGCGCATCGGCGGTAGGCACGGTGGTGCTGCCCGTGCGCTCGTAATTGAAGCGCCAGACCATTTCCCCACTGCGACAGTCGTGCACCGTGAGGTTGGCGGTGGTGACGTTGCCGGTGAGCGGCCCGCCCAACAGCAAAGGCGTATTGCTGAGCAAATGCGCGGCCACGGCTACCCCGTTGGGCATGGGCTGGTAGAGCGTAGCCGCCCCCGACAGCACTGCGTCGACGCCCAGCGCCTGCTGCAACTCCGTCATAGAGTGCTCAAACAGATTATCATAGGTGATGCCGGCGGCGCGCAGACGCTGGTTGGTTTCGCGCACTGGCTGAAACGCTACGGAGCGACTACCTTGCCCCCGCATGGTCTGCACCTGGTTGTGCAGGCAGCGTTGTAGTTCGTAGGCCAGGGCTTCCCGCGCCTGCCGCTGACTTTCGGTCCACTGCTGCTGGCGCTGCGCTATTTGCTCGGGGGTAGGGTCGCTGGTGCCGTGGTATAGAATGTCCTGCGTACGCAGACGGTCCAGTTCCACCTCAAAGGGCAGAATGGCCACCGTGCGGTGCGTGGCCAGCACCGGCTGGTTTACGTCGCGGGTGGCGTAGGTGCGGGCGCCACACCCACTCAGCAACAAGCTGCTGAGCAGCAGGATATATAGTTTCGACATACCTGTGAGTTCTTACCCGGAAAAGCTTCACCTCTAACCGGGGGCAGATTGAGCAAGCAGAATGGAAATTACGGCAAAAGTTGTCAACGTGATGACTACTTGTGCGTTTACTTATAGTAGCGGCAGCTAATTTTCTTTATTCACCCCTATCTATCTTGTTTCGCGTTATGGACAGTGGTCTGATTTTTCAACTCGCGTTTCTTATTCCCATCTTCTATCTGATAGCCGGGTTGGTACTATTTGTACTGACGGTGCGGGTACTGTTGGTGCTGCATACCTACTTCACGCTGAAGGTGCAGCGGGAACAGGAACGGATGCAGTAACAATCGTCGTTGAAAGAATAACTGGCCGCGTTGGCCGTATCTCTTGTTGACTCACTATACTTCTTATGATATCTCCCTTCACGCAACGGCGGGCAGGCCTGCTAGCGGGTGTGCTGGCCGTGGTACTGCTACTTGCGGGCTTCCGAGTGGCGCCCCAGGCCGATGGCTTTTTGCAGCAGCTGGTGCGCCAGCTCAACCGCTTCTACGCCGCCACCTTCCCCGAGAAAAGCTACCTCCACCTCGATAAAACCGTGTACGCCGCCGGCGAAACCGTGTGGCTGAAAGCCTACGTGGTGCAGGCCGGCAACCACCGCCCCGACACCCTGAGCCGGGTACTGTACGTAGACCTGCTCTCGCCCGACCAAGTGCTGGTGCGCCAGCAGCTCCTGCGCCTGCGCAACGGCACCGCCACCGGCGACATCCTACTCCCCGACACCCTGGTGCAGGGCCGCTACACGGTGCGCGCCTACACCAACTGGATGCGCAACACCAGCCCCGATTACTTTTACAATCAGCAGATTATGGTGTGGCACACGCCGCTAGATGCGGTGGCGCCCGCCATTGGAGAACGGCGCACGCGCGTATCGGGCAAAACAGCGGCAGCGCGCCTCACGGTGCAGTTTTTCCCGGAAGGCGGCAACCTGGTAAGTGGCCTGGAAAGCACGATTGGCTTCAAGGCCGTGGATGCTAACGGCCAAGGGGTAGACGTAACGGGTACTATTAAAGACGGACGCGGACGCGATGTGGTGGCTTTCAAAAGCCAACACGTGGGCATGGGTCGGTTTCAGTTGAAGCCCGAGCCGGGACAGACGTACCAGGCCACCGTGCGGCAGTCGGGCGGCGCTTTCCTCACTACGCCCCTACCCACCGCACTGCCTACAGGCTTCACCATGAAGGTGATGGAGCTGAAAGACCAGGTACAAGTGTACATTCAGCGCCAGGCTGGCACGGGCGCTGCTGCCGCCGAGGCCATTACGCTGGTGGCGCACGTGCGCGGGCAAGTGGCCTACGCCGGGCAGGGCCAGGTAGGCGCGGGCACCACGTTCAGCGCCCGCATTCCTAAAAGCCGCTTTCAGACCGGTGTGGCCCACTTCACCTTGTTTGATAGTCAAAACCAGGCGCGTTGCGAGCGGCTGGCGTTTGTGGGCGCCACCACGCCCGACCTGCGCATCACGCTGCAACCCGACAAAGCCCGCTACGCTCCTCGCGAGAAAGTGACTCTGCGTGTAGCTGTGGCCGATGCCGAAGGCAAACCCATGGCCGGGCAGTTTTCCTTGGCTGTGAATAATGCCCAGCTGGTGCCCGCCTCTATGGAACAGCGCACCATTCGCTCCTACCTATTGCTCACCTCGGAGCTGCGCGGCACCGTGGAAGAACCCGGCTATTATTTCACCAACCCTACCTACGATACCAACCTGGCTCTCGACAACCTGATGCTGACCCAGGGCTGGCGGCGGTTTGTGTGGAAGGAGCTGCTGGCCAACCGCCTCGGCAACTATCCCTACCCCCTGGAACAGAGTCTGAGCGTGAGTGGACAGGTGATGAATGGGCAGCTACTGGGTAGCAAAGAAACCCCGGCCGCCAACGCCACCGTGCTGTTGCTGCGCTTCGGGGGTGAAAACCAACTGATGACCACCACCACCGACTCGGCGGGTCGCTTCTTTTTCAGTGGGTTTGCGGAGCAGGACACCAGCCGCCTGCTGGTGCGTGTGCAGCCCCAGAAAGGCCTGCGCAACCCCATCGTCAGGCTAGACCAGAAGGTGGCCGAGGGCACCAAAGATCTGCCTACCATCCCGTTGGAGGTGGGGTCGGCGGAGGAAGTGGCCTACCTGCGAAGCAGCAAGCGGCAGCAGGTGATGGAGCGCCAGTACAGCCCCGATGGCAAGCGCATTTTGCTCCAAAACGTGGATGTACGGGGCCGCCGCGAGGTTGCCGACGGCCGCCGCCTCTACTCCCGCGCCGATGCGGTGGTCCGCACCGCCGATATTCCGGCGGCCAATAGTTACACCAATATCCTGCAACTCATTCAGGGCCGGGTGGCGGGCGTGCAGGTGACGGGTAGCCCAACGAATATGAGTGTAGTCATTCGGGGGGTTAATTCCTTTTCGGGTAACAACTCGCCGCTGTTTATCATTGATGGCGTGCAGACAGACGCCAGCATTGTCAATTCCATTCCGGTGCAGGACGTGGAAAGCGTGGAAATCCTGAAAGGGGCGTCGGCGGCTATTTATGGCTCGCGGGGCGGCAATGGGGTTATTGCCATCTTCACCAAGCGCGGCAACCCCAACTACGACCCTGCAAACGACCCCTACGCGGCGTCGCCCATCGGCATGGCTACCTACGCGCTGCCGCGCTATTACCCCACGCGCGAGTTCTACCAGCCGCCCTACCAGAAACCCGGTGCCCAGCTCCCGCCCGATGATACTCGTAGCGCCACGCTGTTTTGGGCACCCCAGATCGTAACGGACGCCAACGGCCAGGCCACCATCACCTTCTATACCTCCGACATTGGTGGCGAATACCGCCTCTCCTTAGAAGGCCTGACCAACAACGGCCTACCCGGCACCGGCTACGGCACCCTGATGGTGACTGGGAAATAGGGTGTGAGTGTAGGAAGGTAAGGGAGTGAGGTAGAAAAAAGGAGGTTGTCATCCTGAGCGGAGCGAAGGACCTTATCACGCCAGAACGACAAGCGTAACAACGACTCGTTCAACGGGCATAAGGTCCTTCGCAAGCTCAGGATGACAACCTCCTTTTTTTCTACCTCACTCCCCTGCCTCCTATCTTCTTACACTACTCCTACCCTACCTGCACCTTCGCCAGTTCATCGTTGATGAAAGAAATATCTTCACCAGAAAGCTTTACGTCGCCGGCTTTGGCGTTTTGGGTGGCTTGCTTAGGGTTGCGGGCACCTACCAGGGCCACTGTGATACCGGGCTGCGCAATGGTCCAGGCAATGACGAGTTGGGCCAATGTGGCGTTTTTGTCGTCGGCCAGGGGCTGTAGCGTGTGCAGGAAGGCGTTTACCTTCTCGATGTTGTCGGGCGTGAATAGCTTGTTGGTGGAGCGCAAGTCGCTGTCCTCGAACTTCTGCCCGGGCTTGAACTTGCCGGTTAGCAAGCCTAACTGCATAGGGCTATAGGCCAGAATAGCCTTGTTGTGCTCCTGGCAATACGGCACCAACTCCTGCTCGATACCACGCCGTAACATGCTGTACGGCACTTGGTTGGAAGCCAGCTTTATTGTTTTCTCCGCTTCGCGCATCTGCTCCGCCGAGTAGTTGCTCACGCCTACGGCGCGCACTTTGCCCTGCTCCACTAGCTTGGCCACGGCCTCCATGGTGTCGTGGATGGGCGTAGTTACGTCGGGCCAGTGAATCTGGTACAGGTCGATGTAGTCCGTACCGAGGCGCCGGAGGCTGTCCTCGCACTCCTTAATGATGCTTTCGGGGGCGGCGTATTTATACACGTCGATGTCCTGGCCCTCGTTGTTTTTGGTTTTCATGGCGAAGTCGCCTTTGGGCTCTTTCAAGTCCCAGCGCATGCCAAACTTGGTCAGGATCTGCACTTTGTCGCGAGGCAGGCTCTTGATGGCTTCACCCACAATCTGCTCGCTTAGGCCCTGCCCATAAATAGGGGCCGTGTCGATGCTGGTAACGCCATGCTCGTAGGCTGCATGAATGGCCCCCACGGCATCGTTTTGCTCGGTACCACCCCACATCCAGCCCCCGGCAGCCCAACTGCCAAACGTAATGGCCGACACATGCAGCCCGCTGTCACCTAATTCCCGGTATTCCATTTTTAAAATTCTATAGTTGATTTTATGAACAAAGGCTGACGGGCACGGCCTCCACTGCGTTGTGGACTGCCTGATTTCCCCCGTCTCGCGAAAAAGCAATGGCCTACCTCACAAAAAATCAGCGCCAGACAGAAGCCCAGCGCTGATTAAGAAAGCAAGTAAGCCAGCGCGATTAGCGCATGGTAGTGGTACCGCTCGTGGTGCCTGAGGTAGTGCGCATCGTACCGCTCGTAGTTCCGGACGTGGTGCGCATGGTACCGCTGGTGGTACCTGAGGTAGTACGCATGGTGCCGCTCGTGGTGCCCGTACGACGACGGCCCGTGGTGGTAGTGCCCGTGGTGGTGCTCATCGTACCAGCCGTAGTGCCCGTGCGGCGACGGCCCGTGGTGGTAGTGCCGGCCGTAGTGCCCATGGTGCCGCTAGTGGTACCAGCGGTGGTGCCGTAGGTAGTGGTGCCCGTAGTGGCCGAGGTAGTTGTACCTGTGGTACCCGTGGTGGTGCCTGCGGTAGTACCTGCCGTGGTGCCGCCGGTGGTCATGGTGCCGGTGGTCATACCGCCAGTGGTCGTTTGAGCCGAGGCTACCGAGATACCACCAAGAAGAGCTGCTGCAAAAAGAATGACGCGTTTCATAAGAATCTGTTTTGAGGAAAGGATGGTAGAGATACTATAATCTCGTGTTCAGGCTCTTACGCGTAGCGCATAGCAGATGACTGAATATAATTTAGTGCTTATAAGAATCTATATTTATCTATATCAGGCAATTATCGCGGTGAACTACCACTACTACTGTGAGTTAGTACAGCTGCTGTTGGGCTCCAATTGCATAATTTAATCTCTGATAGACGCCGCGGCAGCCATTGCTTTTCGCCTGGGCAACCGGTTTCTTGCAGAACCCTAGCCCCTGCCCATGCGCCTGCTTCTTTGCTTCCTGGTGTGTTGCCTGCTCCCCGCCCTACCCGGCGCAAGCCAGAGCCTGCCCGTGCTCGACCAAAACCCGCCCGATTTGCGCTGGCAGGAGGTGCGCACCCCGCATTTCCGGCTGCTCTACCCCCGCGGCCTCGACTCAGCCGCCCAGCGCACGGCACACCGGCTGGAGCAAGTGCAGCAGCCCGGCACAGCCTCGTTGGGTGTGGTACCCCGGCACCTGCCTATTGTGTTGCAAAATCAGACGACCATCAGCAACGCCTTCGTCACGTTTCTACCCCGGCACGCCGAATTCTTCACGACGCCCGAACAGGGCCAGGCCCTGGGTACCATGGACTGGCTGGATGGCCTAGTGCTGCACGAATACCGCCACGTGGGGCAATTCGACAAAGCCCGACAGGGAATAGGGCGCCTGCTGGTGCCCCTACTCGGTGACCAGGGCCTGGGCGTGGGCGCGGTGGGTGTGCCGCAGTGGTTTTTTGAGGGCGATGCCGTGGGCAGTGAAACCGCCCTTAGCCGTAGTGGCCGGGGCCGCGTGCCGTATTTTGGGGTAGGGATGCGCGCTAATCGTCTGGCCGGCCGCCACTTTGGCTACCAAAAGGCCGTAAACGGCTCCTTCCGCGACAACGTACCTAACTGGTATGTGCTGGGCTACTACATGACCTCCTACCTGAAAACGCACTACGGCCCCAACGTATGGGCCTCTGTGCTAGACAAGTACTACCAGTTTCCCTTTTACCCGTTTTCATTCTCCAACAGCATCCGGCGCACTACGGGCCTGCGCGTGGAGGACCTCTACCAGCGCACCATGCACGAGCTGGACTCTACCTGGCAAGCTGGCCAGCAGAATCTGGTTATTACGCCGGGTAGGGAGTTTCGGGTGAAGGCCGAGGAGCGCGTGTTTACGCAGTACGAATATCCGCAGTACGTAACCGACAGCAGCGTGCTGGCCATGAAAACTGGCTTAGGCACTATTGCCCAGCTGGTGCTGCTGCGCCGCCACGCGCCCGAGCAAAAGGTGTTTGTGCAGGGCCTGACCAACGTACCCGAGATGCTATCAGTAGGCGGCGGCAAGGTGGTGTGGCCCGAGTACCGCTACGACCCGCGCTGGCGGCAGCGCGTGTACTCTGAGCTGCGCATCCTAGACTTGAGCACCGGCCGGCTCACGCACCTCACCAAGCGCCGCTACACGGCCGCCGCCCTCTCGCCCGATGGCCGGCAGTTGGTGGTAACGCTCACCGATTCGTCCTACCATCATTCCCTGCGGATTGTGGACGTAGCCACCGGCCGCGAGGTGCGCATCTTGCCCAACCCGCGCAACGATTTCTACCAGCAGCCCCGCTGGCTACCCGATGGCCGCGTGGTGGCCGTGGCCCTGCGCCGCGCCGGCAAAACCCTTACGGTACTGGACCCCGCCACCGGCCAAGAGCAGGATTTGTTGCCCGTTGCCAACATCAACCTTACCAATCCGCAGCCTTGGGGCGAGTTTGTGCTTTACAACTCGCCGCAGTCGGGGATTGATAATATCTACGCTGTGAGCCGACGCACGGGCCAGACCTGGCAAGTGACTTCGCGGCCCGTAGGTGCCTACCACGCCGCGGTTTCGCCGGATGGTCAGCGTTTGGCCTTCCACGAATTCCAGGCCACGGGCAGCCGCGTACTGGAAATGCCGCTAGATACCACGGCCTGGCGTGCCCTACCCGCGCCGGCGACCGAGGCCGTGCTTTCGGACCCTTACGCGGCGCAGCTAAGCGCCCAGGAGCCAGCCGCTGCATTAGTTCGGCCATTGCTGGTGCGGCCCGACTCGGCTGCCACGCCCTACCCGGTGCGGCCGTATTCGCCGCTGCGGCACGCGTTTAATGTGTTTGGCTGGGGCGTGGTGCAAAGCCCTACCGGCAACAGCGTGAACGTGGGCGTGCGCTCCCAGGACTTGCTGAACACCACTCAGGCCCAGGTAGGGGTAGGCTACAACCAGGCCGAGCGCACGGCCAACGTGTTCGGCGGCCTTAGCTACCAGGGCCGCTACCCCGTGCTCGACCTGAGCGTAGAGCACGGCGGCCGCAACACCGGCGTGTACGTCGACCGCAGAACGCCCCTCGACAGCCTCGTACGTGACCGATGGAACTACACCCGCCTCACCGTGGGCGGCCGCCTACCCCTTACACTCACGCGCTCCAAGTACCTGCAAGCCCTCACGCTCAGCGCCTACTACCTCCGCGAGCAAGTGAACGGCTACGACCTGCCCCTCCGCTACCGCACCGACCCCGCATCTGACCGGCCTGTAAATGCCGTGCAAACCTCCTTCAGCTACGCCCGCCAGCTCAAGCTCTCGGCCCGCGACGTGGCCCCGCGCTGGGGCGGCACGCTGCTGGCTACCTGGCGCACCACACCGTTTGGCGCGGGTTTGAATGCGGCGCAGTTCGGCACGCAGGCCAGCGTGTATTTGCCCGGCATTGGGCGGCACCACGCTATCCGGTTGCGGGGCGGCTACCAGTGGCAGCAGCAACGCGAGTACCAGTTTAGCTCCAGCATCTTCTTTCCGCGTGGTATCGGCTACGTGAGCTTCGACCGCCTGTGGGTAGGCACCACCGAGTACGCCCTGCCCCTGGCGTTTGTGCACTGGGCCGTGGGCCGGGTGCTGTACGTGCAGCGCCTGCGCGCCACTGCCTTCATGGACGTAGCCCATGGCGAAAGCCGCTCTCTCACCACCGGTGCACTCATCCAACGCGACTACCGCACGGTGGGCGTCGATGGGGCTGTGCTATTCAACGTGCTACACCTGCGCACGCCGTTTGAGTTGGGTGCTCGTTTTGTCTACAATCCGCGCACTCGCCAGGCGTCCTTCTCTCCGCTGGTTTTCAATATTCAGATATGAGAGAGGGTAAAGGGATAGAAGGGTAGGAAGTGTGTCATTCTGAGCGCAGCGAAGGACCTTATCACAGTAGAACGCTTGACGTACCAACGACTCGTTCTGACGTGATAAGGTCCTTCGCTGCGCTCAGAATGACACACTTCCTACCCTTTTACCCTCACACCCTCTACCTCCCTACCCTCACCCACCCGTCCACGGCTTAAACGGATGGCCGCCGGTAGCTAGTTGATGCAATACGCTGACCACGCGCTTGCTGCGGGTTTCGGGGCGTTTGGCACTTTCGATGTGGTAGGCTAAGGCGCGTTTGGTGCCGGGCGTCAGGCGCTCGAAGGCAGCTTCGGCTTCGGGCCAACTGCTTAGGCCTTCGGCTAACTCCTCAGGCAGGTCTACCTGGTTGGGGGTAGGGTCGGGGCTGATACTGACGGTTACTTTGTCGCCGGAGCGTAGGCTTAGTTCTGTTAGCAGGGCCTGATTCAGCATCAGGTACCGCTCACCCGACTTCAACGGGTGCAGGCCCAAACGCATGGTATGGTCCCGTAGTGCTACCACCACGCGCTTCACTGCTTTACCGCCCAGCGCCTCTACCACCTCCACGGGTACCACGAGCACTTGCATGGGCATAAAGCTGGGGCCGCCGGGTTGCACTACGGCGCGGAAGGTAATAGGTACAGTCATCGGTAGCAGGGGCAAGTGGGGCCGGCGCGGGCGGACCAGTCAGCAAACTTTTCGCTTGCAAACTACTTATTCATCGAAAGAAACCCTTTGAATATGAAAGTAGAAATCTGGTCTGATATCATGTGTCCGTTTTGCTACATCGGCAAGCGGAAGTTTGAAGCCGGTCTGGCTGAGTTTGCCCACGCCGACGCGGTGGAAGTGCAGTGGCACAGCTTCGAACTGGACCCCAACATGCAGCACACGCCCGGCCAAACCATTCATGAGCTGCTGGCCGAGCGCAAGGGCGTATCCGTGGCCCAGGGCAAGCAGATGAACGACCACATGGCTGGCATTGCCGCCGAGGTAGGGCTACAGTATGATTTCGACCGCGTTATCCCCACCAACACGTTTTTGGCGCACCGCTTCCTACACCTAGCTGCCGCTCAGGGCAAGGGCAACGAAGCCGAAGAACGCGTATTTGCGGCCTACTTCACCGAGGGCAAAGATATAGGCGACCTCGACACGCTGGCTCAACTCGGCGCCGACCTTGGCCTGGACGCCGCCGAGGTAAAAGCTACCCTCCAAACCGACGCCTACGCCCAGCAAGTGCGCTACGACGAGTACCAAGCCCAGCAAATCAACGTACGCGGCGTGCCCTACTTCGTTTTCGATGATAAATACGCCGTGTCGGGCGCCCAGCCAGCCGAGCTGTTTCAGGAAGTATTGGAGAAAGTGTGGGAGGAAAACCACCCTGTCCCTACCCTGGTAGCCGGCCAAGATGGCGCGGCCTGTGATGTAGACGGAAACTGTTAGGTTTCTAAGCAACTGTTCAGAGTAACCACTGCACAATGTAGAGACGCATACTTGCGTCTCGTCGTTGAACGATACGGGTAGCTGTCGTTCAACGACGAGACGCAAGTATGCGTCTCTACATCATTCTAACTACCTTTTAGCTAACTTAAATAGCCTCTTAGACCGTCATGGCTCCTACCTTCTTCAACCAAGGCTTTCAGCGTAAGCGGCCCAGCAACCACAAGCTGCCGCCCGGCCAGTACGAAACCCAGGATTTTCCGGTGCTGTCGGCCGGGCCTACCCCGCGCATTGCGCTGGAAAAGTGGACTTTCATGCTGGAAGGGCTGGTGGAAGAACCCAAAAAATGGAGTTGGCAGGAGTTCAACGCCCTACCCCAGCAGGACTTCAACCCCGATATTCATTGCGTCACACAATGGTCGAAGTTTGATACCAAGTGGCGGGGCGTGAGTTTGGACACGCTACTGGAGCACGTGCAGCTACGGCCGGAAGCCCGCTACGTAATGGCCACGTCGTACGGCGGTTACACCACCAACCTACCCTTGGCTGATTTACGCGAGGGAAAGGCCTTCATCGGCCTCACTTACGACGGCCAGCCTCTAACGCCCGAGCACGGCGGCCCGGCCCGCCTGGTGGTGCCGCACCTCTATTTCTGGAAAAGTGCCAAGTGGATTACCAGCCTGCGCTTTATGACCGAAGATGAGCCAGGCTTCTGGGAACGCGCCGGCTACAGCATGTACGGCGACCCGTGGAAGGCCCAGCGCTACGCCGACGACGATGAGTAGGTTGGACTGGCAGCTGGCCACCGTCACGGCCATTCACGCCGAAACGCCCCGCGTGAAAACCTTCACGCTCAGCCTACCCCACTGGACGCCCCACCTAGCCGGCCAGCACTACACCCTGCGCCTCACCGCCCCCGACGGCTACCAGGCCGAGCGCAGCTACTCCGTGGCCTCCCCACCCGAGCAACCCGACGAGATTGAGCTGACGGTAGAAGCCGTGGAGGAAGGCGAAGTATCGGGCTATTTATTTGAAGGGGTAGGGGTAGGCGACCAGCTAGAGGTGCGCGGCCCGATTGGTGGTTATTTTGTGTGGCGCGCAACGGCCGCGGCCCGGCCGCTGCTCCTTGTTGCTGGCGGCTCAGGCATAGTCCCGCTGATGGCCATGCTGCGCCACCGCCAGCGTGCGATGTTGCGCAACCCCACGGTGCTGCTGTTTAGCATCCGCACGTCGGAAGAGGTTATTTATCAACAGGAACTGGAAGCAATGGCTGCCACCGACGCTACCTTCACCCTGCTACTGGACTATACCCGCCAAGCCCCCAGCGGCTGGTCGGGCTACCACCGCCGCATCGATACGGCGCTGCTGACAGAGGTGGTAAAGCGATTTGCTGCCTCGCCCGAATGCTACGTGTGCGGCCCTACGGGATTGGTGGAAAGCGTCGCTACCGGCTTGCAGGATCTAGGCCTACCCGCCGAGGACATCAGAACCGAGCGGTTTGGGCCGACGGGCGGGTAATAACAATTGCCTGTCATCCTGAACATTCCGCGCATCAAGCGGCGGCGAAGGTCCTTCTCCCGCTAGAACAACAGGCGTATCAACGACTCGTACTCACGTGAGAAGGTCCTTCGTCGCCGCTTGATGCGCGGAATGTTCAGGATGACAGCTTCAGAAGGGACTTACAAAGTCCTTCAGCAGCGGCAGCACCT
>NZ_JAHWGL010000123.1 GCF_019334315.1 Hymenobacter profundi
CACGTTGAACGATTGTCGTTGTTACGCCAGTTGTGCAACGTGAAAAGGTCCTTCGCTCCGCTCAGGATGACAAATCGACTTTATTTCTTGCTAAACAGCGAGTTGACGTACGTGTGCTTGTCGAACAGCTGCAAATCCGTCATCTTTTCGCCTACCCCAATGTAGCGCACCGGCACGTTCAGTTGGTCCGAAATGCCGATGACCACGCCACCCTTGGCCGTGCCATCGAGCTTGGTGATGGCCAAGGCCGATACTTCGGTGGCTTTGGTGAACTCCTTGGCTTGTAGGAAGGCATTCTGGCCGGTGCTGCCATCCAGCACGAGCAGGACCTCGTGGGGCGCGTCGGGAATCACCTTCTGCATCACACGCTTGATCTTGCTTAGCTCGTTCATCAGGTTCACCTTGTTGTGCAGGCGGCCCGCCGTGTCGATAATGACCACATCGGCCTGCATTTCCACGCCTTTCTTCACGGCATCATAGGCCACGGAGGCGGGGTCGGTGTTCATGCCATGCGAAATCACCGGCACGCCTACCCGCTCACCCCAAATGATGAGCTGATCCACGGCCGCGGCCCGGAAGGTATCGGCGGCGCCTAATACTACCTTCTTGCCAGCCGAGTGAAAGCGGTGTGCCAGCTTGCCGATGGTGGTGGTTTTGCCCACCCCGTTCACGCCTACCACCATAATCACGTAGGGTTGGCCGGTGTTGTCGGGGCGGTCGAGTAAGGCTAGAGAGCCCGACTTATTGTTCATCAGCAGCCCGGCAATTTCCTCGCGCAGAATGCGGTCCAGGTCGCCGGTGCTCACATATTTATCTCGGGCTACGCGCTTCTCGATGCGGTCAATCACCTTCACAGTAGTATCGATGCCTACGTCGGCATGTACCAGCAGCGTTTCCAAGTCGTCGAGTACGGCTTCGTCCACGGTGCTTTTACCCACCACGGCCTTGCTAAGCTGGTCGAAGAAGTTGGTTTTGGTCTTTTGCAACCCTTCGTCCAGCGCCTGCTGCTGCTCTTTGCTCTCTTTATCCTTTTTGAAAAAGTCGAAAAGTCCCATAGGGGGGGCGATATGTAGGGGCGCGTTGCACGCGCCCGTCGTGGAACGGTAATCAATAGCACAACGGCCCGCCAGTCAACAATTCAACGACGGGCGCGTGCAACGCGCCCCTACAACACAAAAAAGTCCCACGGTTGGCGGGACTTCTTCACGTTGGTTGGGTAGCCACAAGTGGCGCCAAATTACTTGGTGCCCGAAGCCAGATACTCCTGCACTTTGTCAACTAGCACCATCTCTTCGCGGAAGGTATAGGCACCAGTTTTGGGGGATTTTACAGCGCGAATCACTTTCGCCCAGTCTTTACCGCCCGATACTTTCAGGGTTGCTACTACTTTCTTAGCCATTGCTCAGGTTATTTGATTTCCTTGTGAACGGTCATCTTCTTGAGCACGGGGTTGAACTTCTTCAGCTCGATGCGCTCGGGGGTATTCTTACGATTCTTCGTGGTAATGTAGCGCGAGGTGCCCGGCTGACCCGAGGTCTTGTGCTCGGTGCACTCCAGGATTACCTGCACCCGGTTTCCTTTTTTAGCCATCTCGACTGTTGTTTTTGGATTAAGGACTGCAAAGGTACTGCCTTTTCCGGAATTGTCAAACAGTCAGACTATAAAGAATATAGCCTTTGTTTAATTCCGGGGTAGGCTTCCCATCACAAGTCCCGTAACCGGGCACCCGCAACGGGCACGTAGCAGCCGCTGATAAAGCTAGTAAACGATGAAGCCCTGCTCTTTGGCCTTCTTCAGCACCGACATGATGCCGTTCTTGTTGATCGTGCGGATGGTAGAAGCCGCTACTTTCAGCGTAACCCAGGCGTCCTGCTCCGGAATATAGAAGCGCTTCTTTTGCAGGTTGGGGTAGAACTTACGCTTGGTCTTATTGTTGGCGTGCGAAACGTTGTTACCCACACGGGTACGCTTGCCGGTCAGATCACAAACTCGGGCCATGATATTGAGGAACTTAGAGGTTTCTATGTCAGAAAAAGGGACGCAAAGATCGGTATTTATCCGAGAAAAGCAAACCGGAGTGCTGAAAAATAGATGGTTAGCTGCCGACAGAGTCCGTCGGAGAAGACTTTTTCTCGCGCCCGTAGCCCCAGGGACAATGCCGACAGCGGCTTTTGCAGCAGGTGCCGCGCCGCCGGTGATACTGTTCCGTAAACACCATCAGGCCTTCGGGCGTAAAGTAGTAGTCGCCGGGCTGTAGGGGTAGGGGGGTAGTAGACATTGGAACAACAAAGATACGTCGGCTACCGGCCCGAGGCTACAGCCATCCGCATTTAGCGCATCGTTGCTAGTTTGGAGGCTGATTCGGGACGTTTCAGCTTGGGAGAAAGACGTTTTATTATTGCACATGACCGCAACCGTACTATTTCGTTTTGCGCTGTTGGTTGGTTTGCTGGCGGCTGTTGCACCGGCGGCGCGGGCACAACAAAGGCCTGTCAACTATGCGCCACTCTCGGCCCACGCGCCTACCGACCAGCCGTTGGCCTTCGCCTCTACCGATGCAGCCCGGCGCCTGCGAGAGTTTGATGCGCAGATTGCCAGCGCCGTGAAGCAAGCCCGCACCACCCTACCCGGCGTAAAAAAGCGCTTTCAGGAAGGGCTACCCCAGGAGCACGTTCTGTTTCTGACCACACGCCTCTACGATGCCGACGGCACTTTCGAGCAAGTGTTTATACGGGTGCGGGAGTGGTCGAATAAAACGGTGCAGGGCATCATCGCCAATGAATTGCTCACCGTGCAGAGCTTCACGCAGGGTCAGCAAATCACCTTTCCCGAAAAAGCTGTGCTCGACTGGACCATCTCCCTACCCGACGGCAGCGAAGAAGGCAACTTTGTGGGCAAGCTCCTGGATTCTTTACCCCGGTAAGCCCCGCAGCATAAAGCCATTGCGCAATAAACCTCGTATGCTACTAACCACCTGATTTCTACCCATGACCACAACCTCCACCACCCGCAGCCAAGAGCTGATGCAGCTCGAAGACCAATACGGCGCTCATAATTATCACCCGCTGCCAGTGGTGCTCACACGGGGCGAGGGCGCGCGATTGTGGGATGTGGAGGGCAAGGAATACTACGACTTCCTGTCGGCCTACTCGGCTGTGAACCAGGGCCACTGCCACCCCCGCATCATTGGTGCCCTTACGGCGCAGGCTAAGCGCCTCACGCTCACGTCGCGGGCCTTCTTCAATGACCAACTGGGCGAGGCGGAAAAGCAGCTGTGTGAGCTGTTTGGCTACGATAAAGCGCTGCTGATGAACTCCGGGGCCGAAGCCGTGGAAACCGCCCTGAAGCTGGCGCGCAAGTGGGGCTACGAGCAAAAAGGCATTGCCCCCAACGAGGCCGTTATCCTTGTAGCTGAGCACAACTTTCACGGCCGCACCACCGGCATTATCTCCTTCTCCACTGACCCCGACAGCACGGGTGGCTTCGGCCCCTACGTGCCCGGCTACCAGGTAGTGCCCTACGACGATCTGGACGCCCTGGCCGACGCCGTGCAAAACCGTCACGTGTGCGCTTTTCTGGTAGAGCCCATTCAGGGAGAAGCCGGGGTAGTGGTACCATCAGAAGGCTATTTGAAGAAGGCCTACGAGCTGTGCCACAAGCACAATGTGCTGTTTATTGCTGACGAAATTCAGACCGGGTTGGGCCGCACGGGCAAGCTGCTGGCTACTGATTATGAAGCCGTGCGCGCCAATGTGCTGGTGCTGGGCAAGGCCCTAAGCGGGGGCGTGCTACCTGTATCGGCAGTACTAGCCGACGATGCGGTGATGCTCACCATTCAGCCCGGCCAACATGGCTCTACCTTCGGCGGCAACCCACTGGCCTCGGTGGTACTGCGGGCGGCGCTGGACGTGCTGCTCGACGAAAAACTCACTGAAAATGCTGCCCTGCTGGGCGAAATCTTTCGGGAGCGAATGCGCCAGGTGCAACAGCAGCGCCCCAAGGTGGTAACGGAGGTACGCGGCAAAGGTCTCCTCAACGCGGTAGTCATTCAGCCCGCCGCCGACGGTCGCACGGCCTGGGACGTGTGCGTGTCGCTGATGGAACGAGGCGTGCTGGCCAAGCCCACCCACGGCGACATCATCCGATTCGCGCCGCCGCTGGTGATTTCGGAAAAGCAGTTGCACGCGGCCTGCGACGTAATAGAAAAGGTGATTTTGGCGTTCTGAATAGGTTGTCCTCTTTTGACTGACGCAGCCTGCGTATCTTTGGCCCGCCGCTGACGGTTTATTTACTTTATGATGAAGGCATTTCTATGGGGTTGTGGGCTAGTGCCGGTACTGCTATTGGCGGGTTGCCAGAGCGAGCAGAAAGTGCTGCTGCCGGAAACGACTGCCTACTCCTCACCGTGCCCATCTACCACCGACTCGGCCTTTACTGTGCTATCTACTACCCCCGATAGTACGGCACTGCTAACTGCTACCCTACCGCTCGTGGGCACGCGTAGTCGGCAGAAGCCTGCTTCAGCAAGAGCGCAATTTCTGGCCACAAACCGTGCGCCGCGCGCTTTGCAATTGGCCCGGCCGGTTACGAAGTCGGAAGAAATCACTCAAATTCGGCGGGCACGCCGGCAGCCGTTTCGTCTGCGGCACCCGCAGGACGAAACCGAAGGTAACCCCTGGCTGGTAGCCTTGGGCGTGGTGCTAGTAGCCGCCGGCATCGTAGGCGGCCTATTGATTGGCGGCGGAATAGGCATTTTTGCGGGTATCGTAGTAGGCCTGCTGGGCTACTACTTCTTCATGCGCGGGTTGCTGGGACCACACGCTTGGCTGGAAGCCATTCAGGAGCTGTTCCAGCTGTAAGAATAAGACGTCGTTAGCGTCAGCGTCCGAACTTTACGGGCCGCAGGTTGTTATTTCACGTTAAATCAACCTCACGTTCGCATGTCTATTATCCCCACGCACCGCCCGCGCCGTAACCGCAAGTCTCAGGTAATCCGCGATTTGGTGCAGGAAACTACGCTGTCGGTTCACGATTTTATCTATCCGCTGTTCATGATTGATGGACAGAATAAAGAGGTAGAAGTGAAGTCGATGCCCGGTATTCATCGGTACTCGCCCGACCGGCTGATTGACGAAATCGGGCGTTGTGTGGAGTTGGGCATCAAGAGTTTCGCTCCTTTTCCAGGCTTGGAAGATGCCGTGAAAGACCGCTTGGCCCGCGAATCGGCCAACCCCAACGGTCTGTACCTGCGCACGGTGGCCGACATCAAGCGGCAGTTTCCGGAAGTGGTGTTGATGACCGACGTGGCCATGGACCCCTACTCCAGTGACGGCCACGACGGCGTGGTAGACCCCGAGTCGGGTGAGATTCTCAACGATGCTACCCTGGAAGTGCTCGGCCAGATGGCCCTGGCCCAGGCTCGCGCTGGTGCCGACGTCATTGCGCCCTCCGACATGATGGATGGCCGCGTGGCCTGGATTCGGGATGTGCTGGACAAGAACGGCTTCTCCAACGTGAGCATCATGAGCTACACGGCCAAGTACGCCTCCGCCTTCTACGGTCCCTTCCGTGATGCGCTGGACTCGGCCCCCAAACGCGGGGATAAGAAGACCTACCAGATGAACCCCGCCAACCGCCGCGAAGCCCTGCGCGAGTTGGTCCTCGACGAGCAGGAAGGCGCCGATATGGTGATGGTGAAACCCGCTTTAAGCTACCTCGACATCATTCGGGAAGTGCGGAATAACACCACCCTACCCGTGACGGCCTACAACGTATCGGGCGAGTATGCCATGGTGAAAGCCGCCGCGCAGCAAGGCTGGGTGGATGGCGAGAGAACCATGATGGAAGTGCTGACGAGCATCAAGCGCGCCGGCGCCGACGCCATCCTGACGTACTTCGCGAAGGAAGCAGCCGAAGTGCTGCGGCGTGGGTAGGTGGCACTAATTACGTTATACACTGTTGAAAAGCGCATCTTCGGGTGCGCTTTTTGCTTTAGCGGCCTTGTGTGTCGCCTTCCTTATTCGGCTACTTATCGGTTCAAATCCTACCCTTCTATTTCTCGTTGATGACGTCTTCTGTACTGCGCTTGTGTGCATGCGGCTCGATTCTATTTTTTAGTAGCTTTTCGGCGCAAGCCCAGCATTCGCGTTTACCCACTACGCCACCCACCAATCCTTTTGCAGCGGTAGATAAGCTGGCACTTCAACTGCCTGATTCGGCTGCACACTCTACCCGTGGTATAGCGCGCTATATTACGGCTACCTTCACCAGCGATACGGACAAGGCCCGCGCTATTTATATCTGGTTGGCGCGCAATATTCGCTACGATGTAGAAAAGGCAAGCCAGATAACGCTGCGCCACGATTCGGAGGAAAACATCCTGCGGGAAACGTTAGCCACGCGTATGGGCGTCTGCCAGCAATACGCCGACCTGTTTACAGACATTGCTATCCGAGTAGGGCTACCTGCTTACACAGTTTCGGGATTTACGAAGCAGGCAGACTACGTGGACTACATTCCGCACGCGTGGTGCGCTGCCCAACTCAATGGCAGCTGGTATTTGTTTGACCCTACCTGGGGAGCCGGCTACACGCACGCTGGGCGCTTTGTGCAGCGCACAAACAATGCATACTTTAAGGTGAAGGCCGCGCAGTTCATAACGAATCACATGCCCTTCGACCCGCTATGGCAGTTGCAGGCGTACCCTATCACCGCCCGGCAATTTAGCATAGGGAAAATCAGTAATCTGGAGCGCAAAGTGCCGTTTAGCTTCGCCGATTCCATTCAGCTCTACCAGCGACAGGATACGTTGGTGCGGTTGCAGGCAGTGACGCGGCGTATCCAGCAAAACGGCATCCAGGACCCCGTGGTGTATAACAAGCTAGTCAGCATTCGGCAGCAAATGGAAAACTACCGGGTGCATCAACACAATGCCGCAATACACAGCTATAATGAAGTAGTGCACTTGTATAACGGTAGTATTTTTAGCTTCAATAAGTTTATTGAGTACCGCAACGCGCAATTTTTGCCCAAGAAAACAGATGAGGAGCTTACCGGGATGATATACGCGGAAGTGCAGAAAATCAAGCTGGTGCAGGAGAAAATGGCGGGGCTCCCGGCCGAGGGGGTAGGGCCAGCGGAGCGTGGGCAGCTGCAACAGCAGATTCAGGAAATAGCCGATAAAATTCTGGAACAGCAGGCTTTCGTAGCGAAGTATTGTGCTACCGGCAAACTACTGCGTCGGACACTGTTTGCGAGTTACATGTGGTATGGCCGCCCGCTTAATTAACGTACTATGCTTCAGCTTCGCCTTGCTACCCTCAATGACATTCCGACCATCCTCACGCTTATCAGCCGGGTGGTGCCGCTGATGAATGCGGCCGGTAATTTTCAATGGGAAGCTTCCTACCCCAACGAAGCCGTGTTTCAGCGAGACATTGCCCGCCATCACCTGTGGCTGGCGGAACTGGATGGGCAGCTGGCCGGCATTGCTGCTCTCACCCACAACGACCAGGACGCTGAGTATGCCCAAGCCGAGTGGGATGTAACCGAGCCAGCCCTCGTAACGCACCGCTTGGCCGTAGACCCAGCTGCGCAGGGTAGGGGTGTGGCCGCGGCGCTGCTACAAAAGGCCGAGGAACTAGCCCGACAGCGCGGCTTGCGCGTGCTGCGCGTAGATACCAACTCCGAAAACCAAGCCACTCAACGTCTTTTCCCGAAGCTGGGCTACCGCTTCGCTGGCGAAATCGCCTTAGAATTTCGGCCGGGGCTGCGGTTTTTCTGCTATGAGAAGTGGGTAGGGTAGTACGGGCTGCCAGTTAGTAGCCAGACCGTTATTCCTCGACCAGCTCGGAATGGCAGTCTTATGAATACATCTACTCTGGCAACGCAAACTGCTGCAATGCCGCCAATTCCTTCTGAATGGTCTTTTCCCATTGGGCCTGCTTAGCAGCAATGGTGCTGTTGGCAGTCTGGAGACGATACTGCTGGCGGCGCTTGGCGGCGGCGGCTATCATTTGGGCGGCCGGGTCGGTTTTGGCTGAGGTAGGGGTAGGGGAGGCCGTAGGCGTGGCGGGCATCAGCTGGCGCAGCTTGCGGGCGTATATTTCGGTGATGTCGAACAACGTTTGCTGAAAGCGGAGCTGCTGGGCCACGTTATGCGCCGGATTGATGCTGGATTTAGAACGCACTAAACCGTTGCGCACGATGGTGCGCTTTTGCTTGGTGTAGAGGTTGGTACGCGTTTCGGTAGTAAGCTGAAACTCAGCCTTACCGATGGTTTCTTTCTTCAGCTTCACGCCAAAATCCTGGGCAGAGAGGTGGTGCTTGGCGCTCCAGGGTACGAAATCGGTAGTGGTTTGGGCGAAGGTGGTAAGGCTTAATAGGGAGAACAGGATGGTATACAGTAGCTTCATGAATGGGGATAGGTAGGGATATGAAATCGTCTGTCATCCTGAACGCAGTGAAGGACCTTCTCACGCCAGAACGAGTCGCTTGTACGATAATCGTTTAATTGACATAAGGTCCTTCGCAGACGGACGCCAGATGAAGGATGACAGGCGCTTTGAGAAGACAAGCTTATAAAACGTTCCACAAGTATAGGCAGCCCTACTTAATAAATGGCCACCGCTTTTGCTGACGGCTCCAAAGCAGAAACGCCACCGCGCCCAGCGCCATCATACCCAGGGCGGCCACCTGAAAATAGAGGTTGAACCGGACCCCGCCCCATTCCACTGCCACCGGCGCAATGCCCACAAACACGAACAGCCACACGAGAATGACCAGAACAACGGGAAGTGGGTAAAGCGGCATCTTGAATGGCAGCGTTGCCGTGCCGCGCCGCCGCCGTAGCAGCACCAGCCCTACTGCCTGGCCCACAAACTGCACCAGAATACGCATGGCTAAAATGGCCGCAATCACCTCGCCCAACCGAAACAGTAGGCTGAAGACGAAGCCCACGCCGCCCAGCAGCAGCAACGAAACGTACGGAAACTGTTTGGTAGGGTGCAGCTTGCCGAACACAGGCAAAAACTCGCCATCTGCAGCGGCGGCGTAAGGAATACGGGAGTAGCCTAGCAGCACGGCAAACAGCGAGGCAAAAGCCACCAGCAGCACCATGGCCGTGGCTACTGTGGCGGCGGCCGGCCCATACAGTCGCTCCACAAACACGCTCACAATGAACTGCGATTTATCGCCGGCGCCGCTTTGCCAGCTCTGCACTTCCTGCCACGGAATAACGGTGCCCACGCTCCAGTTCATCAGCAAATACAGCCCCGCAATACCCACGATACTCAGGAAAATGCTGCGCGGGATCACCTTTTCTGGCCGTTTAATTTCAGCCCCCAAATGGCACACGTTGTAGTAGCCGAGGTAAGAGTAGATAGCGTTGACGGCGGCGTGGCCCATGGCCCCCGATAGCAGCAGCCCCGGTAAGGCTGGCACGCCCCCGCTAGGCAGCACGGCCACCGAATGATGAGCGTGCGTGAGGCCTCCGAAAATCAGCCAGCCCATGAGCGCCAGCACGCCTACCCACAGCGCCACGCCCAGCTTGCCGATGTCCTCGATGCGGCGGTAGAGCAGCACAATAAGCAGCAGTACCACGCTGCCAGCCACCAGCTTTGGTTGCCACCACTCAGTGAGGGGCACGAGGTAGCCGAAGTACTGCGCAAAGCCAATGGCACCCGAGGCCAGCACTAGCGGCGACTGAATCAGGGTTTGCCAGACGTAAAGAAACGACATCAGCCTACCCCACTTCTGCTCGCCATAGGCCAGTTTAAGAAAGCGGTAGCTGCCGCCGGCCTCGGGGTAGGCTGCACCCAGTTCGCTCCAGACCAAGCCATCGATGGCGGCCAGGGCGGCGCCTACTAGCCAGGCCAACAGAAAATTGGGTCCCATAAAGCCCATAACCAGGGGTAGGGTGACGAATGGTCCAATGCCCACCATGTCTATCATGTTGAGGGCGGTGGCCTGTACCAAGCCAAGGCGGCGCTGCAACGTAGGAACTGGAGTAGGGGAGTCGGAGTCGAGGTGAGCCATAAGCAGCGGAGAGGGAGCGTAACGAGGGTAGAAAGCCGCGCCGCGCCGAAATGTTTGCCATAGCGTGCGTTTGCACGGGCCGCACCAGCACCAGCAGCATTTTTGCTTTCGATCCAGCTCCTTCGCGGCGCATGTGCAGACTAGGCGTTCTTAACCTTGCCCTGAGCCCCACCGTAAGGAAGAGGTATATCCCTCTTCTATGGCCGGAAAATCTTCTTCTAAATTAGTTATTTACGGGGCCATCGGGGCCAATGTCGCCATTGCTATTGCCAAGTTTGTAGCTACTTATTTCACGGGTAGCTCGGCTATGCTGTCGGAAGGTATTCACTCTTTGGTAGACAGCGGCAATGGCCTGTTGTTGCTCTACGGTTTGCACCAAAGCACAAAGCCGGCCTCTATAGAGTTCCCGTTTGGGCGCAGCAAAGAGCTGTATTTCTGGTCGTTGATTGTGGCCGTATTGGTGTTTTCGGTGGGCGGCGGCATGTCTATCTACGAAGGTATTGCCCACATTAAAGAACCCGCTCCCATCACCGACCCTACCTGGAACTACTGGGTGCTGGCGTTGGGTATCCTGTTTGAGGGTACGTCTTTCCTGATTGCCATGCGGGAGTTCAACAAAAGCCGGGGCACTGTGGGATGGGTAGCTTCGCTACGCCGCAGCAAAGACCCCTCGGTATTCGCCATCCTGATGGAAGATTTCGCAGCCCTTATTGGCTTGGTCATCGCCCTGCTGGGGGTGTATTTCGGGCATGCGCTCAACAACCCCTACCTCGATGGGGCCGCCTCCATCTGCATAGGGCTGCTGCTGGTGTGCGTGGCCATTTTCCTGATTCGTGAAACCAAAGGCCTACTCATTGGCGAAGGTGTGGACCGCGACACCCTCAACGACTTGCTACAGATTGCCCGTCAGCGCGATACCGTAGACCAAGTGCGCCCACCACTCACGTCCTACCTTGGCCCCGAAGATGTTATCCTGGCCCTCGACGTGCAGTTCCGTCGCGACCTGAATGCGGTGGAGATAGAGCAAGCCATCGACGATTTACAAGATGATATCCGGGAGAAATACCCCGAGTTCAAGCGCATTTTCATCGAAGCCAAGTCCCTTGGACAGAAGCATCGCACCACTGAAATCAGCGGTTCGCCGCAGTAAATAGTGAGATGGTGAGTAGTGAAATGACTACTCACCATCTCACCACTACCCAAACTCCTACGCCCATGCAACCCTACGACCACGCCGCTACTTCTCCTTTTCAATCGTTCTGGATGGCCGGTTACGAGTGTACGGATCAGCTGAACGCCTTCGGCCACCGCGTCGATTTCCTACCCCTCACCGGGCATTTGCAACTGATAGAGCAAGATTATCAGGACATTCAACGCGAGTTTCAGATGCAGACGGTGCGCGAAGGGATTCGCTGGAGTCAGATTGAAACCACGCCCTATCACTACGACTGGAGCACCGTGCAAGCGATGCTGGAAGTGGGGCAGCGCTTGGGCGTGCAGCAGATCTGGGACCTATGCCATTTTGGCTACCCCGACGACCTCACGCCCCTGCACCCCATGTTTGCGCGGCGCTTTGCGGCCCTGTGCCGGGCCTTTGTAGATTTCTATCGCCAGCAGCGGCCTGAAGGCGAACTGATTGTGACGCCCATCAACGAAGTGAGCTTTATGTCGTGGCTAGGGGGAGATGTACGCGGTACTTCGCCCTACTGCGTGGGGCAGGGCTGGGAGGTGAAGCGCGGGCTGATGCGAGCCTACATCGAAGGCGTGGCCGCTCTGCGTGAGGCCGACCCCGGCATTCGGATTCTGACCACCGAGCCGCTTATCAACGTGGTACCGCGCTTGGGGGCGGGTAGGGCCGAGCGCCAGCGCTGCGTGGAGTTCACCAACAACCAGTTTCAGTCGGTGGATATGCTGGCCGGGCGCTTGTGCCCCGAGCTGGGCGGCCGCGAGGAGTACCTGGATATTCTCGGCTTCAACTTCTACTACGACAACCAATGGCAGCTGGACCCGCACGAAACCATTGGTTGGGCCGATACGCCGGCTAACCCGCGCTGGACGCCCTTGCACAAGTTATTGCAAATGGCCCACCGCCGTTACGGCCGCCCCGTGGTGCTCACCGAAACCAGCCACCCCGGCATCGACCGGCCCAAGTGGTGGCACTACATTGGCCAGGAGTGCGCCCAGGCGCTGCAAGCTGGCGTGCCGCTGTGGGGCGTGTGCTGCTACCCCATCATCGACCGGCCCGACTGGGACTTCCTCGACAACTGGCACCGTTCTGGTCTGTGGGATGCCGAGCTACGGCCCGATGGCCCGCCGTTACGTATCTTAGATCAGCCTTCGGCCGAGGCGTTGCGGCAGGCGCAGGCCACCGTGGCGGCCGCTCGGCCCCAACGGCGACCCAAGCCGGCGCTTTCTTTTTCTTAACCTCCGAATTTGCTACCCGCAGTGCCTCATTCGATTACTCCCGTTCCGCTTTCTACCCCGCCTGCCCGCACGCCCCACGCCGAGGTGCACTTTAGTCCGCACGACGACTGCGCGGGCGCCATTCAGCGCTTCATTGGGCGAGTATCCGAAACGCTGGACGTGTGCGTGTTCACCATTGCCGACGACCGGCTGACGGCCGCCCTACTGGAAGCCCACCAGCGCGGCGTGCACGTGCGCATCCTCACCGACAACGAAAAGCTCGACGACCTGGGCTCCGACATCCGCCAGCTGCATAAAGCCGGCATCAACGTGCACGTTGACCGCACCGAGAACCACATGCACCACAAGTTTGCCGTGGCCGACAACCAATCGGTGCTCACCGGCAGCTACAACTGGACGCGCTCGGCGGCCTACTACAATCAAGAAAACCTGCTCATCACCGACGACCCCGCCATCGTGCGCCCCTACGCCCGCGAGTTCGAGCGCCTCTGGAGCGGCATGGCGCGGTTTGAAGGGTAGGGGTGAGATGGTGAATGGTGGAATAGTGAGTAAAACCGTCTGTCATCCTGAACGCAGCGGAGCGAAGTAAAGGAGCTTCTCACGCGAGAACGACAGGCTTGTTAACGACTCGTCTTCACGTTCATCGTTCTCATGTGAGAAGGCCCTTCACTTCGCTTCGCTGCGTTCAGGATGACAGACGGTTTTACTTCAAAAACTCACAACTTCACCATATGCCCGAAGCCTA
>NZ_JAHWGL010000124.1 GCF_019334315.1 Hymenobacter profundi
TCCTTCGACACTGGCTTGATGCGCCACATGCTCAGGATGACAGATAATCAGGATGACACGATAATAAAGATGAAACCAAAGCCGACCAAGTTGTTGTCTGCTCTGTTATGATGCTTGCTGAACTTTTCTTTGCCGGTTTTCTGACGCTCGCACCACCCGCGGCGCGGGTGCCATTTGCGGCACCCGCTAGAGTAGTAACCCTGAGTAGCGTAGACCCCTGCCGCATCTATGGCTCCATCTTCCTCGAAACCGACCCGCGCCGCCGCAATCAGTGTTTTGCCATCGTGTACGTGGAGCCAGAAACGGCTTTCACCAACCTCATGGTGTATAAAGAAGACAACAAGCTCTTTGCTGACCAGGCCGGCCTGTGGGCCTTCACCGACGCCCGCGACTTTGCCGACTACCGCATTTTTGTAACCGAAAATCGGAATCTGGCCGACTTCACAATTCATTATACCGATGTGCGTTCTTATGCTGGCTGCCGGCCGCAGTAGGGCGCACTCCACTAACCTCCGCAGATTTTCCTGCGAACTTGCCGCCCGAACCAACACGGGCGGCATTTTTTTTGCCTTCGCCCATTCTTTCCCCACACTATGGATTTTGTAGAAGTACGCGTTCAGGCCCCGCGCGAGCTGGCCGACATTCTGGTTGCCGAACTAAGTCAGGTAGGCTTCGATACGTTTGAAGACAACGACGAAGGCTTTTGCGCCTACACCACTGAGGACGTATTCAACCCCGACGACGTAGCCGAAATCATGAGCCGCTACCAGGGCACCGACGTCATCGAGTACGACCACCGCATCATCACCCGTCAAAACTGGAATGCCGAGTGGGAAAAGAACTTTCAGCCTCTCATCATTGCCGATAAAGTATCGGTGCGGGCGCCGTTCCACCCTAAGCCCGAAGGTGTGGAGTACGACATCGTGATTATGCCGCGCATGTCTTTCGGCACTGGCCACCACGAAACCACGGCCCTGATGATTGAAAATCAGCTGATGGTAGACCACCAAGGCAAGCGTGTGCTGGACATGGGCTGCGGCACGGGCATCCTGGCCATTATGGCCGGCATGCTAGGCGCCCGCGAAATCCTGGCTGTGGACGTGGAACCCTGGACCGTGGAAAACGCCCGTGACAACGTGCAGGACAATGGTTTCCCCGAGGCCGAGTGCCGCCTAGGTGGGGTAGAGGTGCTGGAAGGAGAGGCACCATTCGATATTATCCTGGCCAACATCAACCGCAACGTGCTATTAGAGGACATGCACGCGTATGCCACCCTATTGCCCGCTGGTTGCCCCATAATATTCAGCGGATTCTATGAAGAGGACTTATCCAAGATTCAAGAGGAAGCTAAGAAGCACGGATTAGCTTATCAATCAAATAGAAAGAAGAATAACTGGGTTTCGGCAATTTTTACGAAATTGTAGCCTGTTTAGTGGGTTTTGACGGTATCAGTATGAAAAAACAGGTTCTTGGCTGGCTTTGTGCGGTGATGGTAGGCCTGGGTGCACCAGCCTGGGCACAGCAAACTCGTCCGGCTGCGGGAGCGGCTACACCAGCCCCTCGGTTTGTGGGCAAGCTCTCTTCCGATCCAGCACAGTTCATGCAGGACGTGCAGGTGATGATGGCTTCGACCAACAATGCGGCGGCCAAAGCTTCGGGCGCTCGTTTGCAGGAGCTGTGGGCCAGCAACCGCCTCACGGCCACGCAGCAAGGCAAAACGGTGGCGCTGTCGCAGCAGATGCTGGCTAAAAATTTCAAGCCGCGTCCGCACCTTGAAATGCTGTACAACCTACTCGTAACGGCCAAAACCAAACAGAACTTCTCCGACCAGCAAATCGACGAGTTGCTGGATGTGCTGACCAAAACCGTAGATAAAGACGACCCGCGCAACGCGGAGAAATTCCTGCTAGCGGCTACGCAGTTCATCGAAACCCGCTACCTCTACCACTCGCGCTACAGCACATTGCGCGCCGATGGTGGCTCGTTCAGCTTTGCCTACAACGAGGCAGACATGCCGGCCTTTGCCGAAACGCTTCGGCCTACCCCCAAACCCGTAGCGCCCAAGCCAGAGCCAGCCAAGCCCGCGCCGACCCCTGCCAAAGCCGCGGCCAAACCAGTTGCGAAAGCCAAGCCGGCTCCCAAGAAGAAGGTCAGCAGTGGCTGGGACACCAGCGACTTGTGGAGCAGCAGCGACGGCAGCGGCTGGGGCGACACCGACGATGGTTGGGGAACCCCCGTTAAGAAGAAAACGCCGGCCAAACCAGCTGCTACCGCCAAGGCTACCCCCGCCAAAGAGGCGGCCGCCCCCGAGCCGGAGGCTGAACCAGAACCTGAATCATCGGCTGCGCCGTCCTACGTATTCGATTCGTACATGGCACCCAGTACCAAAGGACCCGTGCTGGTATTAAAAGACGTAGACCTGTACATGGCCAGCGGCGGCGACTCCGTGGTGTTGCGCAAAACCAGCGGCGCGGTGGTGCCCTCCAGCCACCACTTTGTGGGCGGAAACGGCGAGTTTGCTTGGACTGTGAACAACAACCCCGCTACCGCCGTGCTGGGACCGTACGATTTCGATATCAACAAAGCCGAGTTTAAAGCCGAGCCGGTGAAGTTCACCTACGCCGCCGTGTTGCAAGAGCCTATTTTGGGCGCGTTGGCGTATAAACTGGTCAAGAAAAAGCCGGGCGCTACCGACACAGGCTACCCGCGCTTTATCTCCCTCACCAACGATGCCCGCGTGAAGGACCTGGGCCAGGACATCCGCTATTACGGCGGCTTCTCCCTGGCGGGCTCGCGTATGTTGTCGGCTTCGCTGGATGGTAGCCTGTCGCGCATTTTGGTGGACGCCAACGGTAAACCTAAATTCCGGGCTTCGTCGAAAGCGTATGTGCTGGGCGACACGCTAATTTCGGCGGCGCGGGCATCGGTTACCATTTTTGAGGATAAAACAGACTCGCTCACGCACCCCGGCGTGAAGATGAAATTCTCGAAGCCGCGCCAGCTGCTGCAACTCACCCGCGAGGCGGGCTTGTATAAAAACACGCCCTACTACGATTCCTACCACCAAATGGAAATCGGGACGGAACTGGTGACATGGCCACTAAACTCGCCCGAAATCAACTTCTCGATGCTGACGGCCAAAAACCAGGTGACGGCTGATTTCGAGTCGCGCGAGTTTTACACCAACACGCGTTACCAGCAGATCAAAGCCATAAACAAGCTGCACCCCTTGCAGATGGTGGTAGGCTACAGCCAGCGCCACAACAATCAGAAGCTGATTACGGTGCAGGAAATTGCGCAGGAGCTGAACATCAAGGAGCCCAACGTACGCACTGCCGCCGCCGGCCTGGCCCGCGACAGCTACGTGCGCTGGCGCCCAGAAACCGACGAGATTGTGGTGCTGCCCAAAGCCACGCACTACGTAAACTCGGCGCGCAACAAGAAGGACTACGACCACCTAGCGATTAAGTCGCTGGCGCCAAAGGGTAACAACGCTACCCTGAACCTGAACACCAACGACCTGCTGGTGCGCGGGGTAGAGCGCTTCAACTTCTCCGACGACTCGGTGACGGTATATGTGAAGCCGGACTCCTCGATTATCCACATTCAGAAAAATCGGGGAGTGGTGTTCAATGGTACCGTGGTGGCCTCAGCCTTCGTGTTCAAGGGGCAGAAGTTCAAGTTCGACTATGATGGCTTCTACATCGACCTGACCAAGATTGACTCCATTATTGTGAAAGGCAAGGGCGCCAAAGGCTCGGTGATGAAGGCCCGCGTGCGCGATTTCAGCATTGCCAACCAGAAGGGCGAGTCAGCGGGTAAGCTCTATATCAATAGCCCCGACAACAAATCGGGCCGCAAGAAGCTAGGCGCCTACCCTGCCTTTGATGCCAGTACTGGCGCGGCCGTGTTCTTCAATAACCCCGACGTACTGGGCGGTGCCTACGACAGTACCATGTACTTCGACATTCCGCCGTTCCGTATCGATTCGCTCAATAACCGCAACCGCTCGGCGGTAGGCTTTGTGGGTACGTTTCACTCGGGCGGCATCATGCCCGATTTCAAGACCAAGTTGAGCTTGCAGGAAGACGGTGCGCTGGGATTCACCTACGACGTGCCTAAAGAGGGTTTTCCGCTTTATGGCGGCAAGGGCGTGCTGTTTAATAAGGTGAACATGAGTAACCGCGGGTTGCTAGCAAAGGGTAATATTAAATACCTAACCGGCGACTTCAGCAGCGACCAGTTTATCTTCTACAAAGACTCGGTAGTAACCGTGGGTAAGACCGGTACCATCACGCCGGGGCCGCTAAAGGGGGTAGAGTTTGCTAAGGTGACGCTGCAACCCGGTTATCAGATGAAGTGGGCCGTGCTACGCGACTCGATGTACCTGAGCACCCAGCGCGAGGGCGACGCCATGCGCTTCTACGACGGAAACTACAAGTTCAAGGGCACGGCTACGCTCACACCCGGCGGCCTCTACGGCAACGGCGGGCTTGATGGGCCGCAGTCGTTTATCCGCTCGCCGCAACTGGCCTTCAAGACCAAGAATTATAAGGGTAAGCAATCAACGTTGAGTATTAAATCGGCGGAGCCGAACAAACCGGCCCTGGTGGCGAATGAGGTAGCCTTTGAGTATGACTTGCAGAAAGGCTTTGCCGACTTCACCCGCGAGGAGGGGAGTAAGGCCAGCATCGAGCTGCCTTACTCTGACTACCGCACCACGCTGAGCGGTGGCCGCTGGGACTTCCAGAAAAAGCAGGTGCAGATGCGCGTGGCGCCCGGTGCCGATTCGTCGCGCTCCTATTTCTACTCCACTAAGCCTGAGCAGAACGGGTTGAAATTTCGGGCCAATACGGGTAGCTACGACCTGAGCCGCTACCGCCTGGTAGCCGGCGGCGTACCCCACATTGCCTCCGCCGATGCCTGGATTACGCCCGATTCGAGCAAGGTATACATCCTGGCAAATGCGCAGATGCGGCCGTTCCAGAATGCGGGTATTGTGATGGATACGCTGGCCAAGTACCACAACCTGTACCAGGGGGCTATTACAATTCAGTCGCGCACGGCCTTTAGCGGCAATGCCATGTTCAAGTACCAGACCGCTGCCGACTCGTTTGCCATCAAGTTCTCTAACTTCCACTCCGACTCCACCGCCATGCGGGGAGCACTAGCTACTACGGGCAAAACGGGTGGTGTGCTGGGAAAGCTGCGTGGCAATAAGAATGCGCTGAACGCTGGCCCGGCTTCGCCGCCTACTATTGCCGTGGGTGGTATTCAGGCCGCGGATAAGTTCTTGCTGGCGCCGCGTATTGCCTACCGAGGTAGCATGATTATGAACTCGCAGCAGCCAGGCTTTACGTTTGAAGGGCAAGCACACTTGCAATTTAGTGAGTTGCCTGGGACCTCCGATTGGTTTGCTGTGAAGGACAGTATCGACCCGAAAGACGTGCGTATTCACCTCAACGAGCCCAAAACAGAAGATGGTACGCCTATGTATACGGGGCTATTCATGTCCAGCGGCTCTTCCAAAATCTACCCTCTCTTTGTAGCAGCTAAGCCTAGCGCCGATGATCTGAACCTGTTTGCGGTGGACGGCGACCTACGCTACAACAGCAAGAAACGCGACTTCACCATCAGCCGTCACGACCCGGCGGCCACGGACATCTACGAAGGCGACGTGCTGACTTTCAACGATACTACGGCTGCTATCAACTTTCGGGGTAAGCTGAACCTTATCAATCCCAATAAAGATTATACCTTGGTAGCAGCTGGTTTAGGCTATGCTAAGCCTGATAGTGCTATTTACCAGTTGAATACGATGCTGGGCTTCGATATCAACATGCCCGATAAAGCCGTGCAGGCCATGGCCGACGACATTGCCAAAAACGCCAAGTTCGCGCCTCAAGCTTTGGATGGTTCCCGCGAAGACTTATATAAAATTGGAGAATTCGCTGGTAACAGTGCAGCCATAGCCTTTGATACGCGCAAGGGCAATAACGCGTCGCTGCTGAAGGTGTCCAACAAATTTACCTATACCATTCTGCTGAACAAAGTGAATCTGGTGTGGTCGGAGAAGCAGCGGGCGTGGTACTCAGAAGGAAAGATTGGCGTGGCCAACATCATGAGCAAGGATTTAAATGTGCTGATTGACGGCTACGTGGAAATCCGGAAGGATGAGAACGGCGACGTTGTGGAGCTGTACTTGGAAGCTGAGCCACAGACGTGGTACTACCTCAAGTATTCCAACAACCTGCTTCTTACCAAAGCCCAGCACGGTTCGTACGACGAGCTGATTGGGCAGAAAGCCAAAGGCGACTACAACACGGCGACTTCCTACGGTTTCTTCCTGGGTGATGACATGGAAGTGGAATCCTTCTTGACCCACTTCCGCAAGGACTACCTGGGCGAGACCGGTAAGCGCAAGGCGGTGGTGCAGTCGTCGGGCAGTACGGGCAACTTCGATTTTGTGGAGGACCCTGGTAAGAAGAAGAAAAAGAAGAAAGGCCAGGCCGACGAGGTTGCTGCTGACGGCAGCCAACCCGCTGATGAAGCGCCAGTGGAAGAACCCAGCAAAAAGAAGAAAAAGGCCAAAGAAGAAGTAGCGGCCGACGCAACAAACGCTGAGGCCCCGCCCGCCGAGGAATCGAAGAAAGACAAGAAGAAAAAGGAAGTCGCTACCGAAGCCAAGCCTGACGAGCCTACGGCAGACGATACCAAAAAGAAGAAAAAGAAACGCGCCGCCAACGACCCCTTTGGCGAAGACTAAGCAAGCAGCCCTACCTTGACAATCAGGGTAGGGCTGTTTCGTGCTGGTCGGTTTCGGGACCCTATCCTTTGTAGGTAGAAACCGTTGTGAAATAGGCAACCTTGCCAAAGCCTGTATCTTTGGTCGACTTCCTATTTCCTTCTTTATGTACTTTCTCTACATACTGGGCGCGCTGTTGGGCGCCTACTTGCTTGGCTCTATTCCCACAGCCCTATGGGTAGGGCGTAGCTTCTACCACCTCGACATCCGGGAGCATGGCTCCGGCAATTCGGGCGCTACCAACACGTTTCGGGTGCTGGGTAAGAAAGCCGGCTCCTTTGTGATGGCCGTGGATGTGCTGAAGGGCTGGCTGGCTACCTCGCTGGCCGCGTGGCTGGTGAGCCAACAGGCCGTTGCGCCAGGGCAGTTGCTCTACTTTCAGTTGGCTTGCGGCGTGCTGGCCGTGTTGGGACACATCTACCCGGTATTTGCGCAGTTTAGAGGCGGCAAGGGCGTGGCCACTATTTTGGGCGTGATGCTGGCCATTGCACCCGCCACGGTAGGCGTATGCATTCTGGTGTTCATCACGATGCTATTGTTGACGCGCTATGTGTCGTTGTCATCAATGACGGCGGGCGTGGCGTTTGCTGTATTGCAGCTGCTGCCCGCGTTCCGGCCCGATAATCAACTGCTATTGTGGTTCGGGTTTGTGCTGGCGGCGCTGCTGATCTACACGCATCGGGCTAACATCGGCCGCCTGCGCGCCGGCACCGAAAGCCGCGTGCCCATGCCGTGGGATAAAAAGTAAGCCAACGTAACAGAAGAAGCCGCCTCTGCGGCGGCCTACCCCAGGGTAGGCCGCCGCAGAGGCGGCTTCGGTTTAAAGGTAATGCTGCGTTAGTATAATACTACTTCAGTAACTCAGCACCCTGGCGCATTACGTCGCGGGCAATGGCCAGGTTGGTATCGCGGGCATTTACCACGAGGTAGATAAATTTCTTGCCTTCATCAGCAAGTCGGATGAGGTGCAACTGGTTGCTTAGCGTCATCAGGATGTCTTCGATCTTCTCACCGGCCAGCTTCAGCGCGGTCATCGCTTTTTGCTTTTGTTTCACTACCTCGGTGTTGTAGGCAGCAGCCGTTTCGGGGTTCAGGCTGGGCGTGTTAGAGTGCGAGGCCAGGGCCATGCCCGATTGTACGTCTACCACCGCTACTGCCATCAGACCGGGCAGCGAGTTGATGATTTCTTGTACAGTCTGTCCAGCGGGGGAGGAGGTAGAGTATGCCATAATGGTAAAAAGTAGGAGGGGAGTGATGCGTAAGTTTGTTTGTAGAAAAGAGTTGTTTGGTTCACAGAATCAGGTAAGCAGAGCGTGCAATGTGCCGCGCTGGCTTTGTTGCGCTGTTGACATTACAAGAGTACTGCGGAAGTTGACCCGCTGCTGGGATTTCTGCCGAATGGGCCGCTTTTTGTAGTGAACGGTCGTAGTTTTAGAGCGAATGAAACGCAGTGTGCCGTTGGATCATCAACCTCATTTTGACTCATGGTGCCTGAGAGCATTGTCCCTACCCTCGCCCCGGTAGGAACTCTACAATAGGTTACGCTGGTTGACGTGACGCTTCTATCGGTTTCTCTATGATGTCTACCTCCAGCCCTGTGCTTGCGCCCATTGATGCAGCAACGCGTATTGCGGAACTGGAGCAGGCCCTGCTCGTTGCAAATGAGCGGGCTGCTGCTGCCGAGCGCCGCTTGGCCGAAGCAACGGCCGCCAATAGCAAGACGAGTGGGTTTGGAATCGATCAGGTACTCTATGATTTGCCGGCTCCCGTGGCCGCGCACGACCTACACGGCCGGCTGCGGTTCTGCAATCTGGCGTTTGCCCTACTAGTGCAGCGGCCCATGACTAGCCTGGTAAATCAACTTCTTAGCGAAGTGATACCCACTGCTGAGTTGCCCGCCTACCTGGCGCAGGTAGGAGCGCCCGGCCAGCCCCTAACGGGGCAACTATCCCTACTGCCCATTGCCAACAAGCAACCCCGGCAACTGCTGTACCGCGCCCAACGCCTCGACCCGCCAAGCCAGGCGCCCTACGTGCTGCTCTGCGCCCTCGACGTGACGGAACAAGCACAAACTACAGCCGAGCTGCGCCGCGGCAAGGAAAAAGCCGAGGCCTCGGCGCAGGCCAAGGAAGCCTTTCTAGCTAACCTCAGCCATGAAATTCGTACGCCCATGAATGGGGTGCTGGGCATGGCGCGCCAACTCACCAAAACGCCACTCGATCAGGGTCAACAAGAACTACTGCGTATCATTCAGACCTCGGGCGAGCATTTGTTGGCGGTGCTGAACGAAGTGCTGGACATGACCAAGATCAGCTCGGCCCGCTTGGAACTGGAGCAGATGTCGTTTGATTTGCGGGAGTCGATGGAAGTAGCGTTGCAGCCGCTTGCTGTGCAGGCCGCCGAGAAAGGCTTGCTGTTCCATGCTACCCTGCTGCTTCAGCGCGAGCCGCTACCTCGCGTGATGGGCGACGCCTACCGGCTGAATCAGGTTTTGATTAACCTAGTATCCAACGCTATTAAATTCACGTCGGCTGGCGGCAGTATTTCCGTAGGGGGCTACCTGCTCAGCCAGACCGACACACACCTGACGGCCGGCTTCCGGGTTACGGATACCGGTATTGGCATTCCGGAAAATAAGCTCGACCATATTTTTGAGGATTTCGTGCAGGCCGGCACCGACACGGCCCGGCGCTATGGGGGTACGGGGCTAGGGCTAGGCATTGCCCGGGCGCTGGTGGAGCAGATGGGCGGCACTATCCAGGTGGAAAGCCAGGTGGAAAGCGGCAGCACCTTCCAGTTTACGGTGACACTGCCGCGGGCCGAGGGCGTCGAAACCACGCCACGGCCGGTGCTGACGGACACCGGGGCGCTGCGCAACCGCCGCGTGCTAGTGGTGGAGGATAATGGCATCAACCGGGAGGTAGTGCGCCGGCTGCTGCAAGGCTGGGGCGTACAGGTAGATGAGGCCGAAGACGGCCCTACCGCACTGCTCCTGCACACCGAAAACCTTTACGATGCGGTACTGATGGATATTCAGATGCCGGGTATGAGCGGTGCGGAAGCCACGACGCACATTCGGCTGCACCCCGATTCCGCGCGGGCGCAAGTGCCGGTGCTGGCTCTCACCGCCAACGCCTTCCGCTCCGATCTGGACCGCTACCTCAAAGCCGGCATCAACGATTGCCTGACCAAGCCTTTCAAGGAAGAAGAGTTTTACCACAAACTGGTGGGGCTGCTGCAAATCCCGGCGTCTGCCTACGATCTGGCGCAGGTATACGAGTTGGCCGATGGCGAAAAAACCTTTGTGCAGCGCATGGTGCGCTCGTTTTTGCTGCACATACCACCCATTCTGCAACAGATGCAGGATGCCGCCGCCGCCGAGTACTGGATGGAGGTAGCCAGGCTGGTACATCACATCAAACCCAACCTCATTCAGTTTGGGGTAGCGGGCATTGCGCAGCCCTTGGAACTACTGATAGACCCACCCCGCCCGGGTGCCGAGGACCAAAAGTACCGCGCAGCCGCCGTGCAACAGCTGATACGGCAGGTAGAGCAAGTGCTACATGGGTTGACCGAGGAAATGTCGGGTGTTGCGTAAAAATCGCCCGGTGCCGTGTCATGCTGAGCTTATCGAAGCATCTATACCGCGGCAGTAGTTTCAGCCGAATGATTTATAGGTAGAGTACCTCAGTTCTATTGCACTCAGCCTGACAGCTGTTTATAACGCTTGCAACCGCTGCACCAGTTCCTCTTGGTAAGCACGGCTCACAGGCACCTCATGCGTCCCGAGCTTCAGCATATTGTCTTCCAGCGCCTGCACGCGGTGCAGGTTCACGATATAGGAGCGGTGCACGCGCACGAAATGCCGAAAGGGTAGGCGCTCTTCCATGTTCTTGAGCGTACCGCCCACGATGTGCTTTTGCTTATCGGTTACCAGCACCACGTAGGTTGATAGGGCTTCGATGAATAGCACGTCCTCAAAATTGATGCGCAACAGCCGGCCATTTGTCTTCACAAACAAGTCGGTACCAGTAGCCGAGAGGTCGGTGGGTACAGTGGGCGCGGCGGGGGTAGGAGAGGCAGGTAACGCGGCGCGGTACTGTTCCGTTACCCGGTCGATGGCCTGGCAAAAACGGGCGTAGTTGACGGGCTTTACCAGGTAGTCGAGTACGCGCAACTCAAACGCATCCACGGCAAAAGAGGCGTGCGTGGTGACCAGAATCACGGCGGGCTTGGGGTCAGGCAGCAGCTTCACCAGCTCCAAACCGCTGATATGGGGCATTTCGATGTCGAGCAGCAACACGTCTACCGGGCTGCCGGCACGCAGGTAGGTGAGGGCCTCTATAGCATCTGGGAACGATGCAGCCAGCGTGAGCTGGTCGTGGCGCTGCACGGCGCGCTCCAGCGTGAAGCGGTTGATTTCGTTGTCATCGATGATGACGCAGGTAAGCAGAGCGGCGGTAGACATAACTAGATGGATAGGTATAGCAGGTGTTCGGACAAGTAGTGGACAATGCGGATACCGCTTTCCTATCTACGTGCAACGGCAAAAGTAGGGAAGCTTTCGTGCTTGATGGCAGTGCCAAAAGATGTGCAGCCATAACCGAAAGCACGTAGTAGATACAAAGTCCCTTGCCGAACTTGCCTACTTTCGCATTGCCAACTGATTGTCTAACGCCGGGCGCGTGGCACGCGCCCCTACCCACACAATATGCCTACCTACCTCGAAGAAAACCAGAATCGTTTCATTCACGAACTCATCGACTGGCTCCGCATTCCCAGCGTTTCCGCCGACCCTAAGTTTCATGGCGACGTGCTGCAAGCCGCCGATTTCCTGAAACAGCGCCTGGAAGAAGTTGGCGTAGAAAACGTGGAGCTGTGCCAAACCGCCGGCAACCCCATTGTGTATGGTGAGAAGCTGGTTGACCCCACCCTACCCACCGTACTCGTCTACGGCCACTACGACGTGCAGCCCGCCGACCCCTACGAGCTGTGGGACTCACCGCCGTTTGAGCCCGTAATCAAAGACGAGAAAATCTACGCTCGTGGTGCCTGCGACGACAAAGGCCAGGTATACATGCACGTGAAAGCCTTCGAGGTGATGCAGCAGCAGGGCGGCGTGCCCTGCAACGTGAAGTTTATGATTGAGGGCGAGGAGGAAATCGGGTCCAACAACCTGGCAATCTTCGTCAAAAACAACAAGGAAAAGCTGAAGGCCGATGTTATTCTGATTTCGGATACCGGCATCCTCGCCAACGATCTGCCCAGCATTGAGGTAGGGCTGCGCGGCCTAAGCTACCACGAGGTGGAAGTGACCGGCCCCAACCGCGACCTGCACTCCGGCCTTTATGGGGGCGCCGTGGCTAATCCCATCAACGTGCTGTGCAAGATGATTGCCTCCTTGCACGACGAGAACAACCACATTACCATCCCCGGCTTCTACGATAATGTGGCCACGCTGAGCGCTGAGGAGCGCGCCGACCTCAACCGCGTACCTCACTCCGATGAAGAGTTCAAGCAGAGCATCGGCCTACCCGCCACCTATGGCGAAACCGGCTACACCACCGTGGAGCGCACCGGCATCCGGCCTACCCTCGATGTGAACGGCATCTGGGGCGGCTACATTGGCGAGGGTGCCAAAACCGTAATTCCGTCCAAGGCCTTCGCCAAAATCTCGATGCGCCTAGTGCCGCACCAAACCTCCGACGAAATCACGGCCTTGTTCCAAGAACACTTCACCCGCATCGCGCCCGAGGGCGTAACGGTACAGGTGCGCCCCCACCACGGCGGCGAGCCCGTAGTAACGCCCACCGACTCGGTGGCCTACCAGGCCGCCGCGCAGGCCATGGAAACTACCTTCGGCAAACGCCCGGTGCCTACCCGCGGTGGCGGCTCCATCCCCATTGTGGCCATGTTCAAGTCAGAGCTAGGCATTGATTCGGTGCTGTTTGGCTTTGGGCTGGATTCGGATGCCATCCACTCGCCTAACGAGCACTACGGCGTGTTCAACTTCCTAAAGGGTATCGAAACCATTCCGCTGTTCTATCAGAACTATGCTGCGCTAGAAAAGGCGAAGTAGAACTTCCATATACTACTCTTCAACAAAAAGCCCACCTACAAGAGG
>NZ_JAHWGL010000125.1 GCF_019334315.1 Hymenobacter profundi
CTCTCCCGGAGGGGAGGGGGCTAGGGGGTGGGGTATCGTTAGGCGTTACTTGTACTTCGACATAGAGAACGGCGCGGCGGCGTTGCTAGTGCCTCGGGTTTTGTTAGGCGTAGAAGTCATGTCAAAATCTAAGGTAGCGCCTTTCATCAGCTCCTCGTGGCTCAGCCAGTTTTTGTCATAGACTTTGCCGTTCATGGTCAGCTGGTTCACGTAGCGGTTCTGGTCGGAGTTCTTGGGGGCATTCAGCACGATGTCTTTGCCAGAGGGCAGGTGCAGGGTAGCCTTCGGGAAGAGTGGGGCGCCCAGCACGTACTGGTCGGTGCCAGGGCACACGGGGTAGAAACCCAGCGCCGTAAACACGTACCACGCCGACGTCTGGCCGTTGTCTTCGTCGCCGCAGTAACCGTCGGCGGTGGGTAGGTAGAGGCGGTTCATTACCTCGCGCAGCCAATACTGCGCTTTCCAGGGCTGACCAGCATAGTTATACAGGTAAATCATGTGCTGGATGGGCTGGTTGCCGTGGGCATAGTTGCCCATGCCCGCAATCTGCATCTCCCTGATTTCGTGGATGGTGCCGCCGTAATACGAGTCATCAAACACGGGAGGTAGGGCAAATACGGTATCCAGCGTAGCCACAAACTTCTGCTTGCCGCCCATCAAGTCCATCAGCCCCGCTACGTCATGAAACACCGACCAGGTGTAGTGCAAGCTATTGCCCTCCGTGAAGGCGTCACCCCACTTAAAAGGGCTAAACGGCGCTTGGAACTTGCCATTCTCATTCTTGCCGCGCATCAGTCCGCTTTCCTTGTCGAACAGGTTGCGGTAGTTCTGGCTACGCTTGGCGTACAGGTTGATTTCCTTTTTAGGCTTGCCCAGGGCCTTGGCCAACTGGTAGATGGTGAAGTCATCGTAGGCGTACTCCAGTGTGCGGGCCGCGTTTTCGTTGATTTTCACATCATAGGGCACGTAGCCGAGCTTGTTGTAATACGCCACGCCCTTGCGGCCCACGGCATCCAGCGGACCTTCGTTGTTGGCGCCGTGCACCAACGCCTCATACAGCACGTTCATGTCCTGTCCGCGAATGCCTTTGAGGTAGGCGTCGGCTACCACAGAGGCCGAGTTGTTGCCCACCATTACGCTGCGTAAACCGGGGCTGGCCCACTCCGGCAGCCAACCACTTTCCTTGTAGTCGTTGGCCAAGCCCTGCTGCATCTCCGCATTTTGGTCGGGGTAGAGCAGGTTCAGGAAGGGGAACAAGGCCCGGAACGTGTCCCAAAAGCCCGTATCGGTATACATGTAGCCCGGCAACACCTCCCCGTTGAAAGGGCTGTAATGCATCACCTTGCCATTGGCATCCAGCTCATAGAGCTTGCGTGGAAAAAGCAGGGCGCGGTATAGACAGGAATAGAACGTGCGTTTCTGGTCGGCAGTGCCACCTTCCACGTCAATACGGCCCAGGGTCTTGTTCCAGGCATCGCGGCCTTTCTGGCGCACGGAATCAAAGTTCTGGTCACCGATTTCTTTCAGGTTCAGCTCGGCCTGCTCGGGACTGATAAACGACGAGGCCACGCGGGCCTGCACCTGCTCGCCCTTACGGGTTTTGAAGCCCACGGCCGCGCCAGCGTGGTTCACGGTAGCTTCCATCAGCCCTACGGCCAATTCCTTGTCTTTGAATACGGCCGTGCTAGTGAAGTCGTGGTCGAACTCAATCACAAAATAGTTCTTGAAGTTCTTGGGCACGCCCCCGCTGTTGCGCGTGGTATAGCCCACAATCTTGCGCTGCTGGGGTATGATTTTCACCATCGAGCCCTTGTCCAGCGCGTCAATCACTACGTAAGCGCTGTCGGTTTTGGGGAAGGTGAAGCGGAACCGGGCCGCCCGCTCGGTAGGCGCAATTTCGGTCGTCACGTCGTGGTCGGCCAAATACACTTTGTAGTAGTTGGGCTCGGCTACCTCGGCCTTGTGCGAGTACCAGCTGGCGCGCGCATCCTCATCAAACACCCGCTGGCCGGTGATGGGCATAATGGCAAACTGCCCGTAGTCGTTCATCCACGGCGAAGGCTGGTGCGTTTGCTTGAAGCCCCGAATTTTATCGGCTGAGTACTGGTAGGCCCAGCCATTACCCATTTTGCCGGTCTGCGGCATCCAGAAGTTCATACCCCAGGGCAGCGCAATGGCCGGATAAGTATTGCCATTCGACAAGCTAGGCTTGGAATCGGTGCCGATAATGGGGTTCACCCACTGGGCGTAATCTTTCGTCGCCACCGGACCCTGCGCTAGGGTAGGGGCTGCGGTCAGCAGCATGGCAGAAAGAATAGGAAAGAGTTTAGGCATTCGGTTAGGGAAAGAGTAGGGTAACTGAAGGGTATATAAAGAACGTCCTTTTGACCAGCGGGAGAAATCTTGCGTGCTGACCCCGGAGAGTACTTACCGGGAGCACGCGAGATTTCTCCCGCTGGTCAAAAGGACGTTCTGTTTTTTTCATGGTAGCGGTTTACTTATAGGCCAGCTTCACGGCCGTAGGGTTGGCGGTGTAAGCGGCCCACAGTTCGTCCAGCGTTTTGCCGGTTTTTTGCTGCCACAGCTCCGGCGAGTAGGCGTGGGCGCGCAGCGCGGCATCCATCTCGTTCACAATTTTGGGGTAGCCGTTTTGCTCCAGCCACGCCAGAAAGCGAGCCGTGATGCGGTAGCTATTGGTGTAGCTCTGGCCTTCTTTATAATCAGGTAGAGCCCACTTGCCCTGCTGGTTGTTGATACCGAGCGCGTACCGAGTATAGTCGGCAATGCCTTCCGTGAGCCAGCCCAGCGAGCCGCTGGGGTAGCCCTGCACAATGTGCATCACCTCGTGCGTCACCACGTCAATGTCCTCCGGGTGGTCCTTCAGCCAGGTAGGGTTGTAGCGCACAATGCCATTGTGGGTAGCCGCCACCCCCTTGTATTCCGGATCCACGATGAAGGTGACTTTCTTCAAGGTATTAGGGTTGAACCGCTTGGCCTCCTTCGGATATACCGTGTAAAACGCATCAATCATGCGTTGCTTGGTAACGGAGTTCAGGGCTGGATCTTTGGAGATAAAGATCAGGGTATATCCCTTTTTCGTTAAGGAGTCCCGGGTGACGGCAGCTTGCTGGGGTAAGGGAGCAAGCGTTGGTAGTGCCGGCGAGGGGGGAGCCGTCAGCGAAGCGAGAAAAAAACTCAGCGAAAGTCCTGGCATGCAGATTGGTTAGTGGAACGGGTAGTGTAATAATGTAGAAGTATTCTCCAAATGGTTGCGTCAGAGGTGAATGAAAAGTGCTAGAAACCTTGGCTTCATATTAGCACAAGCACAAAAAAAGAACGTCAGGCCGGGTGGGGTAGCGAAGTGACAGAAATTCCCAGAACCACCACCCACACTTGCCGCGCACCCGGCCATGACGTTCTACTTACCTACCACCCAGGGTTCTGAGTGAGTTCCTTATTGTTGTTTATTTCAGTTGACGGAATGCCCCACAACAGGTATTTTTCCTGAAAGGCTGGTCCCACTTCGCCTTTAAAGCCGATGACGTTGACAAACGTGTTGTTCTTTACATCATAGGCTTTGCGGGTACGCTGAATGTCGAAATAGGCCTTGTTCTCGTACGCCAGTTCGTGGTAACGCTCCTTCCATACAGCTTGACGGAACGCGTCCTGGCTTAAGCCGCTCAACGCAGGTAGTTTAGCCCGTGCCCGAATTTTATTGATTTGTTCGTATGCTTTGGGGGTAGCGGCGCTAGCCTCGTTGATGGCCTCGGCGTAAATAAGCATCACCTCAGGCATACGGATCAGCGTCCAGTTTTCGTCGCAGTTGTAGTTCCGGTTCAAAGCGCTTTCCAAGTGGAAATACTTATAAAGTGCATGCCGGTTGAATTTGACAATGTTTGTCTTCTGTTGATTGGTGCTTCTATCAAACGCCCGATATTCAGAGAAGTAAAATTGTTGTTCCTGGGCCCGTAGGTCACCTGCTTCGTACGAGTTATAAAACTCCTCCGTCGGAATCAGGGATCCATACTCGTCGCCGTACGCCGAAATGCCCACGTTGTAGGGTACAATCAGGGGACTGATAGCGTTGGTGGCAATACCGTTGGCATATTGGGCCTGCAGAATAAATTCACCCTGATTTTTGTCCGTGTTGTTGTGTAGCGAGATGTAGTTGGCGAACAGCGGATAGCTGCCCGCATCAATTACCTCGGCGGCCTTATCAGCAGCCTTCTGGTAATTCTCCTTGATTTGCATGGGGAAGCCTGCCGTAGTCAAATACACATCAGCCAGTAGGGCCTTCACGGCCGACTGAGAGATGCGCCCGGTACGATCTACCACGGGTAGGCCGGCTGCTTCAGCTGTTTGTAGGTCGCTGATGATAAGATTATAGACGTCGGCCTTGGGGCTGCGGCTAGGGTAGAGGTTGGGGCCGGGGCCATTCACCGGCTCCGTCAGCAAAGGCACATCACCGTAGAGGCGCACCAGCAGGTTGTAGAGGTAGGCCCGGATAAAATAGGCTTGGCCCAGCAGTTGCGTTTTCTGCGTCTCATCCATGTCGATGGCCGGAATCCTAGTGATGGCTAGGTTAGCCGCGCCGATGCCATTGTAGGCGGTGTTCCAAACACTGGAGAAGGAGGGGTTAGCTGGGTCAATGCTCTGGTTAATGAATTGGTTGTTGTTGAAGCTCTGCCCCAGTGTAGTAGCGTGTAAAGCCATCAACTCCAGCGTCACCCAAATTCTTTCACCATAGCCCGTGTCGTTTTGCACAATACGCAGATTGTTGTAGAGGCCGTTCACAGCAGCTTGCGCTTGGCCGGCGGTGCTGTAGTAGTCGTCGGGACGAATTTGGGAACGACTATCAACACCCAAGAAATCATCACAACTAGTAACTGCCATGAGCAGTCCTGTGCCCAAGACTGTAGTTCGGGCGAAGCGTTGTATATTCGAAAACATAAGAAAAGACGTTTGAAAGAATGAAGAGTAGTTGTTCTTAAGTAGCTGTCAGTTGGCAAGCAATGCCGATTTATCGCTGACAACAGATAATTGACAACTAGAAAGATACATTCAGGCCAGCTGTGAAAGTGCGAGCCTTGGGATAGTCGAAGAACTGAATGCCTTGGGAGAAAGTATTGCCGTAAGTCGACGTCTCAGGGTCGTAGCCGAAGTAATCAGTGAGTAGGAAGAAGTTCTGCGCCGACACATACACACGGAGGCGGCTCAGCGAAATCTTCTGAATTAACTCGTTGGAGAAGTTATACCCCAGTACCAGGTTACGACCCCGCAGGAACGATGCATCCTGCACTTTATAAGAGTCAATGCGCGAATCGTAGCGGATGTAAGAGGGACGCACTTCAGCAATGCTGGTATTCTGATTCTCCGGTGTCCAGGCGCCTGTCAGAGCCTGCTCGTAGCTATTGGCTTGCCCGGTGCGGTCCAGCGCCGAGTGGTGGGTCAAGTTCATAGCCTTGTTGCCATAAGTGAATTGTAAGTCCACAAGCAGATCAAAGCCTTTGTAGCGGAAGTTGTTGATGAACGAGCCGAAGCCAGTAGGAATGTTCTTACCTAAGATCACCCGGTCCTGGTCGTTGATCTGGCCATCGTTATTTTGATCCTTCCATTTGAGGTCACCGGGTAGGCGGTCATATTTTGCAGCTTCATCCGCTTCGTTGGTGTTCCAAGTGCCCAGACGCTCCAGTCCAAATAGCGAACCTACCGGGTTGCCCACGCGCAGCACGGTGGTCTGGTTGAGGAAGTTCGGACCAGGAAAAATATCGTCGCCAGCTGCGCCCAATTGTAGGATGCGGTTTTGCAGGAAGGAAACGTTGAAGGTCGTATTCCAAGTGAAGTCTGTGCTCTGAATATTTACTGTATTCAGCGACAACTCCAAGCCCCGGTTGCGCACGCTACCTACGTTGCTCGGAATAGAGCCATAGCCGCTGCTGCGTGGTACGGGTGCGTTGAGAAGCAGATCTTTAGTGGTACGCTGGTACAGATCTGCCTCAAAGGTGACGCGGTTTTGCAGCAACCCTACGTTCAGACCCAGGTCAAACTGATCGGCCGTCTCCCATCTAAGGTCTGGGTTGCCTAAGGAACCCAATGTAATACCGTTTGTGCGGGTTCCACTAAAAATATAGCCGTTGGTGCCCAAAAACGTCTGCGACACATAGTTGCCAAAATCAGGACCGCTGTTACCGGTACGACCATAGCCGAAGCGCAGCTTCAGATCCGAGAAAATGCGGTTTTCCTTCAGGAAATCTTCTTCCGAAATCCGCCAGGCAATAGCCGCCGATGGGAAAATCGCATTCTTGTTGTTTTCCCCGAAGCGCGACGAGCCGTCCCGACGGGTGGTCAGAGTCAGCAGGTAGCGGTCCTTGTAGCCATAGTTCACGCGTCCAAAGATGGAGAAGAATTGGTCGGCATTGTAGCCAGAGCTGGGTGGGTTGGGGGTAGAGCCCGTTCCTAGATTATAAAAGCTGAACGCATTGTCTACCAATAGGGTAGTGCTGCTGCCATTTGCCAGGCTTCGGAAGCGGCGGGAGTCTACACCTACCACCACGTTCAACGAGTTGTCTTCGTTCAACTGTTTGTTGTACGTGAGGTAGTTCTGCCACTGCAAGCTAGTAGCGTTGTAGTCGTTGATGCTGGCGTAGCCTTGCTGCCCCCGTAATTGAATCAGGGTGGTAGCGTAGGATGGGTCGTTGTAATTCTGTATTGTGGCGCCTAGGACACTGCGGAAATTCAGGCTCGGCAGGATCGTGAAATCCAGGTAGCCGTTACCCGAGAAAACTTGCCGGCGGCGGAGTTCTTCATCCTCCTGAGCAATGGCAACCGGGTTGTCTCCCGTTTCCATATCCGGGTAGTCTTGGCGCCTGGCGTAGGTACCATCCGGGTATCTGACGGGCATAATAGGAATCATCTCAATCATCATGCGCGGAATGTTGTTGCCGCCCACGAAGTCATTGCCGATACGCTCATCAATATTATTGTAGTTGATAGTAGTTCCCACTTTCAACCACTTTTTCACTTGGTTATCAATCACCAAGCGGGCATTATAGCGCTTCTGAAACGTATTCAGGATAGTGCCCTGAGCGTTGGTATAGTTCAGAAACAAACCGTACGTAAGCTGGTCGCTACCGCCCGAAAACGACAGGTTGTGGCTTTGGGTCACGCCTGTCTGTGTGGTTTCATCCTGCCAGTCAGTGTTGTAGAGTGGATTCAGGTTGTCGTCAAACAACGGACGCGGGCTATTGGCAGCAGTCAGCGCCCGTCGCTTGATACGCGGGTCACGGTTGGCGTAGCGGCCAGCGGCCCAGCCAGCAGGGTCATATTTCTGAATGTTCTGATACGCCAAGTCTTCCGTGGCCAGAAATTGCTGCGAGTCCATCACATCCAGCTTGCGGGCAATGCGGCTTACGCTCACGAAGGTGTCGTAACCAATCTGAGTGCCCTTTTTGCCGCGCTTGGTCGTAATCAGAATAACACCATTGCTACCCAGCGCACCATAAATAGCTGTAGCTGAAGCGTCTTTTAGTACTTCAATGCTGGCAATATCGTTGGGGTTCAGCGAGGTAATACCTGCATCCCAGAATACGCCATCTACTACATAAAGTGGGTTGTTGCCCGCATTAATAGAGCCATAGCCCCGCACCCGAATGAGTGGGCTGCTACCCGGTTGGCCCGAATTCAGAGATACATCAACACCCGCTACCCGGCCCTGTAAGCCCTGCGCTACGTTTACGATAGGGCGTTCTTCCAGCTCCTTGCTGCTTACGCTACCCACAGCTCCCGTCACGTCGGAACGCTTTTGCGTACCGTAGCCTACCACCACTACCTCGTCCAGCGCCTTGTTATCTGTTACCAGTCGTATTGTCAGCGTGGTACGGCCGCCAATAGCTACTTCCTGGGCTACGTAACCGATAGAAGAAACGACCAGCGTTTCGTTGCCGGTAGGCACCGTCAGAGAGAAACGACCCTCCGCATCAGATGAGGCCCCTACGCCCGTAGCACCTTTAAGTACCACGGTGGCGCCGGGTAATGGGTTGCCTTGGTCATCCCGCACTTGGCCCTGCACCGTCACATCAACACGACGGAAGGTCTCTGCCGCATGGTTGTTGGCCGTAGCCTGTGTGAGAGGTAACACCATTGCCACACTAAGCGCCAGCAGCGGTACCCTACACAACTGTTTAACAGATAAAGAAGAGGTCATAAGGTAAGATTTGGTGGAAGATGGAAATGAAAAAAACAATGAAGTAGGCTTGTCTCTCTAAAATGTTCACCCTTGTAGAAATCGATTGCAAAGAAAACTTAAACGTTTTAGCATGACGATGTATAAAGTGAAATCAAAAGCGAGGCAAGAGCGAAAAGCTGAAGATTAGCGCGTGAAAAGCTACGGGCTACCCGGGCCAGCTGCTCGGGGTAGGGTAGGGAAGACAGCTATAATGACCTATAGAATAGGTAGCTGACGCGTTAGGAAAAGAGCTGAATTAGAGCGTAGGTCGTAAGCAGCAAAGAGAAACCATTGCACTAGCCTAAAGCAAAAAAGCGGTTTGTGAGCGAAAATATCAAGTATTTATTTTGATCTACCAAACAACTGCTAAAAGCTTTTAGCATATTTGCCCGGCAAGCCAGAAGCTATAATACTGTAAGGCCATACTGTTGCCACTAAGAATTGCAGGCCCACATCACCCGGCCGCACCCAATACAGGCTGCTTTCCCATCGCCATTTATCCTAACCTATTCGCATGCGAAAAGCGCATACTCACTTCCGGCAGGCCGCTGCTCGGCCATTTCGCTGGCTGCTTGGCGGACTGTTGCTAATTAGCGCCACCACTCACGCTCAAAACCAAAAACTCACCTCCTACGTCGACCCGATGATTGGGACCGGCGGGCACGGCCACGTATTTCTGGGGGCTAATGTGCCCTTTGGAGCCGTACAGGTAGGGCCGCAGAACATTTTCAAGGGCTGGGACTGGTGCTCAGGCTACCACTATTCCGATAGTCTGATTGTTGGCTTCTCGCACACGCACCTCAGTGGCACCGGCGGCTCCGACCTCGGCGACGTGCTCATCATGCCTTACACTGGTCCGCTCAAAACCGATAAAGGCCAGCAGAAAGCGCCCCACCAAGGCTACCTCTCGCGCTTCTCGCACCAGCGCGAAACCGCAAAACCCGGCTACTATGCCGTGACGCTGGACGACTACGGCATCCGGGCCGAACTGACCAGCTCCGCAAGGGTAGGCATGCACAAGTACACCTTCCCTGCTGGCGGTAAAGAGGCCCATGTTATCATCGACCTTAAAGAAGGCATCGACGACAAAGCCACCGATACGTATATAGAGCAGGTAGATGCGCAGACGTTTGTGGGGTACCGCTTCTCCAAAGGGTGGGCCCGCGACCAGCGCCTATACTTCGCCATCAAGACGTCGGCGCCGGTGCCGCAGTTTGCTATTTACAACGAGGCCGAAAAGCTCACGGGTAAATCGGGAAAGGGGCAGGCTATTAAAGGCGTATTCAACTTTGCGAAGGCTCCCAGTACCTTGCTGCTGAAGGTAGGCATCTCGCCGGTAAGCACCGATAATGCGCTAGCGAATATTCAGGCCGAGATTCCCGGCTGGGATTTCGCCAAGGTGCAGCAGGCCGCTGATGCGGAGTGGAATAAGGAGCTAGCAAAGGTCACCATCGAAACCAAGGACGCAACGGCCCGGCGCATTTTCTACACGTCCATGTACCACGCGCTGTTTGCGCCGGCCCTGTTCAACGATGCCAACGGCGACTACCGCGGCACCGATAAGAAGGTGTACGAAAAAGCGCCGTTTCAGAATTATACTATCTTTTCGCTCTGGGACACCTATCGCACGGCGCAGTCTTTCTTCCTGCTGGCCCAACCCGAGCGAGTAGGGGACATGATGCAGTCGATGCTGGCTATTTACCGGCAGCAGGGCAAGCTGCCCATCTGGCACCTGATGGGCAACGAAACCAACACCATGGTAGGCTACAGCGCCGTGCCAGCCTTGGCCGAAGCATACCTGAAAGGCACGCCCGGCCTCGACGGCAACCAGCTGCTGGATGCCATGCGCGCCTCCAGCACCCGCGACGACGAGGGCGTGAAGTACGTAAAGGAACTGGGCTTCATACCGGCCGACAAAGAAAGCGAGTCGGTAGCGAAGGCCATGGAGTATGCTATTGACGATTGGAGCATTGCGCAGGTAGCCAAAAAGTTGGGTAAGCAGGAAGATTATCAGAACTACAGCAAACGCGCCCAGTATTATAAGAAGTACTTCGACCCGCACACCCGCTTCATGCGCGGCCTCACCTCCGACGGCAAGTTCCAGCTGCCCTTCGACCCCATTCAGTCCATCCACCGCCAGAACAACTACACCGAGGGCAATGCCTGGCAGTACACCTGGCTGGTGCCGCAAGACCCACCCGGCCTGATCAAGCTGTTCGGCTCCGATGCGGCGTTTGTGGAGAAGCTCGACAGCCTGTTTGTGGTGCAGGGTAGCCTGGGCGAAAGCGCATCGCCGGATATATCGGGGCTGATTGGCATGTACGCCCACGGCAACGAGCCCAGCCACGCCACGGTGTACCTATACCCCTACGCCGGCCAGCAGTGGAAAACCGCCGCCAAGGTGCGCCAGGTGCTGCGCGAAATGTACCTCGACAAGCCCGACGGCATCAGCGGCAACGAGGACTGCGGGCAAATGTCGGCCTGGTATATTATGTCGGCTATGGGTTTCTACCCCGTGAGCCCCAGCAGTGGCGCCTACGTACTAGGTAGCCCCATCGTCGATAAGGCGACTATTCGCCTGCCAAAAGGCAAGGTGTTCGTGCTGGAAGCGAAGAACAATAGTGCCGCCAATCCCTATATTCAGTCGGCGAAGCTCAACGGCAAGCCCTACCCCAACAGCTACCTGTTGCACAAAGATGTAATAGCCGGTGGCACGCTGGAGCTTACCATGGGCCCACAGCCCAATACAAGCTTCGGCGCTGCCGCGGCTAATCGCCCAAAAGAAGTGTATGAATAGAGTCTTAGGGTCATGGATAATGTTCAATGAAATACCTGAACGTCATCTAAGACCCCAAGACCCCAAGACCCCAAATACTTGAAAAAGAAAACCCTGATCCGCGACATTGCGCAGCACCTGGATGTGTCCATTGCCACTGTGTCGTTGGTGCTTAACGGGAAAGCGAAAGAAAACCGCATCAGCGACGCGCTGGCTGAGAAGGTGCTAACATATGTGGAGGAAGTTGGGTACAAGCCGAACCAACTGGCCAAGAGCCTGCGCACAGGCAAAACCCACGTTATTGGGCTAATTGTAGAGGATATTGCCAACTCGTTTTTTGCCACGGTGGCGGGCCTGATTGAGAAGAAGGCACTGGAGCGCGGCTACCGCATCATCTATTGCAGCACCAACAACGACACCGCCAAGACCAGCGACTTACTCACCATGTTTCAGGAGCGACACGTGGATGGCTACGTGGTGGCGCCTCCCAACGGGGTAGAAGAAGAAATTGGTGCCCTGGTGCGCAACGGTAAACCCGTGGTGCTGTTCGACCGCCTGCTGCCAGGCGTGCTAGCCAATGCGGTGGTAGTAGACGGCGCCGCCGGCACTTCCCAGGCCACACGGCACTTGCTGAGCCAGGGGTTTTCGTCGGTAGCCTTTGTGACCATCAACTCCGGGCAGACCCAGATGCTGGGCCGACGGCAGGGCTACGCGCAGGCCATGCGCGAATACGGCTTGTCGGAGCTGGTGCTGGAGGTGGATTTTCTGCTGGAACGTGAACAGATGATTCAGCGCATTCACGAGTTTTTGCGCGCCAATCCGCTGTGCGATGCTATCCTGTTTTCTACCAATTACCTGAGCGTGTATGGGCTGGAAGCCATCAGCCGCCTGGGGCTGCGCATTCCGGAGGATATTGCCATTGTTTCCTTCGACGATTCCGACCTTTTTCGGCTGTATTCGCCCACAATTACCGTTATTGCGCAGCCCATGGAGGTGATGGCCGATAATATTATTGGCACGCTCCTAACCGCCCTGGAAGGGGGCGACGAGAAAGGCCGGACCACGCAAGTGCAGCTGCCGCCGTCCCTACTCATCCGGCAGTCATCGATTCGCCGCGTACACTAGCCTCTGTTTTAATTATCTGGTTCTTTTACCTTTTTCTTCTTATGGAAACTACCGCTGCTAAATCCGCGCTTTTTGCCGAAGTAGCCGAGCACCTGCAACAGCAGGGCTTCACCGTTGACCGCAAGGACGATACGCGTCCGTGGGGCGGTTTTTTTGTGTTGGACGAGGAGCAGGCCCAGGCTTTTGCCGATGCCTATTTCGATGGGCTGTCGGTGGATAGCCTGCGCATCTCGGGCAAGCTCAGCCCTAAAATCCTACTGGTAGCACCTCACCAGCGCTTGTCGTGGCAGTACCACCACCGCCGCGCCGAAATCTGGCGCGTGGTACGTGGTACTGTGGGCGTTATCACCAGCGATACCGACGAAGAAGGTGAGCTGAAAACCTACGCGCCCGGCGAGCAAATCGTCCTGCAACAGGGCGAGCGGCACCGCCTTATCGGCCTCGACGACTGGGGCATCATTGCCGAAATCTGGCAGCACACCGACCCCCAGCAACCCTCTGACGAAGACGACATCGTCCGCGTACAAGACGACTTCGGACGCTAGACGAGTGACTGAGTGAGTTTGTAAGATTGTGCAGTTGTAAAGAAGAAAGTGTCTGTCATCCTGAGCTTGCGAAGGACCTTATTTCAGTGGAACGACCATCGTACTAACGACTCGTTCTACTGTGATA
>NZ_JAHWGL010000126.1 GCF_019334315.1 Hymenobacter profundi
TGAAGTAAAAAGGCGTCTGTCATCCTGAGCGGAGCGAAGGACCTTTTTACGTGTGAACGATGGGCGTACCAACGACTCGTTTAGCCGTGAGAAGGTCCTTCGCTCCGCTCAGGATGACAGACGCCTTTTTACTTCATAATTCCTTCTGTTGCCGTAGCAGCCGCTCGTATTCACGCTCCACTAGCCGGTCTCTACCCCACAAGCCATACACGCCTACCCCCTGTGCCACCAGTCCAATACCCCAGAAGAAGGTAGCCCACAGCGGCCACGGAATAGGATAGGAGCCGCGCCCTGTGAGGGCCCAGATGGTCCAGAGCAGGGCATTCACCCAAAAATAGGTGAACAGGCTGGCCTTGAAGCGGGCGCGGGCTTTGGCCTGGCGCCAGAGTTGGGGGTCGCGGTTGATGAGCTCCATAGTAAAGAGGATAACGTGGTGAAACAGTGCATGAAAAGTAGCCCATTACTTACCCGAGCACAATTCTTTCCTACCGAACCAGCAACTTTTTGGGCCGAACCGTCTTACAACAGGGATGAATGGCGCTGCCATCCTACCCTACTTACGCTTACTGCTACTGCTATGGCTATTACTGCTGCTAACTGGCGCACCGACGCCCAAACCTTCGGCCGCATCCTGCTCTACCAGGGCGACATCACGCGGGTGGATACCGACGCCATTGTGAATGCCGCCAACTCTTCCCTGCTGGGTGGGGGCGGCGTAGATGGAGCCATCCATCGGGCCGGCGGGCCGGCCATTCTGGAGGAGTGCCGCCAGATTAGGGCGCGGCAGGGTGGCTGCCCTACCGGCGAGGCCGTACTTACAACGGGTGGCGCGCTGCCGGCCAGCTACGTGATTCACACAGTAGGGCCGGTGTGGAATGGCGGTACTAAGGGTGAAGCCGAGCTATTGGCCAATTGCTACCGCAACAGTCTGCGCCTGGCGGCCGAGAACCAGCTTACCAGCGTGGCGTTTCCGGGCATCAGCACCGGCATCTACGGCTACCCTAAGGCCGATGCGGCCCGCATTGCCGTGCGCGAGGTGCAGGCCTTCCTGAAAGAAAATGAGCTGCCGGCTAGCGTGGTATTTGTGGCCTACGACGAAGAGGCGCGCTGGGTGTACGAGCAGGAATTGCTGAAGTAGAGACGGCCTGACACTACCCTACTCTTCTTGAAGCACAGGCACAGCCGCTGGCACGCACCGCACGTATGGGGTAGGTAAACTTCAACCCAACGCACCATGTTTGACCAAGTAGACTGGCATGCCATCTTTGTGCCCAACACACCTTTGCTCGAAATTGTCGTGCGGGGTACGCTTATCTACCTGGGGCTGTTTTTGTTGCTGCGCGTAGTGCTGAAGCGCGAGTCCGGCACGCTGGGTATCACCGACATGCTGTTTGTGGTGATGATTGCCGACGCCTCCCAGAATGGCATGGCCGGCGAGTACCGCTCCGTTACGGAAGGCATTCTCCTAGTGGGCGTTATTATTCTTTGGAGCTATTGCTTGAACTGGCTGGGTTTTCATTACCCTGTCTTTCAGCGACTGATAAAGCCCGACAAGCTCCTGCTGATTCGAAACGGGCAAATGCAAAAAGACAACATGCGCAAGGAGCTGATAACCCGCAGCGAGCTAATGAGCGAACTGCGCACCAACGGCTTGACAGACATATCCAGCATCAAAGAAGCCTACATGGAGCCTTCGGGGCGTATCAGCATCATTCGCTTTGAGGAGGAGCAGAACCCACCCCCAGAGAAACCGCTGACTTAGCATCTTCCTGCTCCGGCGCCACGAGCCGCAGGCTAGCCGAGTTGATGCAGTAGCGCAGCCCGCCGGGTGCGGGGCCATCTGCAAACACATGGCCCAGGTGCCCCTGGCACACGTTGCAGCGCACCTCTACCCGCTGCATATGGTGGCTGTGGTCGAAGCGGTACCAGATGGCATTTTTGTGGGCGGGCTGGGTGAAGCTAGGCCACCCCGAAATAGCGTGGTACTTGGTGGCAGCGCTGAACAGCAGACTACCGCACCCGGCGCACACATACTCACCCGGCTCGTAGGCCCGGCAGTAGGCGTTGCGGTAGGGCGGCTCGGTGGCCTGCTCCCGCAACACCCGAAACTGCTCGGGTGGCAGCAACTGCGCCCATTCCGCCGCCGATTTCTCTACCCGGCGGGGCGGCTCAGGGTTGCCGTACCGAGCAAAGGTGACCACATCAAGCCAGCGCAGCATAAGCTCAGCGGTGGCTATTTGTCAAAAAACAGGTTGTAGACAATCCACGCTAGTGCCAGGATAGCCATGGCATACCAGCCCCATTTGTTGTAATTGTCGGGTTCTTGGGGGGCACCGCCGGTGCGGCGCCGCATCTTTAGGCCGGGAAGGTTCATGCGCGATGCGAGAAGAAGAAGGAAGATGGCAAGCTATTCTTCCCATACGTAGCTACCCCAGCAGATAGTTCGATTTGCCGGGGTAGGCGCAGCGCGGCGCTATCAACTACAGAAACCACATCTGCGGACCAGGATAGGAAACCGCTACCGCATCGCCCGGCGCAGCGGGGGGCGTGCTACTTTTGGCCGTGAAGCGGCTGCCCAGCAACTCCACTTCCGTTTCGTAGTAGCTGCCGAAAAACCGTACGGCCTGCACGGTGGCCACGGTAGCTCCTTCGGTAGCCGCGGTGGTCAGCTCCACCTGTTCGGGGCGTAGCAACAGTTGTTTGCCTTTCGGTAGGCGGCGGCTGGCGGCTTTGGTGAGGGCGCGGGCCGCCGGGCCGGCCACCAGGTGGTAATCACCGAACAAGGAGGCGGTGTATTCGTCGGTGGGTTGCTGATACACTTGCACAGGTGGGCCTTGCTGCACCAGCTGCCCTGCTCGCAGCACCAGCAGCTCATCGGCCCAGGAAAGCGTGTCCAAGGGGTCGTGCGAGACGAGAGTGCAGGTGATGCTTAGTTGCTCGCCCAGGTCGCGTACCACGTCCTTCAGAATCTGCTTGTGCACGCGGTCGAGGTTAGAGTAGGGCTCGTCGAGGAGAAGTAGGCGCGGCGCGGCCAGCAGCAGACGGGCCAGGGCAATGCGCTGCCGCTCGCCGCCGGAGAGGTGGTCGGTGCGGCGCTGCATGAGGTGGTTGATGCGGCAAACTTCGTACAGATCGGCCGCGGCGTTGCCCCGCAGTTTGTTGGCATAGCGCAGCACTTGCTCTACCCGCAAAAACTGCGGCAGCTCGAACTGCTGCGAGAGGTAGGCAATGCCGGCCTGGCCGGGAATCAACTTTTCAGCCGGACCGCGCACTCGGCTTCCCTCAAACAGCACGGTACCCGTGGAGGGCTGCACCAGCCCGGCAATGGTTTGCAGCAGCGTGCTTTTGCCCGAACCCGTTTCGCCGGCCACGGCCAGCTTCTGGAAGCGTTGTTGCGTGAAGCTGATGTCTTGCAACGCGAGGTTGCCCTGCTCCTCCAGCCGGATGTCTGATACAGTCAGTAAGCTCATTTGTAGTTATTCTGCCGGCCCAGTATTGCGCCCCTGGGCTATGGAGTGGTTTGCGAGTTAGGTGCTTTTCGGGCCGAAGTACTCACTTATACCGGACTTCGGCACAGGTTAGGTGCCGCTGACTCTTATTCGCGTTGTGGGGCAAGCGCTGGTGCGAAGTGCAGGCAACGGTAGTCGCGTGCGGCACGTCCTTTACACATTTGCTACCTTCAGGCCTCATCCTACTCTTTTCCCTCCCCTCATGAAAACCCTACCCTTGCTTGCGCTGGCGTTTAGCCTACTCACTACGCCCCTGCTCGCGCAGCAAAACCCTGACTGGGCCAACCTGAAACGCTATGCGCCCGCCAACCAGCAGCTGAAGGCACCCAGCACGGGCACGCCCCGTGTGGTGCTGATGGGCAACTCCATTACCGACGCCTGGCCCCGCACCGACTCAGCCTTTTTTGCCGGGCGGCCCTACGAATACGTTGGGCGCGGCATTGGTGGACAGACCTCCCCACAAATGCTGCTACGTTTCCGGCAGGATGTGCTAAATCTGCGCCCCACTGTGGTAGCTATTCTCGCAGGTGCCAACGACGTGGCCGAAAACACTGGGCCCTACGACCAACAGGCCACCCTAAACAACATCAAGTCGATGGCGGAGCTGGCGCAGGCCAACGGGGTGCGGGTGATTTTGTGCTCGGTGCTACCCGCCTATGATTTTCCGTGGCGCAAAGGCCTCACGCCCGCTCCTAAGATCATTGCCCTGAATGAGCAAATCAAAGCCTACGCCCAGCAGCACAACTTCGTATACCTCGACTACCACACGGCTCTTGCCGACGAGCGCCAGGGCCTGCCTGCTAAATATGCCAACGACGGCGTGCACCCTACCCTGGCCGGCTACCGCGTGATGGAGCCGCTGCTGAACCAGGCCGTGGCTAAAGCGCTAAAGCAAAAAAGCAAGTAGCGATACTCTGGACTGTGCTGTGGCAGCGCGGCCAGAATGGTTCGGTCGATATAAAACGTGCCGAACGGAATGACACAGGCCAGCAATACTTTCCAGGTAGTCTTGCTGAACTTCCAGCGGTACTCCACCCCTACGCGCAAGGTGTTCAACACAAAGAGCAGAAACAACAGGCCGTGTATGGGGCCCAGCGTGCGCACCAGCGCCGGGTTGTTGTAGAGATGCTTGAGCGGTACGGCCACGCCTACCAATACTAGCAGCGAAATACCCTCTAACAGGCCCAACAAGCGCAACCGGCCCACAGGGCTTTTCAATGAAATACTCATGTGCAGAAAAACTTAAAAGCGGAAACAGGGCCGGCTCGCCAGGGGCGAGAAAGGCCATGGAATAGCCAGAAAAAGCAGTAGCAGCGCCGCCGTAAACCACAGCGCCATGGTGCGGAACTTTGCTGGGCTGGTAGGGCGACGCTTGGCCAGCGACGAGCCAATGGTCAGGACCACAATAGCTACCGTCATCAGCACCACGTGCAGCAGCCCGAAGAACAAGGGTTGCTGCTCGTAGGTAGCATCGTGGCGGTGGGCCAGAAACTGACTGACCGTTGGGCTTTGAAAATAGAGCACGTAGCCCAGCATCAGCTGCACGTGGGCTATTGTTGCTGTGGTATGGCGGATTGTATTATCGAGCGGCGTGAAAGCGTACTGCCCCAGCCATCCTCGGTACGACCGGTACAGGCCCAGCCCCAAACTCAGCAGCACCACCCAGCGAAACCAGGAGTGCAGCGTTAGAAAAAACAAGTACATCTTCTTGCATTGCGTACGACCGCAAAGGTCGGCGCCAGGGTGCCCACAGAGTAGGACAAACCACGCCGAAACTAGGACGTTGCCATCCTTTTGCGAAAGCCCAGCGGCGTCACGCCCTCGTGCTTTCTGAATAAGCGGCTGAAATACGAAGGATCGGCTACGCCTACCTCCTGTGCTACCTCGCTGATGGTTAGCTGGCTTTGATACAGCAGTACCTTGGCCTCCAGCACAATGGTCTGCTCAATCCAGCGAGCGGGCGACTTTCCCGTGGTTGTTCGCACTGCTTTGGCCAAGTGATTGGGCGTCACGTGCAAGCGCTCGGCGTACTCCCCTACCTGGTGCAGCTCGCGTAACGAAGTGGCCAGCAATTGCTTGAAGCGATTGGTGAGTTGGGTGGCCGCCGTGGGGGTGCCTGGTGAGCTAGCCGCGTAGGCACGATTCAACTCACTGAGCAGGGCCAAGAGGTAGGCGCGCAGCACATCGGGGTACGCTAGCTGATGTTCTTGATACTCAATCAGCAACCGGTGCAGCAACTGACGCACAAAACCAGCTGTAGCAGTATCGAGCGACAAATAGGGCTTGCCCCAGAATTGTAGGAAGTCATAGGCTACGCCACTAGCGGCAGTCCCAAGCAGAAAATCGGGATGGAAGTGGCAAAGAAAACCAGTATTGATGTCGCCTGGCGAAAAAGAAAATACCTGCTCAGCCCGCACAATCAACAGCTCACCTGCCTGGATAGTGTAAGAATCGGTGCCGACACGCATTGTGGCCGTACCGGAGGTGAGAAACAAACAGGAATGCGCTATGGCCCGCGTGGGCGGCACAGCCCGCGGAATGTGCTGGTACATCTGCTCCACCGCCACTACAAAAAATGCTTCCGAGCCGGTATTCGTCAGGTGCTCCAGAGGCGGATTGTGCGGCATGTGCCGCCGCAAAAATTCAGGAGAATCGGAGGTAGGAATAGGTGCTGGCTGTGCCATAGTAATGGGCTACCTGCGCGGTGATTCAGCAAAGAGCAGACCCATCTTGCTTCAATACCTTCAGCAGAATGCCTTTAGTAAGCATTTTATCAAAAAGCCAGCAAGCTACCATTGGTCAGCGGACTATACCTGTAACCCAGCCAGCACGTGCTCTATTTCTGCGAACAACAGTCGAGCCGAAACCGCTGGCTGCACGCAGCGCTGCTGCAAGATTGTAAGGGCTTCTACCGTCGCCGCCGTTTCGGCCGTAGCCTCGGCGTGGGCCAGTAGTTCTTCCAGCAGGCAGCCAAAGGCCCGCACTTCCAGCCGTTGCAAGGCAGGCGCCGTGGCCGTACCCAAATCGAAGAAACAAGCCGCGCCGAAGTCGCCTAGCAGGCATTCGCCAGCAGTGGTATTCAGGATGTTGTGCGCGTACAGGTCGCCATGCAGGATGCCCTGGGCGTGCAAGTGGGCGGTGGCCGAGGCGATGCCGTGAGCTAGGCGCAGGGCGGCGGGTAGGCTGAACGTGGTGCCGGGCGCGTATACGTCGCGGGTGCAGGAAGCGAGGCTGGGCGGGCCAGCCAGGTTACCAAACGCGGGGTCAATCAGCTCCAGCACCAACCCCTCGGCCTGGGCGGGGTGGTGGCTGATCTTGCCTTCCACGGCAATCAGATTGGGATGCCGGCCAGCGCTGATGCACGCGGCCATTTCGCTGTGCGGCAGCCCGTCGCTGGTGACGGCGCCTTTGAACAGCTTTACGGCCACTGGCTGCGTTGCGCCTACATCTTGTTGCCACTGGCCGCGGTAGATCACGCCCGACGCGCCCTCACCCAGCTGTTGCTGTATGGTCAGCGCCTGCCACTCAATGCTGCGGATGGGGTGCCGGGCCACCACGCGGGCTTCTATCTCGTCGCAGAAGGGGTTGCCGGCGTAGGCCAGCCAGCTCAGTCGGGGTAGCTTCAGCAGCCACGTGGGTAGGGCTGAGAAGCGGTTGGCGGCAATACGCAACAGCTCCAGGTTGGTGCAGGCAGCCATGGTTTCGGGTAGCTCGGTGAGCTGGTTACCGGCCAACATCAGCTTTTGCAGCTCCCGGCAATTGCCCAGTTCTGGTGGCACGGCGGCCAGTTGGTTGTCCGTCAGGATCAGCCAGCGCAGCCGGGGCGGCAGGGCAGCGGCGGGTAAGGTCTGGATCTGGTTGGCTTTGAAGCCAATCATGCTCAGGTGCGGCAGCTGACCCAGCACCTCCGGCACGGTGGTAAACTGGTTGTCGGAGCAAAAAAGCACGCGCAACTTGTGCAGCCTACCCAAATCATCGGGTAGGGACGACAGCCGGTTGCCCGATAGATTCAGAATTTCCAACGAATCAGCCAGATCGAAGATTTCGCGGGGAAACTCGGTGAGGCCGCAGGAGAGGTCGAGGCGCTGGATGCCGGCGAGCTGGCCGGTGCGGAGTTGGTCGAGGGTGTGCATGGGTAAGGAACCTCACCTCCCGGCCCCCTCTCCTCGGGGAGAGGGGGAGCCTGACGCTGGTTCAACGCAGCCAGTTCGGCTCTCGCCTCACTGGCTGCTACCGGGGTATGGTGTATATAGTGGCTTTTTAGTGGGTTTTATTCTGGCGGGGGCCTACCCCACCAGCTTCTCAAACAGCCGATCCAGCGTTGCGCTGGGGTCTTCACACAGGCCGGGGTGCACGGCGGAGGTTTGCACAATGGTGCTGCGCATGGCCGTGAGCCAGCGGAAGCGCGAGGCCACCGGCAGCTGCCCAATGGGGCCACCCGCGCGACGGCCGGCGCAGATGCGCTCGAAGGCGTGTAGGCGGGCGTGCAGGTCGGCCAAGTCAAGACCCGGGCCGGCAAAGGCTTGCAGGCGCGTTTCGGGTACGGTGAAGCGCACTTGCAGGAAGCCTTGGGAGGCGCAGTATAGGATAACGCCCACGTTCAGAAACTCTTCGCGCTCCACGCGGGGCACCATGCGCAGCACGGCGTACTCAAATAAGTGCTTGTCGGGCATGGTTGGCTTCCTGCACAAAGGTTTCGGATGCGGCCAGACGGGTAGTCAGGAACCGGACGTAATTCTCGCGCTGCTCGGCGGGCGGGGCGGTGGTAGAGGCGTCGGCCAGCAGCCACTCTTCGGGCACTAGCTCCACTAGCTGACGTATGCGCTCGGGCGTGAGTAGGGCACGGTATTCGGCATCCACGGCGGTTAGCTCGCTGGCCTGAGGTAGGAGCACGTGGTCTTTCACCTGCGCAAAGGTACGCTGGCGGCCAGGCTGCGCCCAGTCGGGGCCGGTGTGGTGCACATAGAGCGCCGCGCCGTGGTCGATCAGCCACAGTTCCTGGTGCCACATCAGCATATTGGTGTTGCGGGCGGTGCGGTCCACGTTCAGCGTGAGGGCATCCAGCCACACGATTTGCGAGGCCAGCAGCGGCGCTACCTGGTTCACCAACGGGTCGAAGGTGACGGCACCAGACAGATAGTGCAGGCCTAGATTCTGGCCCGTACTGAAGCGCAGCAGGTCCTGGATTTCCTCGTCGGGCTCGGTGCGGCCAAAGGCCTCATCAAGCTGGCAAAACACCAGCTCGGGCACGCGCAGGCCCAGGGTGCGGGCCAACTCGCCTACGATCAATTCAGCAATCAGGGCCTTTAGCCCCTGCCCCGCGCCCCGAAACTTGAGCACGTACAGGAAGCCGTCGTCGGCCTCTACCAGCGCGGGTAGGGAGCCGCCCTCGCGCAGCGGCGTCACGTAGCGCGTCACCTCCACGGTGCGCAGTTCGGGTTTGCTTTCCATTATTAGGTGCATAGTTCGGGATTTATCGGGCAATGATAACAGGGGCCCGGCTTTTTGGTGGGCGGATGGCGCGGGGCTGTGCCCCGTGCCGGCTATGTGCAGGCCTCCGGCCTGCGTCGTTAGAACGATTTGCGTATGCTCCAACTGGCGCGGACGGTGGCAGGCCGGAGGCCTGCACATAGCCGGCACGGGGCACAGCCCCGCGCCATCCTACCTCCTACCCTTACGAGCTGCACGAGAGCGTGGCGCTGCCGGGCTTGGTGCTGGCCCACTCGGGGCGCTTGGCGGCCAGGGCCTCATGCTCGGGGTGTTCATCGTAGGGCGTGCGCAGGACGTGCTGCAAGGTGTTCAGCAACGACAGGTCGCCGGTTTCGGCGGCTTCGATGGCTTGCTGGGCGAGGTAGTTGCGCAGCACGTACTTGGGGTTGGCTTGCAGCATTTGTTCGCGGATGGCGGCGGGTGTTGCCGTTTCCTGGCGTAGGCGCGTCAGGTACTGACCTAGCCATTGTTGTAGCGGCTCGTGGGCGGGGCTACCGGGGGCGGTGTAGGTGGCAGCTTCCAGCAAATCCTGCACGGCTTGTTCCTCTGCGGCGCTGTTTTCCAACAGCATGGGGGCTACGTATGAGAGTCCACGAAAAAACAACGTCATATCGGCCTCGGCGGCGGTTAGGGCGTCGGGTAGGGCCGACAAGAACTCTAAGTCGGTAGGCTGGGGCGTGAGACCGAGCTTGCGGAACAGCAGGGTGCGGTAGGTTTTGGTGAATGTGCCGGCGTAGCTATTGAGCGCCGGCGTTAGGTCATCGGCGCTGCCTACCAGGGGCACCAGGGCCTGGGCCAGCATCATCAGGTTCCAGAGGGCCACGCGGGGCTGCTGCCCGAAGGCATAACGACGTTGCCCGAAATCGGTGGTGTTGGGGGTCCAGTCGGGGTCGTAGGGTTCCAGCCAGCCGTAGGGGCCATAGTCGATGGTGAGGCCCAGAATAGACATGTTGTCAGTGTTCATCACGCCGTGCACGAAGCCCACGGTTTGCCAGTGCGCCACCATCACGGCCGTGCGACGGCATATTTCCGCAAACCAGCTCAGGTACACTTCAGGCGAGGGCGCGCCCAGTTCGGGGTAGTGGTGCCGAATCACGTAGTCGGCCAACTCCCGCAGGTTGTCGATTTCGCCGGTGGCCGTGAGCAGCTGGAAGCTCCCGAACCGCACAAACGACGGCGCCACCCGCGCCACAATGGCGCCCGGCTCGGGCAGCGGGTTGCCCGAGTAGAACATGTCGCGCACCACCTCGTCGCCGGTACCTACCAGGCTGAGCGCCCGCGTAGTAGGCACACCCAGGTGGTACATGGCTTCGCTGCACAGAAACTCCCGCACCGAGGAACGCAGCACGGCCCGACCATCGGCGCGGCGCGAGTAGGGCGTGGGGCCGGCCCCTTTCAATTGCACTTCCCAACTGGTACCGTCCAGGGCCATCAGCTCGCCCAGGGAAATGGCGCGGCCGTCGCCGAGCTGCCCGGCCCAGCTGCCAAACTGGTGCCCACCGTAGCGCGCGGCCACCGGTTGCATGCTGGGCGTCACCAAGTTGCCGGCTAGTGCTTCCACGGCAGGGCCACGCTCAGTCGGGCGCGTCAGGCCCAGAAAATCAGCCAGCTCCTCGGACCAGGCCAGCAGGTGCGGGTCGTGCACGGGGGTAGGCGCCGCATGCGAGTAGTGGTAGCCGGGCACCTGGCGCGGGCCCAGGTCGCCGGCTGTATCGCCGCGCAGCTCCTCGGCAAAGGAGTTGCGAAACGAAGCCTGATCGACGGAAACAGTGGAATAAGACATATAGAAAGAGGCGCGAACTAGTTAGGAGGTGTTATCAGTGACCTGTCAGGTTTCGACAAACGGATGCCAGATGACGCGCAACAGGCTATAGGTACTGAAACACCTTCAACACCCAGCCGGCACGCAGGTTTCCAACGGCGCCCAATATTCCTTGAAAAACTACACCGTAACCGACTGTCCTGGCTGGCTCAGGCGGTGAAACTGAATGCCTTGCTCCGCAAAATGCGGCTCGTAGGTGTCGTAGCGCTGCTCCACAAAAAAGTCTTTCGCGTAGCCGTCGTGCACGGGTAGGATTTGCTGCGGCTCTAGCTGCCGGGCAAACTCAGCTACCCGTAGCTCGGTGAGGAAGGGCGCCATCACGGGCAAGATCAGCAGCTCTACCCGCTTGAACTTTTGCAGAATAGGAGAGAAAGAATCGGCGGGGTTCAGCACTTTGCCGTTGATGAAAAAGGCCAGCATCTGAGGCAACTCGCTGTCCAGAATAGGCTCGTGGGGTACGCTGATAGCTTCTAGCTGAAAGGCGCCTACCTGCAAAGTACCTTCCTCCACCACTTGCACCTTCAGGCCGTAGGGCTTCAACTGATCGGCTACTTCCGGCGTCGATAGCACCGCGGCACCGCTTAGGCGCACGATTTCCTGGAGCGCTTTTACGTCGAGGTGGTCGGGGTGTTGGTGGGTGATGACGACGGTAGACACATTCTTAAACGTATCGGGCGTTACTGCCCCGTCGGCAAACGTGAACGTGCCAGGGTCAAAGAGCAACTGCTCGCCGTCTTGCTCCAACAGCAAACAGGAGTGGATGTATTTCGTGATTTTCATAGCGTAGGATGTAGATAAGGAGTGGCGAGATGCCTCACCACTAGACTTTTTATAAAGTCTTGGACCGACCAACGCGCCGGATTTGCGTTATTTTGCTTGTTCAATAGCTGGCAGCACCTCTACTTTCTACCCAGTCGTATCCTCTTTGGTTGTCCGCTGCTATCGATTCTTATTTGCTTGCTATGCCGACACCTGACTCCGCTGCCTTCTCTACTGCCAACCTGCAGCCGACCTTCTCTGCCGACGATTTGCTGGTGGGCCTGCTGGAAGTTTCGCATACCTGCATTCTGCTGTTGAAGCCAGTGTGGGCCGAAAATGCTACCCTTGTTGACTTCGAGTTTGTGCTGCTCAATACCATGGCCCAGCAGATGCTCCAGCTCCCGGCGCAGCCCACGGGCACGCAGCTAGGCCTCTACCCACAGAGTCGCCTCAATGGCGTGTTCGACTTTTACTGCCGCACCTTTCTCACGCAGCAGCCCGGAAAGCATCACCTTGATTATCAAATTAATACTACTACTCCCTTCTACCTCTCGGCGCGCCGGGCCGGCGAGGGACTACTGGTGAGCTTTAGCAATAGCGTAGCCTATAGCAGCACCAGCATTGAGGAGGCGCTGCGTGCAAGCCAGGCCCGCGAGCGGGCCGCCCTGGCCGATGCTGAAACCCAGCGCAGCCACCTGGAGCGGCTGTTTATGGAAGCCCCGGCCATGATTACCATTTTGGAGGGCCCCAACCATATTTTCAAACTGGTGAACCCCTTATACCAGCAACTGGTAGGACCGCGTGCCTTACTGGGCAAGCCCATTGCCCATGCCATGCCGGAGTTGCAGGGACAGCCGATCTTTGATCTGCTCGACAAAGTGTACCAGACCGGTGAGCCGTTTCACGCCACT
>NZ_JAHWGL010000127.1 GCF_019334315.1 Hymenobacter profundi
TTCTCACGGTAGAACAAGTCGTTAGTACAATAGTCGTTCAACTGGCACAAGGTCTTTCGCTCCGCTCAGGATGACAGACGCTCTCGCATTCACCATTTCACAAACGCACCACTTCCTAACTCTTCCGACCTAAAACCAGTAGAAGCAAGAACGGCCGCCGATAATCGGTCGGCTCTATCACCTCTACACTATGTCGTCTGTTCCCACTCCCGAAAATGTGCGCGTACCCCAACACCTTTCCGATGCCGACTTACGGCAGGCGTTGGAGGAATTGGACGCCAAAATAAAGACACTGCACAACCGCGCCCACGCTACCACCGCCGGCTCGCACGCCACCTACCATGAGCACGCGGCGGCACTGGAAGCCAAGCGGGCAAAGCTGGTTGCGCAACTCGGCCCTACTCCCACCGAACACGCGGCTGGTGCTACCCCATCGGAACAAAATAAAAGCCTGTGGGAAGAAATAGCGCGGGGTATTGAAAACCTGCGCAAAGACCTGCGCGACATCGTTTAGAAGCACCTAACCATGAAAATATACGCCACGCTAGCCGCTGCTGCGGCCTTGCTACTGAGTGCCTGTACGGCCCAGGAAAGCTATAAAAACGCGGTTAGCTGCGCTGAAGTAACGGTAGGGATGACACAAGAGCAAGTGCGCCACCTAATGGGCGAACCTACCGGCGACGACGCTACCGGCAATGGCCACACTTGGTCCTACCTCTTCGGCAGCGCCACTGATACACAGCCGATCAAGATTATGTTTGGTGCCGATGGCCAGGTAACAGGCAAAGAATGCGCACCCGAAGCTTCGGGTGCAGAGCGGCCCACGGGCAACTAAGCGGCTAACAAAACACGCGCAAAAAGGCGGGGTTCTTGCAGTAATCGGAGGTAAACAAAACGTAGAAATCCGCACGCATTGGCAAGTTCATACGAACTTGCCAATGCGTGCGGATTTCTACCATTTCCTTACCTACCCCCGATGCAGCTACCGTTACGTGTTGTTCGTTATTTCTTGCTGATTTGCTGGCTACTACCTGTTCTGCGGGTAGCAGCTCAACCGTCTGATTCGGCTACACCTTCAACCCCAACCGTACAGCCGGGACGGCTAGTTTTCCGTCTGAAGCCGGAATTGCGTCATTTGGCTACGGCCACGGCCATTGCCGAGCCTACCCTGGTAGCTGCGCTGCAACGCCTTGGCGCGACGCAGCTGCACCAGAAATTCAGCAACACGCTCCTCCCCGATCCTGAAAAGCCCGGGTCGGTCGATATCAGCCTGATTTATGAAATCCAGCTACCTACCCCCACAGACCTCGACCGGGCACGGCACCTGCTGCAGAATACCGGTACTGTGCTGTACGCCGAGCCGCTTTACTACTACGCGCCGCTCTCCCAACCCAACGACCCCCTAGCTGATTCCACCCGCACTGATGGACAATCGTATCTGCGCAACATTCGGGCGTACAGCGCCTGGGATGTAACAAAGGGCGATACCACTATTGTAATTGGTATTTCTGATACGGGTATCAATTTCGACCACCAAGATTTAGGTCAGGTAAAATATAATTATGCAGATCCGATTGATGGCATTGACAATGACCACGATGGCTATATTGACAACTTCAGAGGTTGGGACCTGGCCGATAAGGATAACAATCCCTATGTTGACGCACTACTTGGTCCCAAGAAACATGGTGTATTAGTTACCGGCATAGCAGCAGGCACACCTGATAATGCAAAGGGCATTGCGGGAGTAGGATACAAATGCCGCTATTTGCCTCTCAAAATATATCCGAGTACGGCGCAGGGTGCTTTCGCGGGTTATGAGTCGATGGTGTACGCCGCCGAGCACGGTTGCCAAGTGCTTAATGTATCGTGGGGCGGACCGGGCAGCCGCTCTCAATACGAACAAGATGTTATCAGCTACGTTGCCGTAAATCGGGACGTGGTGATTGTAGCAGCGGCTGGTAATAACAATGCAGAACAGGATTTTTATCCTGCCAGCTACGACCATGTGTTGTCGGTGGCTGGTGTACGAGCCGATAATACGAGGGGTACTCTCACCTATAACCGACGTGTTGATATATGCACGCTGGGCACAGACGTTCTAACGGCACGGGGTGATTATGTGGATGACTATATAGCAGTAACTGGGTCGTCGTTTGCCGCGCCTATTGCGGCGGGTGTGGCGGCATTAGTGCGTAGCCAGTTTCCTAGCTATTCAGCAGCACAAGTAATTGCGCAAGTGCGTGCCACTACTAATCCCGATATTTACACCCTACCCGGCAATGCGGCCTACTTGGGCAAGTTGGGCACAGGTCGACTGGATGCATACCGAGCTGTGCTGACTACCGATGCGCGCGCTGCGCGAGTCGTACGCAGTCAGGTACTGCGCACCAGCACGGCAGGGCAGCAAGAGTTGGAAATAGAAGTGCAGAACCTTTTGCAGCCGGTAACTAACCTGCGGGTATCTCTCACGTCGCTTTCTCCCTACCTCACCACTCCTTCCGATGTTTTTGCCGTGGCAGCCCTGCCCACGCTCGGGAGAGCTACCAACATCGATAAACCCTTCCGGCTGACAGTTACCCCCAATACGCCGCTCAATGCCAAAGCGTTAGTTGAATGCCGGTTGACTGCTGACAATGGTTACCAAGCTACACAGTATCTGACGGTGGTTTTAAATCCCGGTTACGTGGTGCTCAATGCAAACGACTTGCGGCTTACTCTGGCCAGCCAGGGTACGCTGGGTTACGATAATCCTGCTTCTGGTATCGGGGAAGGGATTACCTATCACCAAGGTAGCTCACTGTTGTATGAAGGAGGGCTGGTGGTAGCTACATCGCCCACGCGTGTCTCCAGTCAGGTGCGCGGCGCCAAAGGGAATGACCAGGATTTTCACATGCAAAGTCAGACGCTCTTTAGCCGCCCTGTGCGGGCCACGCAGGAGGCGCAGGGTGTGTTTCAGGACTCGCTGCCTAGTGCCACACGTAACCGCACGGTAGGGGTGCGGGTGCACCAGCACGCCTACGCTTGGGCCGATGCTCCTGCCCGCAACTATGTAGTGCTACAGTATCGGCTCACCAACATGACCCCCGATACGCTAAAGCCGCTCTACGCTGGTCTATTTATGGATTGGGACCTACCCCGCGATGCTGCTCGCAATGTGGCCATGTGGGATGCCAGCCGTGCGCTAGGGTACGTGTATAGCCTGGCCACCTCCGATCTGTACGTGGGTGTGCAGGTGCTGGATGGAGGAGCGCCTGCATACTACGCCATCAACAATGCCGCTACTACCGGTCTAGTAGCACCAGCTACTGGGGGCTTTAGCCGAACCGAAAAATACGACGGCCTCAGCAATGGAACTACGTATGCCAGTGCTGGCCTACCCTACGGCGCCGATGTTTCACAGCTGGTAGGCGCCGCTCTACGTGCCCTACCCCCCGGCGACTCCACCACCCTAACGCTGGCCGTGTTGGGAGCATCATCGTTGCCAGAATTGCAAGCCGCCGCCGACGATGCCCGCCAGCGCTTTGCGCAGGTGCTACCCACACGCCCGGCAGCCCCCGTTGTCACTTGGCAAGCCTACCCAAATCCTACTACTGGGAAATTATACATAGAGATACCTACCTCCTTCAGCCCCACCGACATTCGTTTGTTTAACCAAGCAGGCACCATGGTGCTGCAACAGGCAGCCACTACTCGTACCACACTAGATTTGTATGCGTATCCGGCTGGTCTTTATCTATTACAGGTACGCTCGGCTGGCGGTAGCACTCTTTCACAACGAGTAGTCGTACAGCCATAACAAAGGTGGCTTCTGCTACAGTACATCTCGCTCCACTCAGTAACGACCACAAGATTATATACGTTTTAGACTAAACAATATTCAACTAAATGGGTTAGCATGAACAATAAAACATCTTAAAAATTAAATATAAATTATTGCTTTGAAAAGTACTAAAAAAATATATTAATTATAACTATTTAAATATTAAAACCGTATTAAATTTAGAATATCTTGGTACTAATTTGCTTAGTTTAGAATCAATATTCGTATCTTTGGATATGTCGAAAGTCAAACTTCCCGTCCCAACGCCCGTGCAGCATTTTGCTCGCTGTGTAGACGACTCACGCCGCCCGGCTGACTATGTAGGCGAATGGCCCAAAGAGGGTCAGATATATCCTGTGCGTGTATTGACACATGCTCGCACTGGTCAGCCGCAGGTGCACATTCTGGGTTTCTACGCTGAGGCACCCTACGGTGCGTTTGCAACCGAGCGCTTTGCGCCTGTTGCCAGCATCTGGCTGAATTAGCCAGCCGTTTTTCCACGCCTTACCGGCTGCCTCCGTTACACTACACGGAAGCAGCCGTTTTTATTTAGCGCCCGTTCTACCGGTTGTCTTCTACGCTCGCTTCTTTACCAATCTCAGCTGCAGGGCTGCTTTTGCTGTTGTAAAGCGTTTCTTCGCTCAGATTATAGATGTCCTGAATGTCGTGTAGGATGTGCTCGAAGTCCAGGTTCAGATCTTTCAGCAAGCCCGTTCTCAAGTCGAATACCCAGCCGTGTACAATGGGGTAGCCTTGTTTGAGGTAGGCCTGCTGCACCACAGCAGTTTTAATGACATTCACACATTGTTCCTGCACATTTAGCTCTACCAAACGGTCGTAGCGTGCATCGGTGTCCTCGATGGCATCTAGCTCGGTGTGGTGCAAGCGATATACATCGCGGATGTTACGCAGCCAAGGATTCATGATACCCAAATCTTTGGGTTGCATAGCCGCTTTCACACCGCCGCAACCATAGTGTCCGCATACCACAATATGCTTTACCCCTAGGTGTAACACAGCATATTCAATCACCGACATGGCGTTCAAATCGATGTTAATCACCATGTTGGCAATATTGCGATGCACGAACGCTTCGCCAGGAGCCACACCCATCAGTTCTTCGGCTGTCACGCGCGAGTCGCTGCACCCAATGTAGAGGTAATCGGGGCGCTGGTCAGAGGCTAGGCGCTTTAAAAATTCCGGGCCAGATGCCTCGTTGTTGGCTACCCACTGGCGGTTGTTCTCGAAAATCTGTTCGTATGTAATCATGGTAGGTTTGGAAAAAGTGCAGACAGTTCTCGGCTATACTACGATTTTGTTGGAGAATAAGCTGTCTACGGATGTGTTACTTTTTCCGGCTACTGCGCCGTTCCTACCTTTGTTCGGCCTAACGCCCCACCATATGCCCCCGCCCTCCGAACACTTTGTATACACCATTCCTGCGTCTTACCGGCGCATGGAAAACCTGCATATTCTTTTCTGGCTACTCAAGGATATTGGCTGGTGCATGATCTGGAAGCCGCTCGGTATCAGCATGATATTTCCTACCCTCAGCATTGCGCTGCTCATCACCTGGCGCACCCGCGGCATCAAGGCCGAGCTAGCGCACAACTTGGCCATCGTGTTCTGGATTACGGCTAACTCTTACTGGATGATCAGCGAATTTGTTGGTTTTGACGCGGTACAGCTAGGTTACGGCTTCACGGGCAAACACCTGGCTTTGGTGCCGTTTCTGCTAGGGTTGGGTATTCTAGCCTACTACTACCTCATCGAAAAACCCCGCGAAACACAGCCCGAGCAGGTAGCTACCTTATAAGGCCTACTGGTACTGATAAAAAATCCCCGAATCAAAGGGCGTCCACAGAGCGGCTTTTTGATTCGCGACTTTCAAGCCGTCGTTGGCCCAGGTGTTGCAGGTGTAGAATAGATTATACACGCGCTTGGCCTCGTAAAAAGCATCATAGCGGCCGTAGCTATGGCCTGTTATATGCTGCACCCTACCCTGCGTATCGTAACGGAAGCTGGTTTTAATGAACTCGATCAAACGAGTGTAGTCAGCAGGTTTGAGGTAGATGCGGACGCAATCGGGGCCTTCGCTGGGCTCGTGGTAGAACGTGGTGTGCATAGCCGAGGAGCTAAGCCAGAACATAGCTTCAAAAGCCGTACTGGCCTTTAGATCGGCCCAGGTAGGCGTATCGAGATAGAAGCCTTTGTCGCCCCAGCCGAAGCCTACGTAGCGCATGGTAGTGTCTGAAGCAGGCGTATCGGTATAGGGGATAAACTCGCTCCAATCGATCTGCGAAGTACGCACAGGCAGCACAATATCGGTATGCACGCCATTGGATAAGATATAGGCCTCAATAGTGCCCTCAGTTGGTGGTGTGCGCGTACCCACTGGAATGCGCGACAGGATAAACGACGTGCCCAAGTAGAGCGCTACCGCTCCCAAAATACCTGCGCCGGTATAGGCAATTCCTTTTCCTATTTTCTGAAGCGTTGCTGCCATAAAGAGTGTTGAGCTTTTCCCTTCATACGATTCCAGCCAAAAAGTAACCAGTGCTTCCTACCCTCCATAACACAAAAAAGCCGCTTCCCTACATGAGAGAAGCGGCTTTTGCAATGTAGAACAAACTACACCAACTGGTTATACCAAGTTACCAGCCGTGTCGGTTGGCACCTGGCCCGACTCCTGCAAGCGGATCAGGTTGAGGGCTGAACCGGCTTTGAACCACGCAATCTGTCCCTCGTTGTAGGTATGATTGAGGGTGATGAGGTCGGTGTCGCCATCAGCGTGGTGCAGACGAGCCTGCAACGGTTTGCCGGGCTGGAAGTCCGTCAGACCGATGATGTCGATGGTGTCGGCTTCTTCAACCAAACCATAATCGTTCTTATCGGCAAACGTGAGAGCCAGCATCCCCTGCTTCTTCAGATTGGTCTCGTGGATACGGGCAAACGACTTCACAATCACAGCGCGCACGCCCAAGTGGCGGGGCTCCATAGCGGCGTGCTCACGCGAGCTGCCTTCGCCGTAGTTCTCGTCGCCTACTACCACCGTGCCGATGCCCATGCTCTTGTAGCTACGAGCGGCCTGCGGTACGGTGTTGTAACCGTCGCCTTGTACCACGAAGTCGCGTACCGAGTTGGTTTCGTCGTTGAAGGCGTTGGTAGCGCCGATAAGCATGTTGTTGGAGATGTTGTCTAGGTGACCACGGTATTTCAACCACGGGCCGGCCATCGAAATGTGGTCGGTGGTGCACTTGCCTTTGGCTTTGATGAGCAGGCGCAACCCTTTCAGGTCGGTGCCTTCCCAAGCCTTGAAGGGCTCCAGCAACTCCAGACGCTCCGAGGTAGGATCAACAACAACCTGCACACCCGAGCCGTCAGCAGCAGGAGCCTGGAAACCAGCGTCCTCTACAGCAAAGCCTTGAGCCGGCAGCTCAATACCCATCGGCTCGTCCAGCTTCACCTGCTGGCCGTCTTTGGTAGGTAGGGTGTCGGTGAGGGGGTTGAACGTCAAATCACCGGCAATGGCGAAGGCCGTCACGATTTCGGGCGAGGCCACAAACGCGTGCGTGTTCGGGTTGCCGTCGTTGCGCTTGGCGAAGTTGCGGTTAAACGAGGTGATGATGGAGTTCTTGCGCTTGGGGTCGTCGGTGTGGCGGGCCCACTGGCCGATGCACGGACCGCAAGCGTTAGCCAGCACCACACCGCCCATCTGGGCGAAGGTGTCGAGGAGGCCGTCGCGGGCTACGGTGTAGCGCACCTGCTCCGAGCCGGGCGTTACGGTGAATTCGGCGTTTACCGACAGACCTTTTTCAACAGCCTGCTGGGCTATGGAAGCCGCACGGGTGATGTCTTCGTACGAGGAGTTGGTGCAGGAGCCAATCAGGCCTACTTCCAACTTCTCGGGCCAGCCAAACTCTTTCACGGCCGCAGCGAACTGCGAAATTGGCCAGGCAGCGTCCGGCGTGAACGGGCCATTCACGTAAGGCTCTAGCTCCGACAGGTTGATTTCAATCAGTTGATCGAAGTACTTCTCCGAGTCCTGGTACACTTCATCGTCGGCGCGTAGGTGCTGACGAATACCGTTGGCCAACTCGGCCACGTCGGCACGGTCGGTAGAGCGCAGGTAGTCAGCCATCTTATCATCGTAGCCGAATACCGAGGTAGTAGCCCCGATTTCAGCACCCATGTTGCAGATGGTGCCTTTGCCGGTGCAGCTCAGGTTGTCGGCACCCTCGCCGAAGTATTCTACGATAGCGCCAGTGCCGCCCTTCACGGTCAGGATACCGGCCACTTTCAAAATCACGTCTTTGGCAGAAGCCCAGCCCGACAGCTTGCCGGTCAGTTTCACGCCGATTACTTTCGGGAATTTCAACTCCCAGGCCATGCCGGCCATCACGTCTACAGCGTCGGCACCGCCTACCCCAATGGCAATCATACCGAGGCCACCCGCGTTGGGCGTGTGCGAGTCCGTACCGATCATCATACCGCCGGGGAAGGCGTAATTTTCCAGTACTACTTGGTGGATGATACCAGCACCGGGCTTCCAAAAGCCGATGCCGTATTTATTGGAAACCGAAGCCAGAAAATCGTATACTTCCTTGTTTTCGTTGTTAGCCGTAGCAAGGTCTTCCGAAGCGCCTTCTTTGGCTTGTATCAGGTGGTCGCAGTGTACGGTGCTGGGCACAGCAGCCTTGGCTTTGCCGGCTTGCATGAACTGGAGCAGCGCCATTTGGGCGGTTGCGTCCTGCATGGCCACACGGTCGGGAGCGAAATCGACGTAGGAAACGCCCCGCTCGTAAGCCTGCTTTACATCGCCGCCGTAGAGGTGAGCGTACAGGATTTTTTCGGTCAAAGTGAGCGGGCGGCCAACGGCGGCACGGGCGGCTTCGATGCGCTGGCCCATACCGGCGTACACGGCCTGAATCATTTCTAAGTCAAACGCCATAATGCAAAAAAGAGAAAAGGTGAACTAGGGTAAACTTCCTAATAGGTACGCAAATATAGTTGCCGGGCGTTGCGCTACCCAAACTTTATCTTCGCCGGAACTTAGTCTATAAACCAACTAACTAGCGTAGTGGTTTAGCTTTGACTCATTCCTTACCTTGTTTAGAATATGTCTGTTTTTCAGAAGCTCCTTTTGGGCGCCGGTACTGCCCTCACCATAGCCGCTTGCACATCCAATTCTGGCGACCGTACAGCCGCTGATTCTGCCGCCAAAGAACCCTCTACCCCCCTGCGGGTAGGACCGTGGCGGGGGGAGCTTACGGCCCAAGGGCAACAGATTCCGTTTTTGTTTGTGGTAGAGCGCGACACGGCCAACCAACCCGTGGTGTACCTGCGCAACGGCGAAGAGCGCCTGAAACTGGATGAAATCACAACCGCTGGCGATTCTACTACCATCCGGCTCGGTGCTTTTGATGCGGCGTTGGTCGTGCGCTCTGCCGGCGACGGACAGCTAACGGGCGCTTGGGTGAAGTATGATGCCAAGGAGCCCTACCGCATACCTTTCACAGCGCAGCTAGGCGGCCAGCAGCTGTTTTTCAGCAAGCAGCAGGCAAATCCGGCTGATTTTAATGGTACCTGGCGCGTGACGTTCCGGGGCGACAAGCCCGAGGACTCCTACCCTGCGGTGGGCGTATTCAAGCAAAAAGGCCATGATGTAACGGGCACGTTTCTGACTACTACCGGCGACTACCGCTACCTGGCGGGCCAGGCCAATGGCGACACGCTGCGCCTCTCTACTTTCGATGGCAGCCACGGCTTCCTGTTCACGGCGGCCAAGCAAGCAGATGGCACCCTACAGGGCGACTTCTACTCCGGCAAAACCGGCCATGAAACCTGGGTGGCCAACCTCGACCCCAACGCCAAACTACCCAATGCCGACTCGCTGGCGGGCATGAAGCCAGGGCAGAAAAAGCTGACGTTTAAGTTTCCGAGTGTGCTAGAAGGCGGCAGCATTTCACCTTCCGACCCCAAGTACCAAGGCAAGGTAGTGGTGGTGCAACTGTTGGGCTCGTGGTGCCCCAACTGCATGGATGAAACCAACTTCTTGGCCCCCTGGTACGAGAAAAACAAGCAGCGCGGCGTCGAAATCATTGGCTTGGGCTACGAGCGCACGCCCGACCAGCAGAAAGCCGCCGCGAAGCTGCTGAAAATGAAGCAACGCTTCAACGTGGGTTACGACGTGGCTGTGGCCGGTGTGGCCGACAAAGATGCTGCTGCCAAATCCCTACCCCAGATAGAAAAAGTGTTGGCCTTCCCTACCACCATTTTCCTGGATAAGAAGGGCGAAGTACGGAAGATTCATACCGGATTCTCTGGCCCCGGCACCGGCAAATACTACGATCAGGAAATTGCTGAATTCAACAAGACCATTGATCAGCTTCTGGCCGAAAAGTAGGTTATAGCACCGTCTAAGCTGAAAATAGCGCGCCCTGTCGCTCTGCGGGATTCTCCTGTGGGGCGACAGGGCACTTTGCTTTTGCCTGTTACCCGATAGGAAGGCGTTTATCTTCTCGTAGCCGTTCTAATACAACAATCGTATCGTTGTGATAGGTAGTGCGGGCAAACTCCCGAAAGCCAAACTTCCGCGCCAAACTCAAGGAGGCTGCATTATCGGGGTCGATGATGCAGGTGATACGCCCTGTTGGTAGCTGCGCATCGGCCCAAGCCAGTGCGGCATGTAGCGCCTGCGAGCCGTAACCACGGCCGTGCACGTGCGGAGCTAGTACCCAACCTGCCTCTGGCGTACCTTTAAGCGAGGGCGTGAGGTCGCGCTGGAAATCGAAAAAACCAACTGTGCCTATGTAGCGGCCACTAGTTTTTTCCTCGATAGCCCAGGAGCCGTAGCCCAGCATAGCCCAATGCCCCAGTTGCGCCAGCATACGGCGCCACACCTCTTCTTCCGAGTTGGGCTTGTTGCCCAGAAAACGATAAAAATCCGGGTCGGCGTGCATGGCGGCGGCTTCCGGCAAATCGGTAGGTTGGGGCGCACGCAAATACAGATCGGCCGTTTCGAGGAGGGGCACCAGGGGTAGGGGCGTCGTCCGTAGGCTGAGGGGTAGGGAGGCTGAAGTCATCACCAGACAAGATAACATGCTTCTGGTCTGTTCCCAATGCTGCGTTGGCCACTTTGGCGGTCATCATACGGTTTCGGGCAACTTAACAGGGCCTTCTGCGCGTACACTAGAGCTATACCGCCCTTTTACTCCAAAACCAAACCAACCTCCCTATGTGGATTCAACAAAAAGCCGACGAGCGTGCCTCCCTTTCCGACCTGCAAGGTCGCGCCGTAGGCCTCAAATTTGAGTGCAACAAGTGCCACGCCGAAGTATTCACGGACCTCATTGGCGTGCCCGCTCCCGATGCCCCTACCCCCGGCCAACCCGAAACAGCCGCCGAGGGCTACGAAATCGAAGAAATCCAGTGCCACAACTGCGGCATGCGCCACGAGCTAATGGTAGACAGCACGTTTGACGGCGTATTGTTCAACGTGAGCGAGGTAGCCCCAGACGCCGTAAGCTACCAGGTGGCCGAGCCTGAGCAAGATCTGCGTTAATCTATCTAAACCACGGATTCGTCGGATTCCACGGATTTTGTAAAAAATCTAGACCTTATGTAAAACAGAAAGCGCTTGCCAAGTGGCAAGCGCTTTCTGTTTGTAATCGTTTACAAAATCCGCGGAATCCGAGCGAATCCGTGGTTCAAACAGTTATTTTTCTCGCTCGATGGTGTAGTTAATCAG
>NZ_JAHWGL010000128.1 GCF_019334315.1 Hymenobacter profundi
AGCAGGAAGCGGCAACTGTTTAAGGGAAATAATTTCCCATTTTGTCTGTTAAGCCTTCGCGTGTCATCCTGAGCCTGCGAAGAACCTTGTAGCAGTGGAACGAGTCCTTAATATATCACTCATTCTATATGCCAAGGTCCTTCACAGGCTCAGGATGACACGCGTTTTGTAGTCTATCATGTCTACTACCTCTCCCCTCCACCAACGCCTCGCCACCCACCTCGCCAAGCGCGAAGCTGAAGGCACCCGCCGCCGCCTTTCGCTACCCGCGGAAAACCTCGTCGATTTCAGCTCCAACGACTACCTCGGCCTGGCCCGCTCCCCTACTCTACGGCAGGCGTTGCAAGCTGCCATGCAGCAGGAAGACGCCGGCAGCACCGGCTCCCGCCTGCTCACCGGCAACTCGGCGGCGGCCGAAGCTCTGGAAACGCACCTGTCGCAGTTCCACCGAGCCGAAGCAGCCCTACTCTTCAACTCGGGCTACGCGGCTAACCTGGGCTTCTTTGCCGCCGTGCCCCGCCGCGGCGACACCATTTTCTACGACGAAGCCTCGCATGCCTCCGTGAAGGATGGCATCCGCGGCAGCTTTGCCACGGCCTACAGCTTCCGCCACAACGACGTGGCCGACCTGGAGCGCCGCCTACCCCGCGCCACGGGTGCCGTGTTCGTGGCCGTGGAGGCGCTCTACTCCATGGATGGCGACATAGCACCGTTGCGCGAGCTAGCCGCCTTATGCCAGCGACGGGAACTGTACCTAGTAGTAGACGAAGCCCACACCAACGGCCTCTACGGCCCGCACGGCGCCGGCCTAGTCGTTGAGCTTGGTTTAGAAAACGACGTATTTGCCCGCTTACTAACGTTTGGAAAGGCGCTGGGCAGCCAGGGTGCCGCCGTAGCCGGCTCGGCCATGTTGCGCGACTACCTACTGAATTTTAGCCGCCCCTTCATCTACACCACGGCCCCGGCGCCCTACACTATAGAGACATTGGCTGCCGCGTATCACCTGCTCCCTACCCTTGATGTGGAACGGCAGCGGTTGTTTGCGTTGTCAAACTACCTAAAAGTGACCCTGAACGCGGTACCCGGCCTGCACGTCCCGGACGACAGCCACGTCATTCATCCAGTGTTCTTCCCTACCTCGCCCGGCCCAGAAGCCGTGAAGCAAGTAGCCGCCGCCGCGCAAGCCGCCGGCTTCGATGTGCGGGCCATTGTGGCCCCTACCGTGCCCACCGGTACCGAGCGCCTCCGGCTGATTGTGCACGCGTATAATACAGAAGCGGAGATTGATAGGCTGGTGGGAGTATTAGGAAAAATTTCAATTCACACAGATTTGTAGAATATTGGAACGCCTCTTCATCACCGGCATCGGCACCGACGTAGGCAAAACCGTCGTAGCCGCCATTCTCACCGAGGCCCTGGGCGCCGACTACTGGAAGCCCGTGCAAGCAGGCCTCACGCCTACCACCGACGCCGCCACCGTGCGCAGTTTGGTCAGCAACGCGGATTCTCAGTTCCACCCCGAAGCCTACCGTCTGGCCCTACCCGCCTCACCCCACGCGGCGGCGGCGGCAGAGGGCATCGCGCTTACGCCTAGTGCCTTCCGCCTACCACACACCGACAACCATTTGGTGGTAGAAGGCGCCGGCGGCCTGCTGGTGCCATTGGCGCCGGGGTTTCTGATGATGGATTTGCTGGCGCAGCTGGACCTGGCGGCCGTGGTGGTGTCGCGCAACTACCTGGGCAGTATCAACCACACCCTGCTGACGCTGGAGGCGCTGCGGCAACGGCAGATTCCGGTGCGCGGCCTCGTGTTCAATGGTGAGCCTACCCCGGCTACCGAGGACTTTATTGCCCAACACACCGGCGTGCCCATCATGCCCCGCGTGCTGCTCGAGCCGGTGCTGGATGCAACGGTAGTACGGCGGTATGCAGAAGAGTTTCGGGAGTGGTTCGCAAACGCGGGCAGGTAGGGGTGGCTTGCAGCCGCCCGTTGCGCAGGACACACAAATCAATACTGGACTAACTTGCGTTATGCCAAGCCCTGCCTAAGAGAAAGAAACTAACTTATTATAGTCGTTTGGTGCTCCCTCTCCTTCTCGGAGAGGAGTTGAAGCGCCCTGGCAGAACAATCTAAATAGCGCGGGAGCACCTTACGACGGGCGCGTGCAACGCGCCCCTACGGCGCTTGGTGCTACCTTTGCCGTATGTCTACGCTTGCCCAACGGGACCACGCCGTGCTGTGGCACCCCTACACTCAAATGCAAACTGCCCCGCTGGCGGTGCCCATCGTTAGCGGGGAGGGCGCCTGGCTGGTGGCCGACGACGGCACCCGCTACCTCGACGGCATCTCGTCGTGGTGGGTGAATTTGCACGGCCACGCCCACCCCCACATTGCCGAGCGCGTGAGCGCGCAGCTTCGAACTCTGGAGCACGTGCTGTTTGCCGGCTTCACCCACCCCGCGGCCGTGGAGCTGGCCGAGCAGCTCCTGGAAATCCTACCCAGCAACCAGGCCCGCGTGTTCTACTCCGACAACGGCTCGACGGCCGTGGAAGTGGCCCTGAAAATGGTACTGCAATACTTCCACAACCAAGGCCAGCCGGAGCGGCGGCGCTTCCTCTGCTTCCGCGACTCCTACCACGGCGACACGTTTGGGGCCATGTCGGTGAGCAGCCGGGGGGCGTTTACCGAGCCGTTTTGGCCGCTACTGTTTGAGGTGGAGTTTATTGATGTGCCGGTACCGGGCCGCGAGGCGGAGGTGCTGGCGCAGCTGGACGCCGCTCTGCAGCAGCCGGCGGTGGCAGGGTTCATCTTCGAGCCGCTGCTGCTGGGCACGGCGGGCATGGTGGCCTACTCGGCCGAGGTGCTGGATGAGCTGGTGCGCCGCTGCCACCAGCGCGGCGTGCTGTGCATTGCCGATGAGGTAATGACCGGCTTTGGCCGCACCGGGCCGCTGTTTGCCAGCAGTCAGTTGCAGGAGCAGCCCGATATCATGTGCTTCTCGAAAGGCCTCACGGGCGGCACCCTGGCCATGGGCCTGACTACCTGCGCCGCGCTGCTCTACAACGCCTTCCTGAGCGACGACAAGATGAAGGCGCTGTTTCATGGACATTCCTACACCGCCAACCCGGTGGCCTGTGCCGCCGCCCTGGCCAGCCTGGAGCTGACCCGCGCCGACGCCTGCACCCAGCAGCGCCAGCGCATTGCCGCCGCTCACGCTGCGTTCAAGCAAGAAATTGAGGACCAACTTGGCATCCGGGCAGTGCGCCACGTGGGCACGGTGCTGGCTGTGGAGTACGACCCCGGCGAGGGCACCAGCTACTTCAGCCGCCTCCGCGACGCGTTCTACCAACTCGCCCTCGACAACCACGTGATTCTGCGCCCGTTGGGCAACGTGGTGTACCTGCTGCCGCCCTATTGCACCACCGACGCCGAGCTTGCCCTGCTCTACCGGGTGCTCCGCCAGATGCGCGAACTGGTACTGAACTTCTCCCCCGCCCCTACCCTGCCCGAGTACCTGCATGACTAAGGGAAACGCCGACGAATACATCATCATCCGCGGCCGGGGCAGGGTGTCGGCACTGGGCGAGCAGGCGTTTCCGACCTCCCCAGAGTCACCCTTCTCCGTCCACCCCAACGGCCTGCCTGTGGCTGCTCTACCTGACGCCACCGAAGCGGCCGTGGCGGAGCTGCGCCGCGCCCACCCCGCTTACCGCCAACTCGACCGCACCGTGCTGCTGGCCATGCTGGCCGCCCGCCAAGCCGCCGCGGCAGCGGGGTGGCGCACAGTGCGTGACCCCACCCCCAGCCCCTCCCCTCCGGAAGAGGGGTGCGTTCAACAACATCTTACGACTGGCACCCCTCTCCCGGAGGGGTGGTATCAAGGCAATCCACCTTCCCTGTCCGTCAGCATAGGCAGTAGCCGAGGGGCCACGCACCACCTGGAGCACTACCACGAGGAGTTTTTGCGCGAGGGCAGCGTGCCGGCAGCCGCGTCTCCGCTTACTACATTGGGCAACGTGGCCAGTTGGGTAGCCTTCGACGCGGGTAGTACTGATGGGGCCGTGCTAAGTCATTCCAGTACGTGCAGCAGTGCGTTTCAGGCGCTGGGCAACGCGGTGGCCTGGCTACGGGCAGGCATGGCAGAACGCTATTTGGCTGGTGGAGCCGAGGCTCCCCTCACCGAGTTTACGCTAGCGCAGATGCAGGCCATCGGTATTTATTCGCCTTTTGCGGCGGACGCGTGGCCCTGCCGGCCGGGCGCTGGGCGGCCTTCTACCTTCACGCTGGGCGAAGGCGCCGCCGTATTTGCGCTGGAGAAAGTAGCGGCTGATATCGCAGCAGCCGAAGTAGCTACGACACCGCAGCAGCCGCTATTTCGATTGGAAAGTGTAGGATTTGGTTTTGAAGCTATCGGCAGCAAAACGGGTATTTCGCCCGATGGGCGGCATTTCCAGACTGCCATGCAGCAGGCATTGCAACAAGCCGGCAGAAAGCCCTCGGAGGTAGACGCGCTGGTACTGCATAGCCCCGGCACCCCGGCCGGCGATGCCGCCGAGCTAGCAGCCGTACGGGCAGTTTTTGGCGAGAAGCAACCGCTTTTGCTGTCCAATAAGTGGCTGGTGGGCCACACCTTGGGCGCTTCGGCGGCTCTCAACCTCGATTTTGCGTTGCAAGTGCTGGAGACGCAGCAGTGGCCGGTGGCGCCCTTTTCCACTTACCTCGCCACGGCAACAGAGCAGCCTATCCGGCGCATTTTGGTGAATGCCGCTGGTTTTGGCGGCAACGCGGCCAGCGCCTTGGTGTCTTTACTATGAGCCAATCGTTGCTGGTCAGCATGCGAGATTTCTCCCTGCGGTCGAAATGACGTTCTTTAGTGGTACGAACCTCTACAAACCAACAACCAAGCTGTAGCTTGCCCTTAACCAAACCAACCTCCGCATGACGCTTCGCTCTATCCTATTCGCAGCTTTTCTTCTCCCCGCGCTGCCTTTGTTGGCGCAAAACAAGCCCTCTACTACCCCCGACCCAACCATCAAAAAGATGGTGAATGAGATTTCGGAGAAGCGCCTAAAAGACGATATTGATAAACTCGTGAGTTTCGGTACACGCCATACTTTAAGCGACACCAAAAGCAAGAAGCGCGGCATTGGGGCAGCGCGCAACTGGGTGGAAGACGAGTTCCGGAAGTACAGCAAAGCCAGCGACAACCGCTTGGTAGTCATGCAAGATACGTTTACCGTCAAGCCCGACGGCCGCCGCATCGACAAGCCCGTGGTGATGGCCAACGTGATGGCGACCCTACCCGGCACCGACCCCAACGACAAGCGCGTCTTCATCGTGAGCGGGCACATCGACTCGCGGGTATCGGACGTGATGAACGCCACCGCCGATGCGCCCGGCGCCAACGACGACGGCTCGGGCACGGTGGCCGTGATGGAACTGGCCCGCGTGATGTCGCAGCAGCAATACCCCGCCACCATCATTTTTGTGGCGGTGCAGGGCGAGGAACAGGGCCTCTACGGCTCGACGCACTTGGCTAAGCGCGCCAAGGCCGAAGGCTGGAACCTGGTGGCCATGCTTAACAACGACATCGTGGGCAACTCGCACGGCAACGACCCTTCGGTGGATGATGCCAAGCACCTGCGCGTGTTTAGTGAGGGTGTGCCTGCCACCGAAACCGAGGCTGAAGGCCGCGTGCGTCGCACGTTGTCGTCGGAAAACGACTCACCCTCTCGCCAGCTAGCCCGCTACGCCCAGCAAGCCGCTAAGGACTACGTAGATGGCCTCGATGTGGTGGTGGTCTACCGCCCCGACCGGTTCCTGCGCGGCGGCGACCATACGCCGTTCAATCAGCAGGGCTTCACGGCAGTACGCTTCACGGAAATGAATGAGGACTTTCGCCATCAGCACCAGGATTTGCGCACCGAAAACGGCGTGGAGTACGGCGACCACGCCAAGTTTATGGATTTTGGCTACCTGCGCAAGAACACCGGCGTGAACCTGGCTACCCTGGCCGAACTGGCCCTGGCCCCGGCTGCTCCCCAAAATGTGGGGGTATTGACGGCCCAACTCACCAACCGCACACAGCTTAAGTGGGATGCCCCTACGGCCGGTCCAAAACCTGCTGGCTATTACGTGCTTATCCGCGAAACCACTTCGCCTAAGTGGGAGCAAAAGGTGTTCGTGACTGACACCAAAGCCGACCTCACCCAGAGCAAGGACAACTACATTTTCGGGGTAGCGTCCGTAGATGCTCAAGGCCACGAGAGTCTGCCCGTGATTCCGAAGCCGGTACGGTAGCAGGATGCGGCACTATTGGAGTCTTTTTCTATTCCTAAGTTGCGCCTGCACGCATTCCGCTCCCGAAGAAACTACTGCTTTGGGAGCGGAACAGCTAACTATTACCCCTACTATGACAGACTCGGCCGCCGCGCCAGTAGATGTGGTGCAGCAATTTCTGCGTTGGTATGCGCCACGGGCTGATAAGCTGAACCAACTGCCGCTGGTGCCTGCGGCCTATTCTGAAGATAGCACTGACGTTTACGCCGTTGACTTTAAAGCCGCAGATTCCTACCTGACTACTTTGCGCGGGAGTGGCTACGTGTCGACTGCTTACGTCGCAACGCGTCGGGCAGGGTTCCAACAATGGGCCGATACGCTACGACTACACCCGCAGTATGATGGTCCACCCCCAGGATTTGACCACGACCCTATCATCTTTTCTCAAGACTCCGATGAATTGTTGGAGCTGCTACGTGCTACACCGCGCCTATTGCGCCAAACGGCTGACTCAGCGCAGGTAGTGCTACCGCAGCAAAACTACGCCCAAACGCCCCGCACGGGGCTAGCCTTCGACTTGTCGCGCCACGATATGCGTTGGCAGATTGATAAAATCCGGCCTGTATTTGCTGACTAGCTGGCTCATCAATCAAGCGTAACCTCATCTATATGATGATTAGCACGGAACGGGCTTCCGTATTACTCTCCTCCGCCCAAGGCCTTACCAATCAGCTTTTGTGCTTCGGGCGCTAGGGGCAGTTGCAGGGCCAACTGGTGGCCTTCGGGCGTCATTTTGCGCCAGGTTTTCTGCACAATATCGATGATTTTATCCTCGGGGTGCTGAGCGGCGAAATCAAGAAAATAATACTGCAAAAACACCAGGCATATCACGTCTTCCAGCAGCTGCATTTCGGGGTCGAGGTGCAGCTGCTGCTTTTGCAGGAGCGCCTGCACCCGCTGGATGGTGTCGGCGTCGTAGCCTACTTGCTGTAGGATTTCACTGGCTAGCTGGGCATGGAATTTCTTGAGCGTGTTGCGCCATTTGTGGTAGCCGGGGCGGTCCATGGGGAAGTCCTGGCGCGGGATGGTCCAGCGGCGGATGTGCTGGCAGCGGGCGGCCAGCTGCACCGCCTCGGGGGCATTGGGGGCCACCGCGTGCAGGCAGGCGCTCATGCGCTGACCGTAGAGCAGTTCCTTGGGGTAGGGCTGGCCGTCTACGATTTCCTGGTGAGGGTCTTCGCTGTTGGCAGCGTCGAACAGGCAGATGGCTTCGTCGAAGCGGGCTTGGTTGAGAATCATGCGGGTGTGTGGGTCGGGTAGCAAGGGTAAAGATAGAGCGGGCGTAACTGTCTTGTTCTTTCGCCCCTGCTACCTTTAGCTTGGTCTATCTATTTCTGTTGTTTGATTAGCGGTACATGCATAAGCTCCTTGTCTGCCTTCTGGTCTTTTTGCTGAGCTACCAAGCAGTGGCCCAACAGCCCGTATTTCGCGTGGTGTCGCTGGGCGTGCGCGGTGGGTTGGATGAGAGCAACCTCTCGGCCTACCTGGTGGCTCCTATGGGTTCTGCTGCGTATGCCTGTCTGGATGCTGGTACTATCCGGGCTGGGGTAGCGAAGGCGGTGGCGCAAGGGGCACTTTCCGGCACTGTCGATCAGGTAATCCGCCGCCAGATCAAAGCCTACCTACTCTCCCACGCCCACCTCGACCACGTAGCCGGCTTACTGCTCAACGCCCCCGACGACACCAGCAAAACCCTGTACGGCCTACCTGGCTGCCTCGCTACCCTGCAACAGCACTACTTCAACTGGAAGAGCTGGCCCAACTTCGGCGACGCCGGCACGGCGCCCGCCTTGGGCAAATACCACTATCAGCCCCTCCTACCCGGTGCGCCCGAAACTGCCGTGGCCGGCACCGCACTCCTGGTACAGACTTTTCCGCTTAGCCACGGCACCGGCTACGAAAGCGCGGCTTTCCTGCTCCGTCACGGCAATAGCTACTTGCTCTACCTCGGCGACACCGGTCCCGATGCCGTGGAGCACAGCACCCGCCTAGCCGAGTTGTGGCAGGCGGTAGCGCCGCTGGTGCGGGCTGGTACGCTGCGGGGTATTTTCGCGGAGGTGTCCTACCCCAATGCCCAGCCCGAAAACCTATTGTTCGGTCACCTCACGCCCCGCTGGCTTCAATACGAGCTGTTGGCGCTGGCCCGGCTCGCTGGGCCTGATGCTATGCGCAATCTGCCTGTGGTTGTAACCCACAGCAAGCCCAGCGCCGATAACCTCACCCAAATCAGGCAGCAGCTCGAAGACGCGAATTCGCTGCGCCTTCGGTTTGTTTTCCCGGAGCAGGGCCGGGCCTTTGGGTTGTAGCGTGCTTATCTTCCGTTGGCAGCTTATTTATTCCACCACCGCCATCGTGGCCGTGGCTTTGGCAACCAGCTTATCATCGCACCACACCTCAGACTCGCAGAAATGCAGGCGCCGGCCGGCTTTCAGCACCCAGCCCACAGCGCGCATCTTCGCCCCTACCCCCGGATGCAGGTAGGAAACCTTGATTTCGGCCGTGACGACACCCGTACCCTCTGGCACCAGCGTGACGGCCGCGAAGCCTGCCACCAAGTCGGCCATGGTAGCCACCAGGCCGCCGTGCGCAAAGCCCCGGTGCTGCTGGTGCTTCTCCGCGAGTAGTAGCTCGGCCTCTACCCTACCCGGCTCGATGCGGGTGAGGTCGGCACCGATGAGATGCATAAAATTCTGGCGCACCAGCTTGCGACGGATGCGGGCTTCAAGGGACTCTTCGGGAGTGGGGGTAGGGAGGTCAGGCATGGGACAAAGGTAGTGGCACCTGCTATGTGAGCCGCACCTTTTCGGCTTACTGCCGTATAGGCTACCCGTCGCCTATTTGTTTTCGATGCCTGATACGCCTACTCAAGATTCTTCCCTCCTCGCTGCGTATGCCCACCAGGTGCGCGTCCGGCCCTGTGGTTTGCTCATTCACGAAGGTGCGTTGCTGCTGGCCGCCCACCGGGGTTTGCTGCCGGATGGCGCGCCATTTTGGTCACCGCCGGGTGGCGGGTGGCAGTTTGGAGAAAGTTTGCACGAGTGCCTGCGGCGGGAGTTTCGGGAAGAAACCGGCTTGACGGTTAACGTGGGGCGCTTCCTGCACCTGCACGAGTTCAAGACCGACACGCTGCAAGCCCTGGAAATGTTTTTTGAGGTAACGCCCGCCGACCCTGCTGCCCTACCCCAGCTGGGCACCGACCCCGAGCACGCCGCCGACGCCCAAATCCTGACGGAACTGGCCTTCCTAACGCCCCGCCAGCTCATTGCCCTACCCATGCAGCAGGTGCACCCGGTACTGCGCCAGATCATCAGCCCCGACGATATTTTCATCCCGCAGTTGCGGTTTGCTCCCTAGTCTGTATCGTGCCCGGTAGCGCACAGACCTAGCACAGCCGCTCGATAAATGTTACCTTTAGCGGCTCAACCCGCTTCTGCTTGTGTCTGCTACGCTTGTCCCTACCACTTCTGCTGCCCCTACCGTTTTGGCTCACCTGCGCGACGAAACGCTGGATGCCAGCCGCTTAGCCGCCTACAACCTCTACCTCACGGTGGGTGCGGCCGGCATGCGTGTGGGCATAGCCGACGTGCAGCGCAACAAGTTTGTGGCCCTGGAAGACTATGCCACCCAGCCGGGCTTACCCGCCGCAGCGCAGTTGCAGGCACTGGCCGCCCAGCACGATTTGCTGTCGCTCTCGGGCTGGAACAAGGTGCGCCTAGCCGTGCACAACCGCGCCTTCACGTTGCTGCCCGCTCCCCTGTTTGCCCCCGGCGACGAGGCCACCTATTTGCAGCTACACCACGCTTGCGCCCCCACCGAAACGGCCTGTGCCTACCGCCATACCGGCCTGGACATCGTGAGCGTATTTGCCGCCGACCGCCCGCTGGCTGACTGGTTTCGGCACGCCTACCCTACCGGTCGGCTGCTGCACCAGACCAGCGCCCTGCTCGAAGGCGTGTTGCACCAGAGCGAGGCCGCCGCGCCGCGCCGCGTCTACCTCAATATTGGCCACCAGGAGCTAACCGTATTGGTGATGCGCAGCAAGCGCCCCGAGTTGTGCAACGTCTTCGCCTTCAGCACCCCCGAAGACCTGATTTATTACACCATCCTAGTGATGCAGGAGTTGCAGCTCAACCCCGACCAGGACCCCGTGATTGTGTGGGGCGACCTGCTGCACGACTCGGAGCTGTTTTCCGTCCTGCGGAAGTACATTCGTCACCTGCGCTTCGGCAACCGGCCGTTCGACCTGCGCTACAGCTACCGCCTCAACGACCTCACCGAGTACCGCTACTTCGACCTATACGCGCTGCACTTGTGCGAATAGGGCAGAGTACGGTCGGAAAACGCGTGTCATCCTGAGCTTGCGAAGGACCTTATATCATTTGAACGAGTCGTTGTTACGGGCATCGTTCACGCGTGAGAAGGTCTTTCGCTGTGCTCAGGATGACAGACGGTTTTTGTAGTTTCTCACTCAACTACCCACAATTTCACTACTCTCCACCTCATGGCTCGTATTGCGCTGTTTCCTGGTTCCTTCGACCCGTTCACGAATGGCCACCTCGATGTGGTGCGGCGGGGCACGCAGTTGTTTGATGAGGTGATTATTGCCCTGGGCAACAACAGCAGCAAAACCCGCTACCTGCCCGTGGAGCAGATGCTGGAGATGATTGCCGAGGTATTTCGGGATGAGCCGCGGGTGCGCGTGCAGGCCTACAAAGGCCTAACCGCCGACTTTGCCCGCGAGGTAGGCGCCCGCTACCTGCTACGCGGCCTGCGCAACACCACCGACTTCGAGTACGAAAACACCATTGCCCAAGCCAACCGCCACGTCAACCCGGAGCTGGAAACCGTCTTTCTGATTACTTCCCCGGCTCTCGCAGCCATCAGCAGCACCATTATCCGCGAGATTCACCGTTTTGGCGGCAATGTGGATGATTTCGTTCCGTTTACGCTTCCGGTAGTTGGGAATTAAAAGGTAAAAATCAGCAAGCGCCTGTCTTTTTCTGTCATCCTGAGCTTGCGAAGGATCTTATGCCAAGTGAACGAGTCGTTGTTACGCTTGT
>NZ_JAHWGL010000129.1 GCF_019334315.1 Hymenobacter profundi
TGAGAACGAGTCATTGCTATGATGACCATTCTGGCGTAATAAGGTCCTTCGCAAGCTCAGGATGACACGGCTGTTTTTACTCCAACCAACCTACGCCCGCATGCCCAGCACCAGCATCATAAAGGCATACTGCCGGGCCGTGTCGTGGAGGGACTTGAAGCGGCCGGAGGCGCCGCCGTGGCCGGCGGCCATGTCGGTGTGCAGGAGCAGCATATTGTTATCTGTTTTCATCGTACGGAGCTTGGCTACCCACTTGGCCGGCTCGAAATACTGCACCTGCGAGTCGTGTAGGCCAGTGGTAACGAGCATGTTGGGGTAGGCTTGCTTCTTCACGTTGTCGTAGGGCGAGTAGGACAGCATGTAGTCATAGTACTGCTGCTCGTTGGGATTGCCCCACTGGTCGTACTCACCAGTGGTCAAGGGAATGCTTTCGTCAAGCATGGTGGTTACCACGTCCACAAACGGCACGCCAGCAATGATGCCTTTGTATAGGTCAGGGCGCATGTTTACCACGGCGCCCATTAGCAGACCGCCCGCCGAGCCGCCCATCGCAAACAGCTTCTCCGGCGAGGTATACTTCTGCTGAATCAGGTACTCCGAGCAGTCGATGAAATCGGTGAAGCTGTTTTTCTTGTGCAGCATGCGGCCGTCCTCGAACCACTCTCTACCCATCTCCTGCCCGCCGCGGATGTGGCAGAGCACATAGGCAAACCCTCTATCGAGCAGGCTCAGACGGGCCGCCGAGAAGCCGGGGTCCTGCGAGAAACCGTAGGAACCATAAGCGTACTGCAATAGCGGCGCCTTGCCATCCTTTTTAAAGCCTTTTTTGTAAACAATGGAAATCGGCACCATAGCCCCGTCGCGGGCTTTCACGAATGTGCGCTCCGTCACGTAGTTCTCTTTCTTAAAGCTGCCCACTACCTCCTGCTGCTTGAGCAGGGTGGTTTTGCCGGTCGCCATGTTGTAGTCGTAGGTGGAAGAAGGGGTAGTGAGCGAGGTGTAGTTGTAGCGCAGCACCGGCGTATCTAGCTCCGGATTTATGCCGATGGTAGCGGTATATGCTGGCTCACTGAAGGTCATGTAGTTTTTCTTTTTGTCCTTCAGGCTCATAATGAGCAGTTGGCGCAGCCCTTCCTTGCGCTCGTTCACCACGAGGTAGTCCCGAAACACGTCGAACGCATCAATAAATGCGTCTTTGCGGGCCGGAATAATATCTTTCCACGCCGATTTGGCGGTGTTGCTTACGGGCGTCGCCATCAGGCGATAGTTGGGGGCCTCCCAGTTGGTGCGCACGTAGAACAGGTCGCCCAGATGCTCTACGTCGTAGAGGTGGTCCTTTTCGCGGGGTAGGAATGTTTTGAACTCGCCGGTAGGTGCAGCGGCATCTAGGTACCGAATTTCGTTGGAAAGGGAGCTACCGAGCGCTAGAAAGATATATTTCTTTGATTTCGAGCGACCTACTCCTAGGTTAAAGGTGTTATCCTTTTCCTCGTAAATCAGCTTGTCCTGTTTGGGGTCGGTGCCGAGGGTGTGGCGGTAGAGTTGGTAGGGCAACAGCGTGGTTACGTCCTTTTTGGCGTAGAACACGGTTTTGTTGTCGGCGGCCCACACGGCGTTGCCGCTGGTGTTCGGAATGGCTTCGGGGTAGGCCTTGCCCGTCTTCAAATCTTTGAAGCGCAGTGTGTAGAGGCGGCGGCTCACGGTATCTACGCCGTAGGCCATCAACTGATTGTTGTCGCTGACTTCGTAGCCACCCACCGCGAAATAGCTCTTGCCTTTGCCCATTTCGTTGGCATTCAGCAGCACTTCTTCCGACGCTTTCAGGTCGCCCTTCTTGCGACAGTAGATGGGGTACTCGCCGCCTTTTTCGTAACGGGTGTAGTAGTAATAGCCGTTGTCGCGGTAGGGCACCGACTCGTCCTGCTCCTTGATGCGGCCCTTTATTTCCTGGTAGAACTTCTCTTCCAGGTCCTTCACCGGCGCCATCATCTTATCGAAGTAGGCGTTTTCGGCATCGAGGTAGCTGATTACCTGCGGGTTGGTGCGCTCGTTCAGCCAGTAGTAGTTGTCGGTGCGCACGTTGCTGCCCATTTTCAACTCTTTGGGCTTCACCAAGGCCACAGGCGGGGTAGGCGCCTGCTGGGCCTCGGCCCCGGCGGCCATAGCTAAAGCGCTGAACAGGATAGTAGATTTCTTCATCGTTGTGGAAGGGGTAGGGTTCTTATGAAAAGAAAAGATACGACTGTCGTGCGAAGGTTGCGCTGCTTTATACAGCACGTATAAAAACGTCATTTCTTCCGCTGGTCGAAAGGACGTTCTGTTGGCTTATCCTACCCCTTCCGTAACCGTTCGTCGAAATGGAACGGCTCGGGCTCAGCAGTCAATTTTACTTGGCCGAATTCCGAATGCGCAGGGTTCAACAGTAGGTTGTACTCTTGCGGTACGAGCACGGAGGGTACTCGTAGTGCCACGCTGCTTCCTGAACGCAACCACTTGCTACCCAACTCAGCCGTAGGTTGCGGCTGAGAAAGTTGCCGCCAGTTGCCGGGCAAAGAAGTTACGGAAAGCGTTTCTCTGCTTAGCTCATCGGGTACTTCCAGCGTCAGCAGATACATATCGTCGGGTAGGGCATCGGAAGGTAGATGCACTAGCACTTCCATGGCAGCCAAAGCCCTGCTTTCGGCTGTATATAGTACTGGTAAACCGGGCAAATTCCAGCGCCCACCTACTAAGTAGGCACCCCAGCCGCTCAGGTCGTACCGGCGGTTGGCGCGGGCCAAGCGAAATACCAGCATCAGCCGAATACCCCGTGTTCGATGCGCACGAAAATGTCGCGCAGCAATTGTATTCCTACCGTGGAAGAAATGAATTCCACAGGTTGCCGGTTGCCCAGCGTCGGCAATGGCGACTCCATCCAGCGCTTAAATTTTTCCTCTCCGAACAGCTCAAAGCCTTCTGCGTACAGCATCGCTAATTGTACCAACCGATCGGTTGTATCAGCTCGCAAGCGTTGATCAGGGGCATACCGCTGCAACGTCCGCACTGAAAGGTCAACGGCGGCGGTTAAGATAGATAGGGGTAAGTTGGAGCGCTTAGCCAAGTAATCAAACGCCCTGCGGCGCACGCCACGCTGAATCATGTCGACCACTTGCAGGTCATTGGTTAGCGGTTCGCCTACTATGGCCGGACCACCCAGAAGTTCCACAAAGGCATAAGGTACCATACAGCCACAAATTAGAGATTCAACGTCACGTGTCGTAAATATAACGACAATTGTCGCATGCCGGTTCTAACTGAAATAAAACAGCTCCCCTCTTTGGTAAGAAGGAAGCTGATTATTTCTCGCTATGCTTGCTTACAGTGCCGCTAAGCTCTGCTCCAGTGCCGTAATCTTGGCTTCGGCGTCGGCTAGCTTCTGGCGCTCACGCTCTACCAGGTCGGGCTTGGCGTTTTGCACGAATTTTTCGTTCGCCAGCTTTTTCTGCACTGAGTCGCGGAAGCCTTGAGCGTATTCCAATTCCTTGGTTAAGCGCTCTTTTTCGGCACCAAGGTCAATCTGGCCTTCCAGCGGAATAAAGAACTCCGAGCCACCCGAAACGAAGCCTACCGCCGCGGCGGGTGCAACGTCTACCACATTGATTTCAGTTAGCGCCCCCAGCTTGCGTAGGATGCCATCGTAGTCTTGTAACAGCTGCACGTCGTCAGTTTTGGCGGCCAAAGTCAGCGGCTTGTTGGGGCCGAGGCCTTTCTGATTGCGGATGTTGCGGATACCGGCCACCACGTCCAGCGCTTGGCTCATGCGGGCCAGCAGCTCAGCACCGCCGGCTACCGGCTGCGGCTTGGGCCAAGCGGCTACACAGAGGTAGTCTTTATCGGTACGCTCGGCCAGCTCGTGCCAGATTTCCTCCGTGATGAAGGGCATGAACGGGTGCAACAGCTTCAGCAGCGTTTCGAGGTAGGCGGTGGTATGGCGCAGCGTCTCAGCGTCGATGGGAGCCTGGTAGGCGGGCTTCACCATTTCCAGGTACACCGAGCAGAAATCGTCCCACACCAGCTTATACACCGTCATCAGAGCGTCCGACATCCGGAACTTCTCAAAGTGCTCGTCCAGCTCGGCCAGCGTGGTTTGCAGCTTCGCCCCGAACCACTCCACAGCTTTTTGATTGGCGAAGGGTAGGGCGGCGTCTACCTCCCAGCCCTGGGTGAGGCGGAAAGCGTTCCAGAGCTTGTTGGTGAAGTTGCGACCCTGCTCCACCAGCTTGATATCAAACAGCAAGTCGTTGCCAGCCGGCGAGGAAAACAGCATGCCGGTGCGCACGCCGTCGGCGCCGTATTGGGCAATGAGGTCAAGCGGGTCGGGCGAGTTGCCGAGCTGCTTGCTCATCTTCCTACCCTGGTCGTCGCGCACGATGCCGGTAAGGTACACGTTGCGGAACGGCACTTCCTTGCGGTATTCCAACCCGGCCATAATCATGCGGGCCACCCAGAAAAACAGGATTTCGGGAGCCGTTACAAGGTCATCCGTGGGGTAGAAATAGTTGATGTCGGCATTGTCGGGGTCCTTGAAACCGTCAAATACCGAAATCGGCCACAGCCACGATGAGAACCACGTATCCAGCACGTCTTCGTCCTGGCGCAGGTCGCTGGCTTGCAGGTTTTGGTTGCCGCTTTGCTCGCGGGCGAGCTTCAAGGCTTCCTCCATGTCCAGGGCTACCACAAACGAGCCATCGGGCAGGTAATAGGCCGGAATGCGTTGGCCCCACCACAGTTGCCGCGAAATGCACCAGTCGCGCACGTTCTCCATCCACGAGCGGTACATGTTCTTGAACTTGGGCGGGTGCAGCTTGATTTCGTCGTTTTCAACTACTTCCAGCGCCTTTTTCGCCATATGGTCCATCTTGCAGAACCATTGCAGCGACAAGCGCGGCTCAATCACGGCGCCGGTGCGCTCCGAGGTTTGCAGCACGCTGGCGTACTCCTCTACCTTGTCAAGCAGGCCGGCTTCCTCCAGGTCCTTCACCACGTTGCGACGCGCTGCAAAGCGGTCCTGGCCCACGTACAGCACTGCTTTTTCGTTGAGCGTGCCGTCGTTGTTCAAAATGTCGATAACGGGTAGGTTGTGCTTCAAGCCCAGCTCGTAGTCGTTCAAATCGTGCGCGGGCGTCACCTTCAGCGCGCCCGTTCCGAAATCGATGCTTACGTACTCGTCGCCAATCACCGGGATTTCGCGGCCCAGCAGCGGAATCCGAACCCGCTGCCCAATCAGGTGCGTGTAGCGTGGGTCGTTCGGGTTCACCGCTACGGCTACGTCGGCCATAATGGTTTCGGGGCGGGAAGTAGCCACCGTAAGCGCTTGGCCTTCGGTCCCTACTACCTCGTATTTGAGGTGGTACATCTTGGCTATTGTGTCCTTCGGAATTACTTCCTCGTCGGATAGCGCGGTACCGCCTTTTGGGTCCCAGTTTACCATGCGTACGCCGCGGTAGATCTGGCCCTTGCGGTACAGGTCCACGAAGACGCGCAGTACGGCCTCGGTCAGTTCGGGCTCCATCGTGAAGCGCGTGCGGTCCCAGTCGCAGCTGGCGCCCAACTTCTTGAGCTGCTCCAGGATGATGCCGCCGTACTTTTCCTTCCAGTCCCAGGCGTGGGTCAGGAACTCCTCGCGGGTAAGGTCTTTTTTGCTGATGCCTTTTTCCTGCAACAGCGCTACTACCTTGGCCTCGGTGGCAATGCTGGCGTGGTCGGTGCCGGGCACCCAGCACGCTTCCTTACCCTGCATACGCGCCCGGCGCACCAGCACATCCTGAATGGTATTGTTGAGCATGTGGCCCATGTGCAGCACGCCCGTTACGTTGGGCGGCGGAATCACCACGGAGTAGGCGGGCTTGCGCGGGTTGGGCTTGGCGTGGAAAAAGCCTTTTTCCTGCCAGCGCTGGTACCATTTGGCTTCAACGTCGGCGGGAGAGTAGGTTTTGGCGATGGACATCGACGGGAGAATCTAGTTGAAAGAGCAAAAATAGGGATTTAGTAGGGTCTGAGGTATTGGGTTGACGTGGGACTAGGTAGAACCTGTCATCCTGAGCGGAGCGAAGGACCTTCTCACGCGAGAACGATGAACGGGGAACGAGTCATTGTTACGCCTGTCTTTCTCACGTGAGAAGGTCCTTCGCTCCGCTCAGGATGACAGACGTTTTATTCCCTCAGCCTCATCAACTCAATTTCCCTACCCCACAAAAAAGCCTACCCCTTGGCAGAGGCAGGCTTCTGAGGGAGAGGAAAGTAGCTTACGCTTCGGCATGCAGCCACTCTTTCTTTTTCAGGAGTTCCGGCTCCGATTCGCGGTAGTCGGGGTCGTCTACGCAGCAGTCTACGGGGCACACGGCGGCGCACTGGGGCTCCTCGTGGAAGCCCACGCACTCGGTGCACTTATCGGACACGATGTAGTAGTACTCGTCGGAAATCGGGGTTTGCGGGGATACACCCGACACCACGGTACCGCCGTCCATTTCCACTTCTTTCAGGGCCGTTCCGTCGGCCCAGCGCCATTGGGCACCGCCTTCGTAAATGGCATTGTTGGGGCATTCCGGTTCGCAGGCACCACAATTGATGCACTCGTCGGTTATCATGATGGACATAGCCGTCTGTATTTTTATGCTGAAGTAACGTCGTTGCTTACGTAAAAAGCGCCGCAAACGTAACGCGGGTCGACAAAAATAGAAACTAACTCGCAGTGCGCGTAATTTTAAGCGTTGAATGTTGATCTGAAATGGGCTTTCCAATCCTGCTTCACTCAAACTTCAGCCTTCCACCCCATCTTTCCTCTATGAATCATTCTGACCGCCTAGCGGCCTTCGTGGCCCTGGGCCAGCGTTTGCAGAACCTATCCGAAGACGAACTAGCCAGCCTAGGTGCCCGTGCGCGCAACCAGAACAACTGGTTCACGCCTACCAATGTAGCCTATGCTATCAAAGGCATTGCCGAACTGTTGGACGAGGAATCGCTGCGCCAATGGGCCGGCCGCTACCCCGCCGAGCCGGAGCAGCCTCGCCAAATTGGCGTGGTCATGGCTGGCAATATTCCGCTGGTAGGCTTTCACGATCTGCTGTGCGTGCTGCTCAGCGGCCACATTTTACTGGCAAAACCTAGCTCCGACGACACTGTGCTCATGAGCTGGATTGCCAGCGAACTGGTGAAGATTGAGCCACGCTTCGAGGAAATGATCCGCTTTGCGCCGCGCCTGAATGCCGCCGACGCCTTCATTGCCACCGGTTCCGACAACACGGGCCGTTACTTCGAATACTATTTCGGCAAGAAGCCCAACCTAATCCGGCGCAACCGCACCAGTCTGGCTATCCTCACGGGCCGCGAGTCGGACCACGACCTAGGGTTGGTGGGCGAGGATATTTTCCGGTACTACGGCCTGGGCTGCCGCAACGTGAGCAAACTGTACGTGCCGGTAGGCTTCTCCTTCCCTACCCTGCTCGACGCGTTGCAACCCTGGCACCACATTCTCGACCATCACAAATACCAGAACAACTACGACTACAACAAAAGCATTCTGCTGGTGAACGGCGTACCGCACTACGACAACGGTTTCCTGCTGCTGACGGAAAGCCCGCAGTTGGTGTCGCCTATCTCGGTGGTGCACTACGAGGGCTATCAGCATGAGGTAGACCTAGTGGAGCGCCTGACTACCGTGGCTGCGCAAACGCAGTGTCTGGTATCGGCGGGCGGGCAATATCCGGGCAGCTTTGCTTTTGGGCGGGCGCAGCACCCGCAGGTGTGGGACTACGCCGACGGCATTGACACGATGAAATTTCTAGCGCAGTTTTAATGGAAGTATAATGCTGTTTTAATACGCTTCAAATCACTACAAGCGTTCTTTACTTACTTTCTTACCCTACTCTACCCATTTAGCTTTTCAACCTATGCCCTTCACACCTTCGACAGACACAGCCGAAATCATTGAGAAAGAAGCTATTCCAAGTCTGCACTTTCCTACCGAAGATGTTCTCACAGATCCGCTCGACCGGCAGCGCCGCCAGCACGATGCCGACCGCGCCACGGCACTCGGCAACAACTATCAGGGTAAAGTCGACATCTATTTCCGTACTTCCGACTACATCACCCGCCGCGTGCACACCAGCATCTGGGCTTGCCACGACAACAGTCTCACGCTGAAGGCCGGCGTGTCCCTACCCTTGCAGGCTGTGCTAGGGTTTGATTTTTACTAAGCGAAACCCATAAAGCGTGTCATCCTGAGCGCAGCGAAGGACCTACTCACGGCAGAACGAGTCGTTAATACGCCTATCGTTCTACCGTAAGAAGGTCCTTCGCTGCGCTCAGGATGACACGCTTTATTTCAAACTTTTAAATGAACAACTCGTCAACTACACTCGGTCCAGCGTTTTCACAATCAAATCGTTGATGACGTTTTCCGAGTCGGTAGCAAACTCGCCGGTGGCGCGGTTGGCTACGATGGCGTTTAGCGATACTACCTCGTGGCCGAGCATACGGCCCAGGGCATAATAGCCAGCCGTTTCCATCTCGAAGTTGGTAAGACGCAACTCCCCTTCGGCGCTTTGGTGACGGAAATTCTGGAACTGTTGGATCAAGTCGGGTTGGCGCAGGTCGAGGCGCAGCACGCGGCCCTGTGGGCCGTAGAAACCGGGGCAGGTGAGCGTATTGCCTACCACCATACCTTTCCCGAGCTGCTCGCGCAATAGATCGGAGCCACGCACGCAGTAGGGCCGGTAGGGCAGCTGCAAGGCTTGCTGAATACCGGTAGCGACTTCCACTTCCAGGCCGGTTTCAACCAAAGGGTAAAACTGCATCAGCGAATCTAAGCCTACGGCGTGCTCCGTGACGAGGTGCGAGCCTACCGGAATATCGGCCTGCAAGGCGCCACTGGTGCCAATGCGCACAATGCGCAGCTGAATCCGCTCGTCGTGTGGGCAGGCCTCCCGCGCCATGAAGTCAATGTTGACCAGCGCATCCAGCTCGTTGAGCAGAATATCGATATTATCGGTGCCCATGCCGGTTGAAATCACCGTGAGACGCTTGCCTTTGTAGTAGCCTACGTGGGTCACAAACTCGCGCTTCTGAATCTTTGTCTCAATGGAATCGAAGTGCTGGCTGACCATCGGCACCCGTTCCGGGTCGCCCACCGTGATGATGGTTTCGGAGATATGATCGGGTAGCAGGTTGAGGTGGTAGATGCTGCCGTCTTTGTTCAGGATCAGCTCCGATTCAGGAATAGGCATGAGAAAGGTGTTTTAGGTGGGAGAAAGCGAATATAGAAAAAGTGTCATCCTGAGCAGCGCGAAGGACCTTCTCACGCCAGAACGAATCGTTGTTATGATAGTCGCTCTGGCGTGAGAAGGTCCTTCGCGCTGCTCAGGATGACAAACTATTTATAATGCCTACTTAGCAGGTGCCCTATACGATAACAAGCCCTGCTCAGGATTATAATTGTTGCTGTTTTTGGGGTAGGTACCCGTGCCGTCGTAGGGGCGCTTGTCGGGGTGCTGCTGGCAGGTAGGCGAGCAGGCACCTTCCAGCTGCTCGGCGCAGGTTTCGCAGAGGGGCAGGTGGTCGTTGCAGTGCGGGTTGGCACAGTTTACCATACGCGCCGAAGGCGTGTGGCAGTGGTGGCAGGTGGAAATAATCGTCGGGTTGACGCTGTTCACATCCACGGCCACGCGGCCGTCGAACACGTAGCACTTGCCATCGAAATCCTCGCCGCCGGCTTCGAGGCCATATTTAATAATACCGCCGTGCAGCTGGTACACATTCTCGAAGCCTTGCTCCAGCAGAAAGGCGCTGGCTTTTTCGCACTTGATGCCGCCAGTGCAGTAGGTCAGGATTTTCTTGTCCTTATACTGCGCTAGCTCCTCTACCTTACCCGGAAACTCGCGGAAGTTTTCGATGTCGAGCGTAACGGCATTTTTGAAGCGGCCCAACTCGTACTCGTAGTCGGAGCGCACGTCCAGCACCACCACGTCGTCCTGGTCCTTCATGTCCTTGAACTCCTGGGGCGAGAGGTGGATGCCGGTGCGCTCGTAGGGCTTGATGTCGGGTAGGCCTACGTGCACGATTTCGGGTTTCACGCGCACGTGCAGTTTCTGGAATGTGTGGGCATCGGCGGGTTCTATTTTGAACTCCAGCGCCGCGAAGCGCGGATCAGCTTTCACCACGCGCATGTATTCTTCGCAGTCAACCCGCCGGCCCGATACCGTACCATTCAGCCCTTCCGGCGCCACAATGATGCGGCCGCGCAAGTGCAGGCGCAGGCACAAGCGGTGGTGCTCCTCCCGAAATACGTCTACGTCGTCAATGGGCGCGTAGCAGTAATACAACAGAACGAGGTAATCCATTTTTCAATCGAAAATTAAGAATTGAAAATTAAATAGCTGATTCACTGAATACTCGAACAGAACTTATTCAACTCAACAGATTGGTTTCTACTTGGTAGTAGCTGTTCTTAACCAACCTTCGCAGCGGGGTTGCCAAATACGGTTTGGTTGGCAGGCACATCGGCCACTACCACGGAGCCAGCCCCTACCCTAGCTTTCTTGCCAATCTTAACACCTGCCACCAAAATGGCCCCCGAGCCGATAAAGGCTTGGTCGCCTACTACCACGCCGGTGTTCAGGATGGCGCCGGAGCCGATTTGCGAGTATTCACCTATCTCAACTTTGGTCTCCACTACGGCGTTGGCTCCAATGATGCAGCCGTCGCCTACCTTGGCGGTGCTGGCTACTACGGCATTGGCGCCTACCAGAATGCCGTGGCCCAGCCAGGCGTGTTCCGCCACGCTGGCACGGGCATGAATGGCGTTGACGGGTGCTACTTCGTACTCGTCGTGCAGCATGCCGGTGAGGCTGCGGCGGCTGGCCGCGTCCTCCGTAGCGACAAATACCTCACACTTCTTGCCAAGCAGTTTTAGCAGGTCTTTGTTATCGGTGTTGCCCATCACGGGCACGTCGTTTACTTCGGTATTTTGCAGTTGGGCGTCGTCGTCGAGCAGGCAGTACACTACCACGTCGTTGCTCAGAAAGGAGTCTAGGGCAGCGGTGCCCACGCTCTGTGCGCCCAGAATGATTACAGGATTTTCCATAAAATGAGAACAGCCCACGCGGGGCCGGAGTTTGCAGCGAAACCACAAAGATAGGTTGAATGGTGAAGTTGTGAAGCGTTTGTCATCCTGAGCGTACGAAGGTCTGCCAGTTGCATGAGTCGTTGTTACACTTGTTCTCGCGTGATAAGATTCTTCCGCACTGGCTTGCTGCGTCACATGCTCAGGATGACAAACGCTCCACTACTTCACCATTTTAATACTCTCCGCACGTAGTCGTTTTGCAACAGCAGTAGCA